>JAJVIF010000002.1:0-300000 GCA_022072165.1 bacterium | reverse complement strand
GGGACCCCGGCATCGTGCAGTGTCTGAACGAGGTTTTTCACCGAGAGGGGGGTGTCGGAAGCGGGCTTGATGACACAGGTGTTGCCCGCGATGAGCGCCGGGAAAAGCTTCCATGAGGGAATCGCCATGGGGAAGTTCCAGGGGGTGATCAGCGCGCACATCCCAACCGGTTGCCGGACATACATCCCGAACTTGCGCTTGAGCTCGCTCGGGGCGGTATGCCCCCAGAGCCGTCGGCCCTCACCGGCATAGTAGAAGCCGCAGTCGATGGCTTCCTGCACATCGCCCCGGGTCTCCTTGAGGACTTTCCCCATCTCCCGGGTCATCTGCTGGGCGTATTCCTCTTTCCGCTGCTCCAGCAAATGGGCAGCTTTGAAGAGGATTTCGCCACGGACCGGAGCGGGGGTGTGCCGCCAGGCATCTGCCGCGGCTTCTGCGGAAGCAATCGCCGCGTTGACATCCTGCTCATCTGAAGCGGGGAAGGTACCGATGACATCGGTATCATCGGCGGGATTCCGGTTTTCGAAGGTCTCGCCCGACTGCGCGGGGACCCACTCACCATTGATGAAGTTCTGGTACGTCTGGACCGAAGTCAGTGTGGTCGCCATGGGCTGCTCCTGCGCAAAGGATCGGCGTGTGTGCTACGGGCGATTAAAACATAGCAGAGGGCCAGCGCCCGGGGGTCGCGACCGTGGAGATGCTTAGTTGAGCCTCGGCACCAGGCCCGTCAGCTGCAAGACCGCCCTGTCCAACAGACCAGGCTGGGCGACTTCTGGGGCCAGGGCTACTTCGGCGTAAAGAAGAGGATAGTGAGGTAGATCCCGTCTTTGTACTTGTTCTCCTCATCCCCGAAGGCGATGCCGATGCCGATTTGCGTGGCATCGGCGGCCATGATGTTTTTCCGGTTGTCCGGGCTCGCCATGAATTTGCTGTGGGCGATGGTGATGGTCCGGAAGCCCGCCCCGACATTCTCGCCCAGATACTTCGCCTCGCCGATGGACCGCTTCACACGACTCTCCGGGGTAGAGCCATCGGAGCCGTTATGCCCCAGAAAGTTCTTGGCCACCATGTCGTTGGAATGCTGCTGAGCCACGGAATGAAGGGCGGTGCTTGGCGCGAGGGGGATCAGGTCCTTGGTTTCCCGGGCATCGTTGATCAGCCCGATCATTTCGGCCCGGAGCGCATCCACATTCCGGGGCTGCTCGAAGGGCTGGCCGGAGGCGCCGCCCCCATCAATGATCTGCGGTGCGAGCAGGAAAAAGGTGGAGGGGTCGCAGGCCGGGAGGCAGGCAAGTGCGAGAAGCGCGATCAGGGTGAGGATGAGCGGACGCATGGGCTCCAGAGGGGCGTGGTGGATTCCCGGTCGCAAGGGCAGCCCCTGAAGGGAAAATGCTACCGGGTGTCGGGGCAAGTTACCAGCAGGGTACACTTCCCGACAGTGTTCCCGCTGGATTTACCCGGACTCCTGCTGAATCTCCCGCTCCTCTGGTTTGCGCCAGTCGCCCTCTTTTCGGGCCTGCCGCTCCTGCAGTTCGTGATGGGCGCGCTTTGCATCTGGTTTCTCTGGAAGATGATCTATCTGGCCTACCACGACCTGGCACATCGGTATGGGATGGTCCTGGCCCTCTGGGGCATAGCGCTGATCCTCTGGTTTCCTCCGCTGCTGATTGTGTGGTATTTCCTCCTTCCGGCCCGGGATCAGGGGAGCGTTCGTCAGGAGAAGGCGCTGCGTACCGATGTTCTCCCCGCCTGGGAGGAGCATAAGCAGGGGAACTGGAAGGCGCGGGTGGGGTATGAGCGGGCGCAGGATTCATTGCATGTCGAGCGGGACTTGCTGGCCGGGAAGTCCAGGGCCGCGATTCAGGCGCATCTGGAGCGGGAGATGAAGGAACTCCCGCAGGTGACCGATTTCATCCGGGATCTGTCGGATCGGCAGGAGGCGGAGGCCGATGACAAACTCGCGGGCTTTTTCCCATCGCCTCAGATTGCCGCCACGGTCGATGACCTCGAAGACCGGATGTATGTCCCGCCGGAGCCCCCGGCGTTCCAGCCCCCGCACATCGCCGGCGTGTCGGATTACACGCTGGATCGACTCTACAGTCAGGGAAAGTTCGATGAGATCGTGGCGCTGCTCCGCACCCGACTGATGATGATCCGGGATCGGGGAGGGAAGGATCAGGGACTGGAGGATTATCTGCGGCTCGCCCGGTCGCAGCAGTTGCACCGGGAACTGGAGAAGTATCGTGCCGAATATGACAAGCTGGCCCTGATGGATGCCCCTGGCACCGACGCGCCGGGGTCGGTTACAGCTCCCGCGCCACCGCGTGCAGCTTCGCCAGATTCGTCAGCAACGGCGTGAAGTACTCCAGCGGCAGCTGATTGGTTTTATCGGACAACGCCGCATCGACGTTGGGATGCGTTTCGATGAAGAGCCCGTCAATGCCAGCGCCGATGGCGGCCTTGGCCTGGGGATAGATATATTCGCGCTTGCCATCGGTGGCATGACCCAGTCCGCCGGGAAGTTGCACAGAGTGGGTGGTGTCGAAGACGACCGGATAGCCGAATTTTCGCATTTCGTAGAAGCTGCGGGGATCGACAATGAGATTGCCGTAGCCGAAAGTCGCCCCCCGCTCGGTGAGCAGAATCCTCTCGCAGCCGACTTCTTCCAGCTTCTCCACCACGTTTTTCATGTCCCAGGGGGCCATGAACTGTCCCTTTTTGACATTGATGACTCGTCCGGTGCGACCGCCGGCGGCTACGACATCAGTCTGACGCACCAGGAAGGCGGGAATCTGCAGGATGTCCGCGCCTTCCGCCGCCGCTTCTGCCTCATCGGCGGAGTGATAGTCGGTAAGCGTCGGACAGCCGAAAGTCGTGCGGACTTTCTGGAGAATCCGGACACCCTCCGTGAGGCCGGGACCCCGGTAGGAATGGACTGATGACCGGTTCGCTTTGTCGTAGGAGGACTTAAAGATGTAGTTGACGCCGAGGGCGGTACAGGCCTGCTGGCAGGCGTCGGCGGTCTGGAGGGCCAGGTCCTCGCTCTCCAAAACACAGGGACCGGCGATGACAAAGAGGGGAGCGCTCCCGCCGATCGCGAAGGGTCCCAGCTCAAGGGTCCGGGTCGTGGCGGGCGCAAAGGTCAGGGCTTCAGGCATGAGGTGATTGTACCGGGCGGATCGGATGGGGAAGACTCCGCTGCGGCTTAACGCGCCACCAGGGTGAAAAACTCATCGAACAAGTACGCATTTTCCCGGGGACCGGGGAACGCTTCCGGGTGGTACTGCACACTAAACACCGGCAGCTCCCGATGCCGCAGCCCCTCCACCGTCCCATCGTTCAGATTGATGTGCGACACCTCCAGCCCGCTCCCCGCCAGCGACTCCGGGTCCACCACGAAGCCATGATTCTGGCTGGTCATGGTGACCTTCCCGGTGGCCAGGTCCTGAACCGGATGATTCGCCCCCCGATGTCCAAAACGGAGCTTGACTGTCCGGCCACCGAGGGCCAGCGCCAGCATCTGGTGCCCCAGGCAAATGCCCATCACCGGGAGTTCCTGGTAGATCTCGCGGAGTGTCGCGGCGATATACATCACAGCGGAGGGGTCACCGGGGCCATTGGAGAGGACCAGCCCGGCGAGCTGGTCGTTGCGGAGCTCCGCCGCACTGACCGTGGGGGCATAGACCCGGACCGGATGGCTGCCATGATCCTGGAGCATCCGCAGGATGTTCGCTTTGTGGCCGCAATCGATGAGTCCAATAGTGCCGGCTTCCGCCGGGGTCTGGTGCGGCAACGCCGTCGTTACTTCCCGCACCAGGTCGCGTCCTACATACCCCGGATGCGCCTGAATCGCCGCCAACATTTCGCTGCTGGTGAGCTCGGTAGTAATGCCCCCCATGACACATCCTTCGGTCCGGATGTGGCGGGTCAGACTCCGGGTATCAGCGCCGCTGAGGGCCAGGATGTCATGCCCAAGGAGGTAGTCCGCCAGGGTCATGGCGGTCCGCCAGTTCGAGGGCTGACGAGCGATCTCCTTGACGATGATCCCGCGGGTGGCGGGTCGCTCTGCTTCGTAGTCCTGCAGATTGATGCCGTAGTTGCCAATCAGTGGATAGGTGAACGTGATCAACTGGCCGGCATAGGAGGGGTCGGTGATGATCTCCTGATAGCCGGTCATGGAGGTGTTGAACACCACCTCCCCTAAAGCAGTGCCAGGCGCACCGGCGGCATCGCCGGTCCAGGTCGTGCCATCGATGAGGGCCAGGAGCGCTTTCATCCGGGCTGCGAGTATGGCACAGCCTGCAGGGTTACGACCGCAGTTCTTCCTCCACCCAGAAGGCCTTCAGCCATTCCCTGAGAGTCAGGTCCTGCGGACGCTTCATCAACGGGACTCCATTGGACTCCAGATAGCCCTTCAGACGCTCCAGATCGGTGCCGCCGAACCCGGCACGCAGGTTGTTCCAGACCGTTTTGCGTCGCATATGGAAGCCCCTGGAGAGGAGGCCCTGGAAGCGGGGGATCTGCGCGGCCTCCAGCAGTGGGACGGGACGGGGCCGCAGTTGCAGCACCAGGGAATCGACATTGGGCTTCGGATGAAAAGCGTCACGACCGACCGGCAGACGCCCTCCGGCCAGGGCGTGGAGCTCGACTATCACCGACAGCCTGCCCCGCTCCGGTTCCCCCGCTGCCGCCAGCATCCGGTCCGCGACTTCTTCCTGCACCATGAACGTGATGGACTGCCAGGGGACTGGCAACGTATCACTCAGCGCTCGCTCCAGCAGTGGACCGGTGATTTGATACGGAATGTTCCCGACAATCTTCAGGGGCCGGTCGGGTGAGAGCAGCGCCCCGGCTGCCGACCATTCCGCGAGGGCATCTCCCAGGACGGTTACCTGCGGCTGATCGGCGAACTGCTGCTCCAGCCAGGGCTTCAGCACCCGGTCGACCTCGAAGACCACCAGGCGGCTGACCCGGGGAGCCAGGGCTGCGGTCAGGGTCCCGATGCCGCCGCCGACTTCGATGATCTGATCGTCAGGCTGCGGATCAATCAGCCGGACAATCGCGGCGACTGTCGCTTCCTGGACCAAAAAGTTCTGCCCCAGCTTCTTGCTGGGCTTTGCCCCCAACTCCTGCAGCACGGCCCGGGTGGTTGCTCCCAACGAGGTCATGGCTGGAGTGTAGCCCCGGCCGCTGCCCATAAACGTCCCCTCCCCCCCTGATTACGGCGCTCGCGCCATTGGTTCGGGTGTTTGGGTTGCGATTCATCGCGACCTGTTCTTCTCTTTCTGTTCTTGCCACTGCCCTTCGAACCCGCCCGACTCCGAGTCGCAACATTCCGTACACTCCCCCCTGTCATGTCCTTCGTCCCGGATCGAAGCGCGCCCCTCTTCATTACCGGCGCAACTGGTTTCATCGGCTCCCATGTTGCCCGCGCCTTCCATCGGGCGGGGTACACGAATCTGCGACTCCTGGCCCGCGATCCCGCCGGGCTGAATATCGTCAGCGATGTCCCTCATGTGGTGGTCCGGGGCGACCTGCGGGACCCGGCGGTCATCGACTTCGGACTCACCGGGGCTGAGGGGTGTGTGCATCTGGCCGCTGATTACCGGATGTGGGTCCGGGACCCCCGGGACCTCTTTGCGGTGAATGTCGATGCGACACGTCAGCTGGCACAGCGGGCGCTTGATCTGAATGTCGGACGCTTCCTGCATTGCTCATCGGTCGCAGCGATCGGTCGCCCCGAGGGGACTACCTGGCCCTCGGATGAAACCGTCGCCTGGAATCTCGCCTGGACCCGGGACCCCTACACCATTTCGAAGCACGAAGCAGAAGTCGCGGTTAAAGAGGTCTTTGCCGCCGGACTCCCCGGAGTCATTGCCAATCCCAGCGCGCCGGTTGGTCCGGGGGATGTGAAGCCGACTCCTACCGGGCAAATGCTGGTGGACTTCCTGAATCGGCGGATCCCCGGCTGGTTCGATGGAGGGTTCGACATTGTAGATGTGGAGGATGTCGCCGCCGGCTTTGTCCTGGTCTATGAGCAGGGGCGCGAGCATGAGAACTACACCCTGGGGGGGGACAATGTCACACTGCAGCAGATCTATCTGATGTGCGAGGAACTCTCCGGCGTGCCCGCCCCACGCCTGAAACTCCCCCGGAGTTGTGTCGTGCCATCGGCAATGCTCATGGAACTGGCGGCTCGGCTCACAGGAACCACCCCGCTGCTGACGGTTCCTGGGGCACGCATGGTGATGCTGCCGCCGTGGTACGACGACACTAAGGCGCGCCAGGAACTCGGCTACACCAGTCGCCCATTTAAAGCCGCGATGGAACGCGCCATCATCGACTTCTATCGTCGCGGACTCGCCATCCCACCGCCGCACAGCCCGATGCGCCAGTTGCTCGGCATCCGGGAGCCCTGAGCGTCATGAGTGAGCACCCGACCCTGCGCGTCCTGGGACTGGACCCCTCGCTCTCCCGCACCGGCTACGGTGTCGTGGACTGGCGGGCGGCGGATGATGCGATCACCCTCGTGGAAGGCGGCATCCTGCATACTCCCACCGGGGCGCGGATCGAGGAGCGACTGCTGATTCTTTTCAATGGCGTGAAAGACCTGCTTACGGAGTTCGAGCCACAGGTAGTGGCGGTGGAAGACCTCTTTACGCGGATGAAGCATCCGCGGACCGCGATTCTCATGGCCCATGCCCGGGGGGCATTGTTGCTGCCGTGCGCTCAGGCAGGGCTCCCGGTGGTTCCCTATGCGCCACGACTGGTGAAGAACGCACTGGTGGGGGCCGGAGCGGCGAAGAAACCACAGATCCAGGCGCGGGTCCGGGACCTCCTGGGGATCGCCGGACCCCTGGAGCCCCACGATGTCGCGGATGCCCTAGCGATCGCCATCACGCATATCCAGCGGACGCTGCGGCATCAGCAGTCTGGTGTCCCGGATGTCACGCCGTTGCCGGCGGGCCGGCAGTCTACGATCCAGTCAGCCATAGAGGAGTCTTAGATGTTGGTCATGCTCACGGGATCGTTGGAGAGTCTCGACACCAGGGCTGGGAGCCTCTGGCTCGGCCTGGGAAGCGCTGGCAGCAAGCTGGTGCTGGAGTTGCACATCCCCGCGAGTACGGCCCAGCAGCTCAGTACGGTGGCGGTGGGAGGGACAGTCACGGTCCACACACATTTGGAGTTCGCGCCGCAGGGACCGGTGGGCGCGTTGCGACCGCGCCTGTATGGCTTCGCGCATCCGCTGGATCGTCAGTTCTTCCTCCGGCTGATCACGGTGAAGGGGGTCGGGGCCTCGGTGGCCCTTGACATGCTCGCTGCCCCGACCGCCAGCATCGCGGCGGCAATCCAGACCGGCGATGAAGCCTTCCTGAAGAAGCTCCCCCGCATCGGTGCCAGCAAAGCGCGACTCCTCATTGCAGAACTGCGAGGCAAGGTGGCCGCGTTCGAAGGGACCAGCGTAACAGCCGTTGGGAGCGCCAAAGTCGCGACCCTCCCTGGTGATGCGGTGAGCCAGCAGGTTCTGGCGATTCTGACCGCCCAGCTCGATCTGGATGGCCGGGAAGCAGAAGCGTTGCTGGATAAAGCGCGAGGAGCGTATCCCGAGGCTACAGATCTGGAGTCCCTGTTGACTGCGGTCTTTGCGGTTCGCTAGAGACAACTTTGGTAGGGAGAACAGACGTTTGGGATAACAGGGGGTTTGGGTGAACAGACGGTTTGAGATAACAGGCGGCGATGAATCGCCGCCCTAACATTGGGGAACCACGCATGATTGATGTTAGGGGCGCGATTCATCGCGCCCTGTAAATCGCCCCCCCATCCCATCCCTAAAAAGCAAGCCCCCCGGAAGTCCGGGGGGCGCTGTGTTGAACACCAGACAGGCGTGGAACCTTACGGATTCACGCTGATGGTGTAGCTCTGCACCACGCTCTGGGGCGATGGCAAGCAGCTGTCCTGCGCCCGGATACCCACCACATAGACGCTGGCAGCGCTGGGGATACCGGTCAGGGTGTCGCTCAGCAACAGGATCCCGGGCGGAAGCGCGCCGGAGGCGATGTCCCAGGTCACCGGCGGCAGACCACCACTGGCGGACAGGGTGAAGGAGTAGGTGGTGCCGACCTTGCCATCCGGAGCGGTGTCGTTGTCGATAGTCAGCGGCGGACAGCCGCCGGGATTCGCTGCGATCACCAATGGCAGGGAAATGTTGGCTTTGCGCGGCGCGACATCGCAGCTGTCTTCAATGACCACCTGCAGGAAGTAGGAACCAGCGGTCCCGAGTGCGGGAGACCCGGAGAGGGTGCCGTTTTCCTGCAGCGACAAGCCCGGCGGAAGGGTGTACCCGGTCGCCAGGGAGACTTTCAGCGGGTCAACCCCACCAGTCGCGAGGATCTCAGTGGAGTAGAAGCTCCCCTCCATCGCATCCGGCAACGTCGTCGTGGTCACCACCGGGCTGGGACCGCAGTCGGAAACCACAAAGTTGATGGTCCGGCTGCTCGCCTCGCCTTGGGCATCAACGGCCATGACGGTCGCACTATAGGTGCCAGCACCCAGGGTGACCTCAAGGCGGCTTTGCCGACCGGTGATGAAGGTCACCGTCTGACCGCTGCCTGTCCGGAGGGTGATGTCGAAGCGGACAATGCCGCCATCATCACTCGAGCCGGAGGCATCGATCACGATCGGGAGCCCCGGAATGGGGTCCGTTGGGGTGACATTCACCACGACCCGTGGACGGGTCGCCCCGGGGACGAGGCTGTTGCCGTTGCTGTCGCAGGCAAAGGCGACGACCAGCAGCAGCAATGCGGTAAGGAGAAGACCGACCCGGTGACGGAGAGGCATGTGGGGCTCCACCAAAGGCGTGGGATGGATCGAGATGCAGCCCCGGAGTGTACCGGGTTCCGGCCTCTCAGTCACGCAAAAAGTGCCCCGAGGTACCAATCTGCTGTGATATATTGGCCTCCGGCCAGCTTTCTGACCCCAAGGAGCCGCGATGCCACGCCTCGCCGGACATCAGGATTCGCCGTTTACCGGCGCGGTGGAGCGCTAGACGCCCCCACCGCCGGCTGCCGCGGCACGGCCTGGGATCGCTCCTCCACCGCTACACCACACCGACGCCCACCAGCACTGGTGGGCGTTCCGCTTGCCAGACCGCCTGTTCAGTCGCAAAGGACTCACCCTATGCCAGCCGACATCACGCTCAGCGAACAACTCGCCGCCATCGAGGCCGCCATCGCCACTCTGAAAGCGGCCGACACCCCCGACGCCCTCGAAGCGACGCGGCTCAGCCTCCTCGGACGCAAGGGGCTCTTCGCCGACCTCGGTCCGCAGTTGGCGCGCCTGGATCCCACCGAGCGTCCGACCATGGGCAAGCGGGTCAACATGCTCCGTCAGCAGGCCGAAGCGCTGGTGGCGGAACGGCAGGCGACCCTGAGCGCAGGGGCCACACGCCAGTCCGGGAAGTCGATTTTCGACCCCACCCTGCCCGGACGTCCGCCAGTGTCAGCGGTCGGGCGACTCCATCCCTTCACGAAAACTCTGGAGCGTCTGCTGGAGATTTTCTGCAGCATGGGGTTCGAGGTGGTGGAAGGCCCCGAGATCGAGACGGAGTACTACAACTTCGAAGCGCTGAATCTCGGTGCGGACCATCCGGCGCGGGACTCCCAGGACTCGTTCTACCTCGATGTCGAGGGGGGGCTGCTCCTCCGGACACAGACCAGTCCGGTGCAGCTGCGGGCGATGGAAAGCCGGAAGCCACCCCTCATGGTGGTGGCTCCTGGACGGGTCTTTCGACGTGATGCTTTCACCGCCCGTCACTCCCCGGTGTTCCATCAGATCGAGGGGCTGATGATCGACAAGGGGCTCACTTTTGCTCATCTCAAGGGAGTGCTCGCGATGGTGGCCCGGGAACTCTACGGCGCGGATCGGAAGATCCGGATGCGCCCGGACTACTTCCCCTTCACGGAGCCTTCCGGGGACCTGGCCATCGACTGCGCGGTCTGTCAGGGCATTGGCTGCCGAGTCTGCTCACACTCGGGCTGGGTGGAGTTGCTGGGAGCCGGGATGGTGCATCCGCAGGTGCTGCGGAACGGCGGGATCGATCCTGCGGTTTACACCGGTTTCGCCTTCGGCATGGGGATCGACCGGCTGGCGATGATGGCTTCGGGCATCAACGACATCCGCCTTTTGACCGAGAACGATGTCCGGTTCCTGGACCAGTTCTGACGAGCATCACCATGACCGAACTGCCCTATCACAAAGCGCACCGCTATCTCGTGAGCCCGGTCTCCAGCGCCTGGCTCCGCCGGGAAGCGCCGTTCATCCTGGCGCTGATCGAGGCGCCGGGATCCCGGCTGACGGAGTGTGCCCGGGATATGTCGCCGGACCATGCCGAGGTCGACTATCCGATCGAGGTGGAAGTCGGCCCCTGGGCCCGTATCACCAATCCGCTCGCTGCCTTTACCGGGACAACGGCGCTGGTGGGGCTGACAGTCGGTGCCGCCCCGGTGTTCGTGGGGAGCGCGATCCTGACAGGAGCTGCGCTCTTTGTCGGACGCAGCCGGACCGAAGAGTGGGTGCTGCGACTGGCGACCCGGGAGGAAAAGATCGATGACATCATCGCCAACGCCTCCCTGTCACATGACATCCCGCAACCACTCCTGCGGATGGCGGACTACCTGGTCCTCACGGATCAGGGGCGCTATCTGTGGGATGTCGCGACATTCCGGACCTGGGAAGCTCTCGGGAGTCCCTCACAACTGACCACCTATGGCCTCACCGCCACTGTCAACGGAGCCCCCCGGAGCGGCGAGTCGCTCCGGGCGCTCCACGTGCTGTAGCGCCCCAGGGCGCATCACGAAGGAGACGGATCCATGAAGCTGCCGTACCACTGGCTCACAAGCCTCATCCACTGCAACGGACAGAGCCCGGAAGAACTGGCCCGGACCCTCACGCTCCTCGGCTTCGAGGCGGAGGTCGGGACCGGGCTGCCCTGTACGTTTGCCGGGGTCATCGCCGCGCTCGTGGAGCAGGCAAGGCCTCAGGGGGCCGGGACGCTCCTCACGCTCAGCGATGGGGCAGAGCGGTATACGGTCTACTCCACGGCTCCCGGCATTGCAGTCGGTCAGGTGGTGGCCTTCGCCCCTCCAGGGAGCACGGTCTCTGGCGAGCCCATCGCCAGTCAGACCTTCGGCGAGATCACCAGTGAAGGGATGGTCTGCTCTTCACAGGAACTGGGGCTCGGACGGGAGTCGCGGGACCTGCTGGAACTGCCGGGAGTCGCGCCGGGAACGGATCTCGCGACGCTCCTTTTCGCAGACCAGCCCATCGTGATGGAGTACCCCTCGAATCGCGGGGATGTCCTCTCCCTGCTCGGTATTAGCCGGGAACTCGCGGCGCATTTTCAGCAGCCTCAGCCCGGATTCGAACGTGCCGCAGCCACCACCCGACATCTGGGAGATCACCCGGAAGCGCTGGTGCATCCGCGGCTGACGTTGCGGATCCAGGACCTGGATCTCTGCCCGCGATACGCCGCCCGGATCCTGACCGATGTCCGGGTGGATGACTCGCCGCCGGAACTTCTGGCGCGACTGGCGGCCCTGGGGCTGAAGCCGATCAACAACATCGTCGACATCACCAACATCGTCCTGGTCGAACTGGGACAGCCGCTGCATCCCTTTGATCTGGAGCGACTGGCGAGTCCGGAAGTGATCGTGCGTCGTGCTCACCCGCGCGAGACTTTCACCACTCTCGATGGCGTGGAGCGAACCTGTACGACCAATGACCTGCTGATCACGGACACCCGTGGACCCATCGCGTTGGCTGGCGTCATGGGAGGCAAAGCGACCGAGGTCGGCTGGGAAACCCGGGCTGTGCTCCTGGAATCCGCACGCTTCGACCGGGTGGCGATCCGCAGGACCGCCCGTCGGCACGCCCTCCGGACCGACGCCTCGCTCCGGTTCGAGCGGGGCATCGATCCAGCGTTGGTGGAAGAAGCCCTCGACCGCGTGGCGTGGTATGTCGATCGCTACCAGTGCGGCCAGGTCGAGCCAGCGCTCTGGAGCACCGGGCATCCCGATCCCCCCGCAAGGCAACTGGTGGCGGACATTGATCGCATCGCCCCGCTCCTGGGGGCGGACATCCCCCGGGAAGAAGTCATCCGCCTCCTGGAAGCCCTGGGATTCCGGCAGACCGCTCAGGCGGCGGAGTGGGAAGCGATGAGTGTCCCGTCCTGGCGGGCTGATGTGCATCTGGAGGAGGACCTCGCGGAGGATGTCGCGCGGCACTACGGGTACAACAAGATCCCGCTGGTGCTGCCGAACGCTCCGATGAAGACGCAGGTCCGGGACTGGCGGACCCAGTTTCGCTTTCAGCTCAAGCACTGGCTGGCCGCGCTGGGATACCGGGAGCTGATGACCTTCCCGCTGGGCAACGAACGGACCGGCGGGGTTCCGAATCCTTTGCGTCCGGGTGGGACCCCCATCACGCTCGCCAACGCTCTCTCTCTCGAGCAGTCAGTTCTGTGCCGGACACTCGTTGCAGGAGCCCTCGATGCCCTGCGCACCAATGTCCGGAACCGGCAGCAGCTGCCCCGGGCGTTCGAGATCAACAAGGTCTACTGGGAGGAAAGCGGCGTCCCGCAGGAAGCTGAGGAGCTCCTGATCGTGGCGGTCCGGGAGCCCGGGCCCCTCGCGGCGGAGTCCGCCTTTTTGGAAGTCAAAGGCACGCTGGAACTGCTGTGCCAGCATTTCCACATCGCAGCAACCTGCCTGCCGGATGACAACACGATTCCGCCCTATGCCTCCGGGCTGGCGGCGCACTGGCAGCTGGGCGATCCCGCGCATCGGGAAGGGGAGGGCGCTCCGCACGGCATTCTGGGAATTGTGGACTCCGCGCTGGTCGATGCCTGGGACCTGCCGCTGGTGGTAGCGGTCGCGCAGATTCCCTGGGAGGCGCTCTGGCGGGCGGCTGAAATCGGTCGGGTTCCGCGCTTCGCACCCCTCCCCCGTTTCCCGGGTGCCCATCGCGACCTCGCCCTCGTGGTGCCGGAGGGGATGCGCTATGGCGACCTCGCCCAGGTCCTGCAACAGCATGGTGGGCCGTATCTCACCAGCGTGTCGCTCTTCGATATCTATCGGGGCAAGCAGATTCCGGCAGGTCAGAAGTCGATGGCCTTCAGCTTCGAGTTCCAGCATCCCGAGGCGACCCTCACCGATGAGGACGTCTCCCGGGCGATGGACGCCATGATCGCGGCGGCGAAGTCCGCCTGCGGCGCGACGTTGCGTCAGTGAAGCGGGCCAGACGCGACGTCTGGTGCTGTCGCAGGTGAAACACAAGCGGGCTGGACCGTCCCTGGTCCAGCCCGCCGCGTCACTACTCACACACAGGAGTGCTCGCGTCAGTGTTGCCGATGGCGCCCTGCCTAGAAGAAGTCGCCGTCGCTGATGTTTTCCAGATCAATGACTTCTGGCGGTGCGCTGGGAGCGGAGGGCTGCCGACCAGCGGCGGCCTGTCGCGAGCCGTTGCCGTTCCCGTTTCCTGGGAAGGAACTCGCGCCGACGGTCTCGCGTCGGAAGGCACCGGCTCCGCGGTCGCCGCCGAAGCTGCCGCCGCCTCCGCCGAAGCCCTCGTCACTATCATACGCGGAGTCCGGGACATCACCGTAGTCGCCGCCTCCGCCGCGCCCGCCGAGCATCACCATCTCGTCGACCTGAATCTCGGTGGTGTAGCGCTTTTCCCCCTCTGGGGTGGTCCAGGAGCGGGTCCGGAGTCGGCCTTCAATATAGACCTGCTTACCCTTGTCCAGATACTGGGCGCAGATCTCGGCGAGCTTGCGCCAGGCACTGACCCGGTGCCATTCCGTGTGCTCTTTGGTCTGTCCTGACTCATCGCGCCCCCAGCGTTCGTTGGTGGCGACCGAAAAGTTGCAGAACGGGACTCCGCTGGAGGTGTACTTGAGTTCCGGCTTCTGACCGATGTTGCCGACCAGAATGACCTTGTTGACTCCTGCCATAGTCTCGGACCGTCCTTCTCTTGCGTCTTGCGTCTTGCGTCTTGCGTAGCGCTTGAAACGTCGCCTGCGACACCTGTGTGCCGCTGGTACAGGGGGTGATGCCGCCGGAGCGCTATTCTCCGCGCTCGTTTGGGAAAAAACTTGCGCGGCTTCTGCTCCGGTTGCCAGCATCCTGTCAGGGTGGAGGGTCCCGGAATCCCCGACTTCTCCCTGTCCTGTCACAAGTCTCCCTGACCGCTGCTGGTGGTGGGGGACTCAAAGGGGCCAGTCCGGGGAAAATCCGGGGAAAACTCCCGCCCCTGCGATAGTGTTTGCTGGACCCCGCCCGGTCGGCTCAGCGCCTGATTAACTCAGGGAGTAGACCAGGTCAGGCCACCGTTGCTTAAACGTTTGCAGGGTGCTCCTGGATCCATCCATGCGGGTCGCCCCCAACTCGGCGATGAGCCGGGCATCGCCATGCTGGATGGTGAGTCGCACCAGATGCGTGCCGGGATGCTCCTGAATGAAGTGCTGCAGGTAGTCGGCAAATTCTGAGACGTTGCCGTTGAGGGCGATCTCCAGATGCACGGTCTCCGGTGCACCGATGTCTGGCAACTCCTGGAAACTGACCATCCGCTCCGGGGGAGGCCAGGGTTCACCGCCGTGACCGTTGCCCTTCGCGGTGCCCCGTCCATTGCGGCTGTTTTTGGGCAGCAGACGATCCAGGTCCGGAGCCTGCGCCGACTGCAACGCTTCCTGCAGCGGGATGAGATCGTCGCAGAGGAACTTCAGCCGGACCGGCCGGTCGCCGCCCGCGCTCTCCTCGGATTCCGGACCTGCGGCGGCTTCCCGCTCATCAATCTGCAGGCGACCCGCGCACATGACCATGGCGTCGTCAGTGAGGGCGTGCTGCACTTTCTCGAGGGCGGCGGGAAAGACGACCGTATCGATGCTGCCGGAGAGATCCTCCAGGCTGAAGAGGGCATAGGACTGATTGTTCCGGGAGCGCTTTTTCTGCAGGCCAGAAACCAGTCCCGCCAGCCGGATGAAACTTCCTTCCTGCTCCGCACTGAGTGTCCCGATGGGGTGGTCGATGAGCCCCTTGAGGCGGGGCCAGCTCGACTCCAGCGGATGCCGGGTGAGGTAGAGGCCGGTGAGCTGTCGTTCCTTTGCCAGCAGCTCGCTCTCGCCGAGTTCCGGGATGTCCGGCAATCCGAGGAGGGCTGGGGTGGCTTCGGTGGTTGTGGCGAAGACATCGAACATGTTGGTCTGGCCCTTGGCGGCATCTTCCTGACGATCCCGGGCAGCGTCCAGAGCCGCATCCAGGACTGCGGCCTTCTGGGCCCGGTTGCCTGGAAGACAGTCGAGTGCGCCGGACCAGAGGAGCGCTTCCACCATCCCCCGGTTGACCAGCTTCGGGTCGAGCCGGCTGGTGAAGTCCGTGAGGTCACGGAACGGACGCTCCGTCGCGAGCTGTGCGATCCGCTCCGCCGCGAGGCGTCCGACCCCCTTGATGCCCGCGAGTCCGAAGCGGATCACGAGGTCATCGCCGGTGTCATCGATCGAGAAGGAGGCCTGGCTCCGGTTGATGCAGGGACCCCGCAAGGGGAGACCGTGCTCGCGCATCTCGGTCACGATGAGGGCGAGCTTGTCGTGGTTCTCCAGTTCGCTCGTGAGGTAGGCGGTGTAGAACTCCGGCGTAAAGTTCGCCTTCAGATACGCGGTCTGATATGCGAGGAGGCCATAAGCGGCGGAGTGGGCTTTGTTGAAGCCGTAGCCTGCGAACTCGAGGATTTCATCGAAGAGCGTGTCGGTGATCTTCTCGGGAATGCCGTGCAGCTTCTTCGCGCCCTGCACGAAGTCCACCCGGTAGGCGTTGATCTCGTCCTTGCTCCGCTTTTTTGAAATGATCTTGATGACCTTGACGGCGGTGCCGAGGGTCATCCCCGCGAGGTCCACGAAGAGCTGGGCGATCTGCTCCTGATAGGTCAGGACCCCGTAGGTCTCGCCGAGAATCGGCTCCATCAACGGATGGCCGTAGGTGATTTTCTCCTCACCATGCTTGCGCCGGACATACTTGGTATGCAGCCCGGAATTCAGGGGACCGGGGCGATAGAGCGCGATGCAGGCCACGATGTCGCCGAGCTTGTCGGGCTTCATGTCCATGAGGAGCTGACGCATCCCCGAACCTTCCAGCTGGAAGAGTCCGAGGGTGTTGCCATGCCCCAGCACACTGAAGGTCTGCGGGTCATCGGTGGGGATGGCCCGGATGTCGATGGTGATGCCGCGACGTCGCGCGACCCAGTCCACGGCATCCCGGATGTACGTCAGGGTTTTCAGCCCCAGGAAGTCCATCTTGACGAGGCCGATTTTCTCGACATTCACCATGTCGAACTGCGCGACCACTTCGCCGTTGCTCATCCGCTGCAACGGCACATGCTCGTTGACCGGACCAGCCGCGATGCAGATGCCTGCCGGATGAATCCCGGCATTGCGCGCCAGCCCCTCGATCCCCTGCGCGGTCTCCAGCAGATGCCGGACTTCGGCGGAAGCGTTTTTTTCGGCCTGCAGTTCCGGGACCGTGCTCAGGGCCTCTTCCAGCGTGACCTTCGGTCCCCAGGGGACGAGCTTTGCGAGCCGGTCCACATCCGGCAGGGGGATGTCGAGGACCCGCCCGGCATCACGAATCGCGGCCCGGGCTTTCATCCGGTTGAACGTCACGATCTGGCAGACCCGGTCGTGACCGTACTTTTGCGCGACATACTCAATGACTTCATGCCGGCGCTCGGGCGCGAAGTCGATGTCCACGTCGGGCATACTCGCCCGCTCGGGATTGAGGAAGCGCTCGAAAATGAGCCCGAACTCCAGCGGATCAATGTCGGTGATGCCGGTGGCGAAGGCCACCAGCGAAGAGGCCGCAGATCCGCGACCCGGTCCGACCTCGATCCCGGCATCCTTTGCGAAATTCACAAAGTCCTGCACGATCAGAAAGTAGGTGTTGAAGCCCATCTGATCGATGACGCCCAGTTCGAATTCCAGGCGGTCGTGATACGCCGGACCGGCGTTGGGTCGACGGCGTTCCAGTCCGGAATGCGCCAGATGCGACAGGAAGCTGCGGGCGTCCATTCCGGAGGGAACTGCGAAATCGGGGAAGTGATGCCGCCCCAGGTCGATCTCGAGGTCCACCATCTGCGCCAGACGATGGGTGTTGCGCAGCATCTCTTCGAGCCCGGTGAAGGTCAGGTCCATTTCCGCCGGATTCTTGAAGTACATCTGGTCTGAAGACATCTTCAGCCGGTCAGGGTCATTGACCTTCCGGTTCATGGCGATGCACATCATGACGTCCTGGTAGTTCGCCGCTTTCGGCTCCAGGTAGTGGGCATCGTTGGTCGCCATGCAGGTCAGTCCGAGATCGGCCGCCAGTTGTCGCTGCAGGGGGATGATCTTGTCCTGCTCCGGCAGGCCATGACGCTGTACCTCAATGAAGAAGCGCTCGGGGCCGAAGATGTCGCGATACTCGGTCGCAACCTGATGCGCCTTTGCCGGGTTGTTCTGGCTCAGGTGCCATTGCACCTCCCCCTTGAGGCAGGCGGAGAGGGCGATGATCCCTTCCTGATGGTGCCGGAGGACCTCCCGGTCGATGCGGGGCTTGCGATAAAACCCCTCCAGGTACCCGATGGAGCAGAGCTTCATCAGATTGCGGTAGCCGGTGTCGTTCTGTGCCAGGAGGATCAGGTGGTACGGGTACTTCTGGTCGCCCTCGGGCTTTTCGAACCGGGAGCCATCGGTGATGTACGCCTCCATGCCGAGAATGGGGCGAATGCCATGGGACTTACAGGTCTCGTAGAACTCGATTGCCCCGTACATAACGCCGTGGTCGGTGAGGCAAAGGGTGTCGTAGCCAAAGCTGGCGGCGCGGGGGACCCAGTCCTCGATGCGCATGAGTCCATCGAGGAGGGAGTACTCGGAGTGGCAGTGGGCGTGGACGAAGTGCTGGGGCATGGTGGTGAACTTCTGTTTAGTAGTGTCGTTGGTCCCTTTAGGGTAGTCGCAAGGGGAGTCGGGCGGCAAACTGAAGTCAAATAGCTCAGCTTCTGGCGGCAATCTCCATCAATCGCTGTCCAGATCCTCGTAAAGAGTTCAGCTTCTAGAGCCAATTCCGCTTCCCTTTCGTTGGCAATCTTGGACTTATTCTGAGGCCTATGGGGCTGATGTGGGGACGATTCCTCTCCCCATTCTCTCGGGGAGTTCCGCACACCCGGGGCTACAGATCAGGCGCGGACTCGAACAGCGACTCCTCCACTACCTGCGGCGGCCCCATCCAGCGGAGTCCCAGCAGATCGAAAGCCCGCTTGGTCGCCAGCCGACCCTGGCTGGTCCGGGCGAGGAAGCCTTCCTTGAGGAGATAGGGCTCGACCAGTTCCGTGAGGGTGTCGAGCTCTTCATTCAGGGTGGCAGCAAGGGCCTGGATCCCGACCGGTCCCCCCTGATAGACCTCGGCGATGGTCCTCAGGAAACGTCGATCCAGGGCATCCAGTCCGAGCGCGTCGATCCCCTCCAGAGTGAGGGCCTCTTCAGCGAGGGGACGATGGATGCTGCCGGACCCCCGGACCTGGGCGAAGTCGCGGACTCGCCGCAGGAGCCGGTTCGCGATCCGGGGGGTCCCCCGGGAGCGTCTGGCGATCAGCGCGCAGGCATCCGCATCCAGCGGCGTGGCGAGGATCCCGGCGGAGCGTCCGAGAATCGCCTCCAGATCCTCTGGCGTGTAGAACTCCAGATGCTGCTGAAGCCCAAAGCGATCCCGCAAGGGGTTCTTCAGCAGGCCGGCTCTGGTCGTCGCGCCGATGAGAGTGAAGGGCTTGAGACGAAAGGTGGTGGCGGTCGCGTGAGCGCCGGAGTCGAGGAGGAAGTCGATGGCGAAATCCTCCATCGCCGGGTAGAGGAGTTCCTCGACCTCTGTCGGCAGGCGGTGGATCTCGTCAATGAACAGGACACTCTGCGGTTTCAGTTGTGTCAGCAGACCAAAGAGGTCCGCCTTCTTGCTCAGGGCAGGACCAGAGGTAAGTGTCAGTGGCGCTTCGAGCTCGGCCGCGATGATGTGTGCGAGGGTGGTTTTCCCCAGGCCTGGGGGACCATGCAGGAGGACATGCTCCATCGCTTCGCCCCGCTGACGCGCTGCCTGGATCGCGACACTCAGGCGTTCCCGGACACGGGGTTGCCCGATGAGCTCCTGCAATCGCTTCGGACGTAACTCCGCGCCGACCCCTTCCTGGAGTCGCTCTTCCTCTGAAGCGGCTGGTCCCACAACCCGTTCGCGCATGGGGCTTATCGTACTCCTCTCCCGGCACGGGGCTCTCTGCCTGCAGGAAAATCAGAAACCGCACCCGACCGGGGTGCGGTTTCTGATTGCTTCGCCAGCGAGAGTGCGAACGCTAGGCGGTCGCGAGCTTCGACTGGGCCAGTTTGGTGACGGCATCGAAGGCGGCGGGCTCAGTCATCGCCAGATGGGCGAGGACTTTGCGGTCCAGGATGCAGTCGGCCTTCTTCAGGCCCGCGATGAACTGGCTATAGCGCAGTCCCCGGGCGCGGGTCGCGGCGTTGATGCGGGCGATCCAGAGACGGCGGAAGTCGCGCTTGCGATTCCGGCGGTCGCGGTACGCATAGACGTACGCGTGGATCACGGCCTCGCGGGCGGCCTTGTACTGATTGCCGCGGGTACCGCGGTAGCCCTTGGCGAGCTTGAGCCACTTATTGTGGCGTCGCTTGGTTGCGACGCCTCCCTTGACACGAGTCATGCAGGGACCTCCATTCCTGTGGGGGACGCGGGCGCGTCACTTGGCCTGGGTGGGAGATCCACCAGCGGCACTACCCTCGGAGTGACTGGGTAAAAAGGGTGCGCGGGTCGCCGGGTCGCTAGTTCTTCGACTCGATGACGGGGCGCGGAGAACGAATCGCGAGCATCCGCTCCACGTTCTTGATGAGCGCGGAGTCCACGGGGATGTCGTGGAGGAGGCGTCGCTTGCGCGCGGCACTCTTCTTGGAGAGGAGGTGCCCGCGATTGGTGCGGCGTCGCACAATCTTCCCGCTCCCGGTGACCCGGTAACGCTTGGCGGCCGCCTTGTGGGTCTTCATCTTCTGTCCCATGACGCTCTGGACTCTCCCCTTGACGTGACGCTGCCGGCAGGCAGCAGTCTACGCAGTTTCTTCACTGACCGGCGCTTCAGGGGCCGGTGTCCCGCCCTCAAGGGCGCCGTCCAGGTTGAGCTTGACCTTCAGGTCTGCACTCTTGCCGGCCGGTTTTTCTTTCTCAGCCTCGTCGGTCTTCGGGCGCACCTTGGGCGGTGGCTTCACGAGGGGCTCGATCATGATGAAGGTCTTGCGGCCTTCCCGGATCGGAGGCGACTCGATTTTGCCGACATCTTTCACGACTTCGAACGCTTCCAGCAGGACTCGTTCGCCGATTTCCGGATGGCTCCGCTCACGTCCTCGGTAAATGACGGTGAACTTCACCTTGTAGCCCTTCAGGAGGAACTCCCGGGCCCTCTTTGTGCGGACCTCAACATCGTGGTCGCCGATCTTGGGCCGGAAAGTGAGTTCCTTCAGGATCTGCTTGGTGGCAGTCTTCCGGGCCTCGCCCGCCTTCTTGTTTTCCTCGTATTTGTACTTCCCGTAGTCCATGATCTTGACCACGGGGGGATCCGCCTGCGGGGCGATTTCCACCAGGTCGAGGCCATGGTCATAGGCCGACTGGAGGGCATCGGGCACCGCCATGATGCCCATCTGCTCCCCTTCGGGGCCGATGACACGGACGTCGCCGCGTACACGGATCTCTTCGTTAGTCCGAATCCGAGGAACGATAGACGGTCTCCTTTGGACAGCAGGACTCCCCCTGCCAGCGGGGGAGTGCCGGATCCCATTACCCCGGGATCAGGGGTCTGGATGGTGTGGTGGGTTCGATTGGACTTGAACCAACGACCCCTACCTTGTCAAGGTAGTGCTCTAACCAGCTGAGCTACGAACCCGTCCGAACCTGCGCAGTCCACTACAGGCACCACTAATGGGCCGGCAGAGCACTGCTGGGACCCGGAAGCATACCGCATTTTGAGAGAGTCAGCAATGACTCCACGGCTGCCTCCCTTTACTCGCCCGGGGCGACCTCGCCCAGATCGATGGCTGCCGGCGGAGCTTCCGAAACCTCCGGGGCCTTCAGACGCGGATCTTTCAGCACCAGTTTGCCGCTGCTGATGAGGGACTGAATCTGCCCTGCGAGCCAGGCTTCCCGCTGCTGGCCCCCCTTCTCCGCTTCCAGAATCTCCCGCAGGATCGGACGCGCCTGCTCGAGTGTGATATTGGCCGCCTCATCCGCTGAGAGTCCCAACTCCTGCTGTGCCATGGCTGCGCGCTGCTCGGGACCCAGGTCATTGAAGAACGCATCGACCTCGGCATCGGTGACCGGGTACTCCTTCGCCAGGAGGCGCTTGGTCTTCGCGAAGCGGGCGATGGAGGCGTTCAGTTCATCGGCGGAAGTGCTGATTTGCACGAGCCGGGAGACAAAGGCTTCCGGACCACCCATGGACTTCTGGACCCGCTCCAGCTCGACCCCGAGTTCGGCTTCAGAGATCGACAGACCACTCTCGCTCCAGGCCAGCTCCATCACCTGCTGCTCGATGGGGGTCCAGAAAAAACGCTCGACGTTTTCCGCCAGGAAGCCCTCGCTGAAGATCCCTTCCCAGGATCGCTCTTCTCCTCCCAGGACATACGCCGCCGCTGGAGGAGTCCAGTCGCTCGTCATCGCGGGGGCCTGCTTCGGCGCGGGAGTGCCATCGGCGGCGGCGACCTCCTCAGGCAGCGACTCGCTGGGAAGCCGATTGATGACCAGCGCGCCATCGCTCCGGGCATCTTTGCCCCATTGTGCGGTGAGGTCGCTGATCCGCTCACGCAGCAGCTTCTGGGTCATCATTTCTTTGAGTGGTTCGATGGAGACATCGGCTTCGGACGCCCAGCCAAACTGCTGACCGAACTGCTGCAGCCACCCCTGCGGTGGCATCGACTCGAACTCCGCCTGCAGCTCGGCATCTGTGACGGGCTGGAGCCTGGACACCAGCTCTTCCGCCATATGCTGAGTTTCCGCGAAGTACTTCCACGACTCAGCGGAGATGTCCCGGGCCGCCAGGTACTTTTCTTCAAACACCTGGGCCTTGGATTTGCCGCCCTCTTCCTGGACGTTCATCTGTGTGTAGAGCTGATCGAGAAACGCCTGGTACTTGCTGTCATCTGTGGTCAGGCCTTCTTTGGCGAAGCGGTACCGGATGATGCGGAGCTCGATGTCCTGATTGCGCATGTTGATGAGTTCCTGCCGGATCTCGGCGGTCCGGAAGACATCGGCCATCGTGATGGGCTGCTCATTAAGGGTCGCGAGCACCGCCTGCGACCAGGAGCCATCATCGGTGGGGGTCTGAGTAGTTTTGGGCTGGTCGCTGGATTTGTTGCAGGCGATGGTGCCGGGAAGGACCGCTCCAAAAAGGAGCAGAGCGACGGGGAACACGAGCAGGGAGCGCATACAGTACCTGGCCTTGTGAGGCTCGACTGGCCCCGGAGGGCAGACCTCCCGGAGCGTAACCGGGGCATCATACCGCCGGGACGGGTCGTTTGTTACAGCTTGCGCCGTTTCCAGTGTCCCTGGCGGAACCGGATCAGCACCGCCCCCGCTTCCAGCAACATACTGACGTTGACTGCGATCCAGAGCCCAATGGAGTCCAGGCTGGTGAATTTCAGCAGCGCCCAGGCCAGGGGCAGCCGGATGACGTACTGCCCCAGAATCTGAATGACAAACGGCGCCTGGGCATCGCCCCCCGCCCGCAGCGCGCTCCCCAGGACAATTACAAAGAGGGTCCATTCGGCGAACCCTGTGAGATACAGGTACATCGCCCCCGAGTAGACCGCCCAGGGGTCGCTGTCGCCCAGGAAAATCTGGACTAACTGGGTGGGGAAGAGCAAAAAGATGGCGGAGGTCAGCAACAGGTACCAGAAGGCGACCCAGGCAGCGAGCCGCGCTGCCTCCTCCGCCCGGTCTGGAAACCCGGCCCCCAGATTCTGTCCCACCATGCTTACGCAGGCAGTGGCGAGTCCCACCACCGGCAGAAAACCAATGGCTTCGGCCTGGATGCCGGCAGTGAAAGCAGCGACCGCGCTCGCACCGATGCTGGTCTGTTCGGCGAGTCCCAGCAGGACAAGGAAGGCGAAAGAGCGAATGACACCCTGCATCCCACCGGGCCAGCCAATCGACCAGATGGCGCGTATCGCCGGCCAGTCCACCGCGGGCGAGGTCCAGACCAGCTGAAACGGATAGCGCTTCCAGCCCCAGCGTCCTTCCGTACGCCCCCAGTACCGTCCCCCCCGCAGGAGGTACCACGCCACCAGGGCCTGCAGTGTCTGGGCGGTGACGGTCCCGACGGCGAGTCCGGCGACTTCCATGCGCGGAAACGGTCCGACCCCGGTAACCAGTACCCAGTCAAGCAGCGCGTTGATCAGATTTGCGCCACCCAGCAACAGCGTTGGAGTCAGCGTGTCGCCCAGTCCCTGCATGGCGGAGCGGAAGGCCACGATTTGCAGACAAAAGAAGAAGCAGGAAGCGTAAATCTGAACATAGGCACCAGCATAGGCTGCCACTTCCGGGCTTTGCCCCATCGCCTGCAGCAGTTGAGGGGCGTACCACGCCAGGGGCCAGCCGAGGAAAATGCCGAGGACCGCAATCAGCATCACCGACTGGCGGATCATGACCTGAACCTGGTCCATCCGCCCTTCACCCCGTCGACGCGCCACCATCGCGGAGGTCCCCATGCCGATGCCGAAGTTCAGCAGATTCAGCACCAGCGAAATCGAGAAAGTCGAGACTCCCACGGCGGCGGTCGCTTCGGAGGTCCCCAGCTGCTTGATAAAGAGGAGGTCTACCACCGACAGCGCCTGGAACAGCAGCATGTAGAGGACTGTTGGCCAGGCGAGGCGGAGCAGCAATGGGACGAGCGGGCCCTGAGTGAGGTCCACGGATGGGGAGCCGGCCTTTCAGCGAGGGGGTGACAGGCCCCCTGCGAGGGCATCGTACCGGATGGCGAGTGGATTCCAACGGGCAGTATCTTCGCGATACTAGTTCAGGCGGTGGCTGCTTCGGGGTCGCCAGGTGTGGGAGTCAGAAATCTCGTATGAATGGGATTAAGAGGGATAAACGCTGGTACCGGCACCTGCAGGGACATTAGGGTAGCTCAGAGTACCTGCTGATCCCGGACCTGGTTCGAGGGAGGCAGGGACACGGAGCTCTACCTTAGCCGTCGATGGGCCCGGCCTTTCCGGTGCCCTGCGTATAGAGGAGCAGAACACCATGCCAAGCCTTCGTATCGCCCCCTTGCGGCGCGGCTGGCAGTTCCGTGGGAACAACCTGATCGAGTTCGCCATGGTCCTGCCCGTGTTGCTGACGATGTTCATGGGGGTGTTCGACTTTGGGTGGGTGTTGCATCAGCAAATCGCCCTGGACAACGCGACTCGCGAAGGAGCGCGTCGGGGAGCCGTCGGGATAAACGATGCCGGCATCATGACCGCGATGCAGGACGTCGTGGCGTTCACCATCAACCCCGACTGGGTCACCATCACGGTGCTCGATTCTAACGGTGATCCGCAGCCGGCGAACAGCCGCACACCGGATGACATCATCGTGGTATCGCTCGAGCGCCCGGACGTCCAGCTGATCACGCCCATCGCCAGCCTGGTCGACACCATCGGCACCATCAACCTCAGCAGTGAAGCGCGCTTCATCATCGAGTAGCACTGCCACATCGCAGTGCCCCTGCGGGCTTTGTTACGCGACCGGCTTCCCGTGCAGCGCCGGCGCAGGAGGATTCGCACCATGTCTACTACCCGAAGCTCTTTCGTGGCCTTCCCCCTGATCCGCGTCCGCCGGGGGAACACGCTGGTCTTCACCGCGATCGCCGGAGTCTCCCTCATGGGATTCAGCACCCTGGTGGTGGATGCCGGGTTCCTCTACCGCGAGAAAACGCAGATGCAGCGAGCTGCGGACGCGGCAGCTCTGGCCGGAGCCCGGCAACTCCCCCAGGAGATCAAAGCCGGGCAGGAAGCTATGCGGCTGGCTGAAGAAAACACCTATGTCGATGGAGTGGGAGGGGTGACCGTGGTCGGGACCCGCAACCCCGATGGTCTCCATCCGGGCTGGTACGAAGTCGAGATTGCCCGGCCAGTGAGCCTCTTCTTCGGACCGCTGCTGGGGATGAGCAATTCAACGGTGCGGGCGACTGCTACGGCCTCCTTTACCAGCCCGCTCCCGATGAACATCAATGGCGGCGGGGTCTATGGCACCAACGGGATCCAGAACCTGTCCGTCTTCGGCAAGTATGCCCAGTACTCCTACGGGGACCCGTTCAGCCCGGCCTGGCTGGATAATGGACAGGACAATCCGCTCCACAACCCGAACGGCTATGACTTTAAGGTCGACATTCCAGCGAACTACGCCGCGATCAATGGCACCAACATAGTCAAGGTCGAGATCTTCGACCCGGATACCTGGAACGTCGGGAACGCGGTTAATGCGGGAGCTGGAAGAATCGATGAGATTCGCTCAGCTCCTGGCGGTGGCCATCCGCAGCCCACCAACATCCGCACCACCACCCGTTTTCAGCTCTACGCTCCTTCAGACACGCCGAACGATCCCACCGATGACATCCTCATCGCGGAGGCGATCTATGGTCCGGAGACCACAACCGCCACGGATATGAAGTGGGTTACACCCGCCGGATTCGAGTTTAACTTGGCTTCGTACGGTGCAGGGGGGTACCGGCTCAACGTTTGCGCCATCGATGGGTCCTCAGAGAACGGCTTCAATCTTCGGGCAGGGCCGCCACTGGAATCCGGCGAGGCCTTTAATCCCAACAACGGGACCAAAGTGACCGCCACCGGCAATCTCCCAATCAACTTCAACGTCAGCGGTACGGTGAACATCGAGCTGGGCGACCTGCCAGCTGAAGCTGCCGGCAGCAACATCTATGTCGACAAGTTCGACACCGATGTCGGCGCTAAGAGCGTGACCTATTACGACGACAAGGGGAACACCTGGCCTGGCAGACTCTCCGGCAACGGCACCTGGAAGCTGGACGTCCTGAAGATCCCCAACGGGTACACCGGTGGCAAGCTCTATGCCCAGTATCAGGCGGGTGCCCAGGATACGTCCGTCTGGCAAATGTACTGGGACGGTGGCATCCCGGGGGGGCCAAGCGTCCTCAAGCTCGTCAAGTAGTCGCTCGCACGGGTTGATTGCCTCCTGGGCAATTCGACGAATGCCCATCCACCAGTCCCCCCGGC
This sequence comes from bacterium, assembly GCA_022072165.1. Classification (NCBI taxonomy): domain Bacteria; species bacterium. The sequence goes on along the minus strand of JAJVIF010000002.1, from coordinate 273,650 downwards.
TCGCCGGGGGGGCTGCGCTTTGTGGTGAACAGCAAGTGGAGGTTATGACCAGCCTGGGTCGTGCTACACCGGGGCGGCTTGCTCCAGTGCCAGGAGGGAAGCATCCAGCACGGCAGGACGCGGCAGGGTCCACTCGAGGAGAATGCCCCCCCAGGTGATCCCGGCCCCAAACGACAGCAACATCACCTTGTCGCCGGTCTCCAGCTTTCCCATCCGCCACGCTTCATCGAGCACCAGCGGGATGGTACCGGCCGTAGTGTTACCAAGCCGGTCGATGTTGCACCAGGTGCGACTCGCCGGGATCCCGACCCGCGACAGCACGCTGTCGACAATACGCTTGTTGGCCTGATGCACTCCCGCGAAGGCGATGTCATCCGGTGTGAGGTCATTCTGCGCGAGGAGTTTCTGCGCCGTTTCGGTCATGTACTGAATGGCGTACTTAAAGACTTCCGGTCCCTGCATATGGACAGAGTGCAGCCGCTGGTCGACCGATTCATGGCTGGGAGGCATCTCGCTCCCACCGGCCGGCATCTTCAGAATCCCACCGACACTCCCGTCGCTGGAGAGGAGGAAGTCCCGGAGACCGCCCTGTGCAACCGGCTCCAGGATCGCAGCCCCGGCGCCATCACCAAAGAGCACGCAGGTCGTGCGATCCTCGAAGTTGAGGATCGAGGACATTACTTCGGCCCCGACCACCAGCACGCAGTTTGCGGTACCGCTCGCCACCATGGAGGCTCCCGCCTGGAGGGCATAGAGAAAGCCGGTACAGGCACCCATCAGATCAAACGAGAGGACCTGACGGCAGCCGAGCTTCGCCTGGAGATTATTCGCGGTGGAAGGGAAAAGCGTGTCCGGCGTGATGGTCGCGACCAGGATGGCATCGACATCCTGGGGGGACTTCCCGGCGCTCGCCAGCGCTCTGCGGCAGGCATCGAGGGCGAGGTCCGAGGTGCTGGTGCCGGGATCCACAAAGTGTCGTTCGCGAATCCCGGTCCGTGACTGGATCCACTCATCCGACGTATCCAGAGACTGCGCAAAGTCGTTGTTGGTGACAACCCGGGGGGGGATGTAGGACCCGATTCCGGTGATGCCGACGGGTCGGCCGAGCAGGGTGCGCACGGGGGCCTCGATCTTCGCGACTTGTCAGGATGGAACCGTCGGGGCGGACGGGGCCGGGTCAGGGGACACGGTCGGCTGCCCGGTCAGTTCGGACGCTATCGTCTGGGCCAGTCGGGCGACCCCGGTGCGGTGAGCCAGCCGAATGGCATTCATGATACCCCGCTCCCGGGACTTCCCATGGGTGACCACAATGTTCCCCTGGACCCCCAACAGCACGCCGCCGGACATTTCTTCCCAGTCGTAGCGCTGCTTGATCGCCCTGAAGGCTCCCTGCGCCAGGAGCGCACCGGCTTTGCGGACCGGCGAGGCGGTCAGCTCGGCCTTCAGTTCGTGCATCAGCCGACTCACAACCCCCTCGGCCGTCTTGAGCAGGACATTCCCTACAAAGCCATCACAGACCACGACATCGGCCACCCCCTCAAAGACCTGGTCCCCCTCGATGTTCCCGATGAAATTCAGCGACTGCTGCAGCAGATACTCATAGGCATCTTTGACCTCCTGACTCCCTTTGCCCTCTTCCTCTCCTACGTTCAACAGGCCGATACGGGGCGATTCCCGCCGGAGGATCAGCCGGGCATAGTGATGGCCGAGTTCACCAAACTGCGCGAGGGTCTCCGCAGAACAGTCGACCGCTGCGCCGGCATCCAGCAGGACCACTGGTCCCTGGGGGGTCGGGAGGTGGATAGTGAACCCGGGTCGGAAAATGCCCGGGATGCCGCCGAGAATCAGTTTGCCGCCCGCCATGAACGCCCCAGAATTCCCCGCGCTCATGGCCGATGTCACATCCTCGCGATCCCGGATCATCCGGATCGCCAGAACCATCGATGCCTGACGATTCTTGCGGATCGCTTCCACCGGATGGTCGCCCATTCCGATGACTTCATAGGTATGGATCATCTCAATCAGATTTCGTGCCTGAGGATCGGCATCCTTCAGGCACGCGAGAATTTGCTGCTCATCGCCAATGAGGATGGACCGAATGCCATGCTGTTGCGCGGCGAGGATCGCGCCTGCCACGACCGCCTCGGGTGCGTGGTCGCCCCCCATGACATCGACTGCGACTCGTTGCTCCTCCGGCGGGACCGTCATGCGCCGATTCTAGCGGAGGTCAGCCAGCAAGCTGTTGCCTCGGTGGAGATGGTGAAAGGCCAGGGACGCCCCAGGGCGGGAATGGTCATCGGCAGGCCGCCGGTGTGCGGTGGGAGCCCGTAGCCCCGGACGAACGGGGGAGGGGCGACCGTTGCCCGCAGCTGGCTGGCAGCGGCAGCGAAGTTGGTACTGAGCTGCTCCGGCGAAGGAGCGGTAACAGCGAGGTCGCAAAGTTCTGCCAGACGCAGCGTGGCAAGGGGCGAGCGGTGGCGCTCCGGGTTCCATTCGCTGGTCCAGGCACCCGCAGCCAGCTGGTTGGCGGGGACTCGTTGCATCAGATGTCGTGCGGTGAGCAGGCCTGCCGCGCGGTAGTGCTTCTGGTCGCGCAGGAGTCCGAGCGCGAGGAGCCCTTCCGCGGTGTCGATGAGTTCCGTGGTCAATGGGTTCGTGGACGGATCGGCGGACCAGGTACAACTGTAAAAGTACCCGTTCGTCTTTTGCTTCGAGAACGCCCAGTCGGCAGCCATGGAAACTGCCCGCTCAAGTTTGGCATCGCCCCCACGAAGATGCGCAAGCCGTTCCAGCGCCCAACCTGCCTGAATCGCCGCCGTACAGGCCACTGCATCGCCCGCTTTCGATGTCCAGGTGCCGGCGGTGTCCTGGGACCGGAGCAACTGGATCGCGCAACTGTCAATCGACGCCTGCCAGCGTCCTGCCGCCGGGTCCTGGGCATAGAGATCGAGCAGCAAGTGGAGGAGGCCCCCCAGCGGTGCTGGTGACAACAGGTCGGGCGCGGCCCGGAGCAGCAGGGAAATCTGCGTCCCACAAGCGTTGCGGAGCGTGGGCGGTGTCGCGGGGGCTGCAAGCAACCGCCTGACTATCCGGGTAGCGCTGGTCGGATCGCCCGGATGCCACCCGCGACGGACATCCCAGCCGGGACCCAGCAGCTGCTGCGGGATGGTCGACGCCACTTCCAGCAGGCGACTGGCCTCCTGCTGAAGTCGGGAGAAATCGTCAGCGACGGCAAAAAGCTGGCGGGTCTGCCAGGCATAGCGGAACTGAGCGATGAGTCCACCAGGGGCCATAGACCCTCCTGTCGGCGATGGTACGCGCTCCGGGGTATCGTAGGCCCTGGCACATGCGCCCCGCGATCCCGACCGATCCGATGACCTGGTGCCTTTGGGGCTCGCTGATGCTGGCCTGGGGGGTGACGTTGAGTCGTGTCCTGCGACCTGGCACGGCCGATCTCACGTCGGCTTCGGAGCGCCCAAATCCCACCCGAAAGCTGGTGCATCTGAGCCTCGGCAGTCTGGTAGTGCTGCTCTGGCTCCCCGACTCCTGGAACTGGGTCGCGCCGCTCCTCTGGTCCCTGGGGTTTCTTATCGGGTGGCTGGTCTTGCCCCATCCGCGATTCGCCCGGCTGTCGCGCTTACGGGGGGGACCTGTGGCAGGACCCACTGATGTCGGCATCGTGGCCTATCCCACAGTGATGCTGACCGCCAGCCTTTTGCTGCCCCCCATCGGAGGAGCGCTGCTGCTGGTCTATCTGGCGATTGGCGATGGCCTGGCCGCCCTGATCGGCGGTTCCGGCCAGTCACCACTTCCCTGGAATCCCCGCAAGCGCTGGCGCGGCTTCTGGGCATTTGTAGGAGGAGCTGGCACGGTGGCTTCCCTCCTGCTGCTGCTCACGCAAGCCCGGCTGCTTCCGACTTCAACTCCGGCGTTTGTCGCTGGGCCAGTGCCGGTCGCCCTCGGGATGGCGCTGGTGCTGGCGCTGATGGAGTCGTTGCCGGTAAGGCTGGATGACAATCTCGGGATCGCGCTGGGGTTCGTCTGCTGCTGGTACTGGATCGTGGTCTAGTGATCGTTGCAGATACGGTAACCTGAGCGACATGCCACTGCATCGCCACGACCCCCCGCACGAACATCACGCCTCCCCCGCCGAGCATCCCCTGCGGGTGCTGGAGCATCTTGGGCTGACACTCCCCGTCCCGACCACCCCGGTTGGTTCCTACCTCCCGGCGAAAATCGTGGGGGAAATGGTCTTCACCTCTGGCGTGGTCCCTTTTAAGGATGGGGTGCTCCTGGCAACCGGCCGGGTCCCAGATGCGGTGTCAGTGGATCTGGCAGTCGCCTGCGCACACCAGTGCGCCCTGAATCTGCTGGGCAACCTGGCATCGGTGATTGACCTGTGGGAAATCGAAATCATCCGGGTGAACGGGTTTGTGGCGGCGACTCCGGACTTCACGCAGCATCCGCAAATCATCAATGGCTGCTCCGATCTGCTGGCACAGGTCCTTGGTGAACGGGGCCGCCACAGCCGGATTGCCGTAGGTGTGGCGTCGTTGCCGCTCGGTGCTCCCGTGGAAATTGACTGCATGGCCCGGATTGTTGGCCTCCCCAAGCTGTTGCATCACGTCTAGTCCCCCTGAGTGCGCTGCGGCGTACAGGAGCTCGCCCAGGTGAATCGCGCTGGCGCACAACATTGGCTCCTGTTGCTGCTGGGAGTCAGCCTCTCACTGATCGGGGTGGTGTCGATCTGGAGCGCTCAGCTCACGAGTGCTGGTGGCGGCACCGCCGCCGAGCGGCAGCTGATTTTCCTCGGCATCGGCATCCTGGCGTATCTGCTGGTGAGTCTGGTCCCCCTGCGCTGGTTGCTCCGGACCATCATTGGTGGCTGGATCTTTGCGCTGGTCGCGCTTATTGCCGTACTTGTCTTTGGGGTAGAAAACTTCGGCTCCCGACGCTGGATCGATCTGGGGCCTCTCCACTGGCAGCCCTCGGAGTTCGCCAAGCTGATTCTGATCCTCGGTGGTGCCGCCTGGCTTCCGGCTCTGAGCCGGCTCTTTGACGACCGGATAGTCACAGTTCTGATCGGGCTGATCTTTTTGCCGCACCTGGTGCTGGTGCTAATCGAGCCCGACCTGGGGACCACTCTGTCCATGGCCGCGATCCTCCTCGCACAGATCGTGGGAGGGCCGCTCTCCCTGCGCAAAGTAGGCCCCCTGTTGCTCGCCGTGTTTGTGATCCTCCCGCTGGCAGGCTACCCAATGCTGCACGACTACCAGCGTGCCCGTCTCACGAGCTTCCTGAGTCCCGAAGCGGATCTCCAGGGGGCGGGATATCAGGTGGCGCAGTCAAAGATCGCCATTGGGTCCGGAGGGATCACCGGACAGGGGCTGGGGCAGGGGACACAAAACCGGCTGAACTTCATTCCCGGCCAGCACACCGACTTCATCTTCACCGTCATTGGCGAGGAAGGGGGATTTATTGGAGCGCTGGCGCTGCTGCTGATGTACGGCCTGCTGTTTGGGTATCTCCTCTTTTTGTCCGTGACGGTGGGCGAGATCAGTGCCAGCCTGGTCATCATCGGGGTCATCACCATGCTGGGGATCCAGACGCTGGTGAATCTCGCCATGACCATGGGGCTCGCTCCGGTCACCGGGATCCCATTGCCATTTATGTCCTACGGAGGCTCGTCTCTGCTGCACAGCTTCATGGCGCTGGGACTGGTCAACGCCGCCGTGAAGTCCGCAAATGATCGCGACGACTACGCCGCTGGCCTCTGATCCACCACACCACAAGTCCGGGGGCAAAGCTGCTCTGTTCCGGCACCTGCGAAGCAACAAAACGCCCCCGGACAACTCCGGGGGCGTGTCGATTCCTGTCGCTGCTCGATGCTGACCGAGCTTACGGGATGGAGTACGCGGAGAGGATGATGCCAGTCGCCTTGCCTGTGGGATCACCAGTCGTGCTGTTGAGCTCCTGGAGCCAGTCGGCGATCAGGTACCCCTCATCGGAGACCCAGGCTTTCTCCATCTGCGAGAGGGAGATGCCGAGTTCAGAGACAGACAGGGTGGCGGTCGACTCTTCCACCAGCGCGTTAAACTCGCCAGCAAAGGTCTTGGTGATGCCGTACTGCTGGCGACCCACAATGATGTTGACCGTCATCTCGAAGCCCATGAAGTCGGCCGTCGTGAAGAGGTTCCACGGCGAGCCAATGGTCTCAGGATAGGGGATCAGCAGCGGGGTGTCGTAGATGATCTCGTTCGTCCCGCAGTCGCTGACCCCGGTGTAGAAAACCTGCGTCGCGTCATAGCGACGTCCTTCATACTGGTTCAGGTCCAGGGTCGAGTAGATGATGTTGGTGCCGTTGCCGAAGTTCACACAGGTGATTTCGCTGGCCAGATCGCACCGGCGAATCTTGGTGGTCATCGTGCTGGGCCAGGTGGTCCCGTCGGTGAAGTCCCAGGGACCGCCCTCATCGACCTTCTGCTGGATGAACGACCAGTCTTTCTTCGGGCTGTTGGAGAAGATGCGATAGGTGTAGCTCGCGTTGTCCACATGCGCCGCGCGGGTTTCGTCGTAGGTGATCACCGGCGGGGGCGGCGGCGGATTGACGGTGATGTCGACCGTGGCATCGTCGGTCAGCCCCGCCTGATCCCGGACACGGAGGGTCGCGGTCTTGATCACCGGCGACGTCGTGGTGTTCGTGTACGTGTGGATCACGGAGTCCGGCGTGCTGCTGACATAGTCTGCCGTGGCGGGATTGAGGTCGACACCGTTGCTGGCATCGATGTCCCAGATGTAGAGCAGGCTGTCACCCGGATCGGGATCCGAGGACCCACTGTCCAGGAGGCGTACCGGAATGCCGCTGTAAGGAATCGGATTGGGAGTTGCGTCAGCGACGGCATTCGGAGCGTTGTTTGGCTTGACGGTCATATTGACCTGGCAAGTTGTGGTGACGCCGAGGTTGTCGACCACACGCAGGGTCGCTTTAAAGGTCTCATCGATACCGCTGCTGTTGGTGTACGCATGGCGGGCCCCACCCTGCGTGGTGGATTCGTAGTCCGGGGTCGTCCAGTTGATGCCGTCACGATCGTCCCAGTCCCACTGGTACTTGACGATGCTGCCACCGGGATCGGGATCCGTGGAGCCAGCTTCAGAGAACTGCACCTGGACTCCGGCCACGACCGGATTCGGCGTCGCGTTGCAGACCGCCACCGGCGGGAAGTTCGACTGGATCGTCACCACGATGTCGCAGCGGAAGTCCGCACCACAATCGCCAGCGGACGAGGTCGAGTTGAAGCAGGTGTCAGAGGTATAGACCGTCAGACGAGCCCGGAACTGTCGGGTCCCACCGGCGGTGTAGATGTAGGCGTGATCCACGGCCGGCAGGGCACCACCGACCGGGAAAAACTCCTCTGGCGGCTCGGCATCGAAGATATCCCAGTCCCAGGTGTACTTCGTGAACTGGTCCGGACCGTTGGAGGTAGAGAGATTCGCAAAGAAGGAGATGGGCTGCCCCGAAACCGCGGTGGTCGTGGAGGAGCCGGCGCGGGCGGTGGGAGTCACGCAGGGGGGCAGCGGATTGATGGTCAGCTGCCGGGTCGTGATGGTCTCTGCCCCGAAGCTGTCCCGGACCCGCAGGGCGATGGTCAGCACCCGCGGATTCGAGGTGGAGTTCGGGAAGGCTCGAACGGTGGTGACCCCGGTCGCTTCGATGTCGAAGTTCGGTGCGGTGTAGTCGTAGTCCCACTCATAGGCCACGATGCTGTCACCGGGATCCGGATCGCTGGAAGCCGTCGCATCGAAGCTGACGTCCTGGTTCGGATTCGCCGGGCTGGGCGTTACGGTGAAGCTCGCTACCGGGGCCTGATTCCCGCGAATCGTGACATCAACAGTGTCAGAAGCCTGGGTCCCGCAGTTGGTCCGGATTGTCAGGGTCGCGGTCCGCACCACATCGGCACCCGTAGTGTTGGTGTAGGCGTAGTTCACCGGATCCGGATTCGGGCCGGTCCACTCGGCTGGCGGAACGCCGTCGAAGTCCCAGCTGTATTCGATGATGGTGGCACCGGACACTGAGGAGTTCGCGGACGTGAAGGTGATGTCCTGACCACTGCTGGCGGTCGTGGGATTCGCCTCCGCGACCGCAGTCGGGGTCGGGCAGGCGGGGGCATTGACCTGGATGTCGACGGTCTGATAGGCCACCCAGTGGGCGTAGTTTTCCGCCGGGGTGAAGCCCAGGAGCGTACGGCTGTCAGTCTGATACTGATCCTGCACCGCGACCAGGCCGGTGTAGATTCCCTGCGGGGCGTTCAGGTCGTTGGCGACGGTGAACTCGAAGCGATAGGGATTCGCTTCCGCGCCGGTGCCGCTGACACGGTCGTTGCGGGTCGCATTGAAGAGGGTATTGGTGACACCAGGCACCGTGAGCTTGACGGTGTCCAGATCAGAGCGCCACTTCAGGCCGGCGCGATTGGTGTAGTCCGGGAAGTTCGGGTAGCCCGGATCGACCGCGGCACTCGCCTGATGGTCTTTCACGAACACGGTGACCTTGGTGGTGGACGCCGGATTGCCCGCTTCCAGCCCGGTTCCCGGATCGGTGACCACCGAATAGGCTTCCTTCATGTTGAATTCCGGGTTGAAGTAAACCGGATTCAGGCGGGAGCCCAGGGCGTTCGGGTTCACACTACCATTCGCAAACGTGGCCGACTGCGCGTAGTTCACCGACAGCACCACGAGGAAGTTGAGCTGGACAATGCCCGTGCCGGTGGGGCGCTTAAACACCACGCGCTTGGTGTCCTGCGCTGGCCCCATCGCAAACTTGCGCCACTGGATCGGTGAGCCAACGCCGGTGGGGGAGGGGTTGTTCTCCGTGAAGAACGCCACAAACGGGTTCACATTCCCGGGATAACTCTTGTCCGGGAAGAGGCTGCGGACCAGGAAGTCGTGGCGGGTGGTGTAGCCATCCGCGCCTTTGATGAAGTTCGGATTCAGCGTCGGGCGATCATCCGTGCTGCCATTGCCGTCTTCATCGATCCGCTCCAGCGCATTGAAGACCGTTGCGCCTTCGGTGACAAAGATGGCGATGGGGTCAAACACATCGAGGTCTTTGCGCAGATCCGTGTTTGCGAATGGATGGCGCATCGTAAAGTCCGCCAGCACGTTCCCCTGCGGATCCATCCCCAGCCCGGAGACTTTGAAGCAGTCCGCGCAGGGGCTCCCATTTAGGAAGGGGCTGACATCGATGAGCCGCCGGTCGTTGGCGACCTCCGTGAGCTGCAGATTGCGGCTCACCACTGGCTCCATGGAGATCTCGCCGGTCGACCAGTCAATGGATCCTTCTGCAACGTAGAGCGGAAGTCCGGTCTGACTGGGGTCGGTGGACGCGACGGTGGTGTCGAGGGCAGGATGCGAGGGGGCGTTGGGCTCCGACGGGGTCGGGGTGGTCGCGGGCGATCCTCCACCAGCGCACCCGAGGGCCGCCGCGACAAACGCGGAGAGCGCCAGGGTGGGGAGTAGGCGGAAAGGCCAGTACATGGGGAACTTCCTCCAGGTGACGTTGCAAGCAGTACAAGTCGGTCAGTCAGGGGTACGCCGGGGGGCGTGAGCGGCCGGGGAGCGCGGGCGAGTACGCAGCAGTGGCCAGGGGATCAGCCTGTGCCCTGCCTCGCAGGCCTACAGACCTGCGCGTAACTTACCCGACGATCTCCAGTGCCACAAGGGCTGACGACCAGACGGTGGGAACTTGTGTCCAGCGTGACTGAAAGTCTACGGGATTTTACCAGTGGGATCAAGTCGCAGACGACCGTTGACCCGTCCCCTTTTTTCTCCCAGACTCCCCTGTGGCACTATCGGCGACATGAGCACTGGACCTGTCACCGACGCCTTCGGGCGTCCCTTCCCCTCCGATGAGCACCGGAGTCGTTACGCCGCCAGAAACGCCTGGGAAGCCGCAGGCCATGACCCCTTCGGCGGACGCTTCACTTTCACGACCCAGGCTCAGGATGTCGTGGTCGGTTTTGGCGAACTGGAAGGCCAGACTGTCCGGCTCGCCGGACGGGTGACCGCCAAGCGTGGACAGGGCAAGGCCGCCTTCCTCGACCTCCGGGACCCCTCCGGGCGGATCCAGCTCTACGCCACCATAGATGCCCTTGGGGAGGAATTGCTTGACCGATTGTTGCGGTGGGTCCATGTGGGGGATTACCTGGGGGTGGAAGGAGAAGTCTTTCGCACCCAGCGGGGCGAAATCAGCCTCCGGCTCCTGCAGTACACCCTGTTGTCAAAAGCTCTGAATCCGCTGCCAGAAAAGTGGCATGGCCTCACCGATGTCGAAACCCGGTTCCGGAAGCGTTATGTCGATCTCATCAGCAACCCAGAGGTCAAAGAGCTATTCCTGAAGCGGAGCCTGATCATTCACACGGTCCGTACGTTCCTGCATGAGCGGGGTTACGTGGAAGTGGAAACGCCGGTCCTCACCGATGTCGCTTCCGGCGCTGCGGCGCGTCCGTTCAACACGCATCACAACGCCCTCGACTGGGACCTGCATCTGCGGATCTCTCTCGAACTGCCGCTGAAGAAGGCCATGATCGGCGGACTCGACCGGGTGTTTGAGATCGGCCGGGTGTTCCGCAACGAGGGGATCGACCGCGACCACTCGCCGGAGTTCACCATGCTCGAACTCTACGAGGCTTTCGCGGACTACCAGGTCATGATGGAGATCACGGAGCAGCTGGTCCATGCCTGCGCGCTCGCCATTAATGGCTCGTCGCAGCTGACGCTCGAGGGCGGGAAGATAGTCGATCTCATGCCACCCTGGCCGCGACTCCGGTGGCCGGACCTTTTCCGGGAGGCGACGGGTATCGATCTGCAGCCAGAGACCACCATCGACGCGCTGCTCGGCGTTATCCGGGCGAAGGGCCTCGATGACACGGGGGTGCAGACCAAAGGGCGAGCGCTGGACGTGCTCTTCTCGAAGCTGGTGGAAGATCAGCTCGAGGGGCCCCTCTTTGTCCTCGACTATCCCATTGAGCTGTCACCCCTGGCAAAGCGGATGCCGGAGAACCCCGCGCTGACCTATCGCTTCGAGGCGTTCCTCCATGGCATGGAGCTGGGGAACGCGTTCTCCGAGCTGAACGACCCGGAAGAACAGCGGCGTCGCTTCCTGCATCAGGCCGAAGAAAAGGCGGCCGGCGATGACGAGGCGATGGACATCGACGAAGACTTCATCGAAGCCATGGGACACGGGATGCCCCCCGCCGGTGGGCTGGGTATCGGCATTGATCGGCTCGTGATGCTCCTCACTGGTGCCCCATCGCTCCGGGAAGTGATTCTCTTCCCGCTGCTCAAAGAGAAAGAGGACGTCGATGCCCCAGTCGCCCTCAGTACTGATTTCTTCGCCGGGCTGACACAGGCGATGGCCGTTGCCGGCGTCTCGCCGGGCAGGCTGATGAAGGAATGCAATATCGCCAAGAGCGAGTTCAATGCCTGGAAAAAGGGAGAGGGTGAGCCGACTCCCGAGCAGCGAGCGTCTCTGAAGGCCCTCATCGGCTGGGGCTGAGCCCCGACGGTCTCCGCTGCTATGCTCCGTCGCCATGCGACGCGATCTGCACGAAGCGAACCGACAGTCCTGGAACACCGCGACTCGTCAGCACAACTCCCATAAGGGAGACCAGGCCGCCTTCCTCCGGGAAGGAGGTTCCACCTTGTTCCCTGAGGAGCGGAGCCTGCTGGGGGATGTCCGGGGGAAGCGACTCGTGCATCTGCAGTGCAACAGCGGACAGGACTCCCTGAGTCTGGTCCGACTGGGGGCTGAGGTCACCGGGGTCGACATCAGCGATGAAGCGATCACTTTTGCCCGCCAGCTCAGTCAGGAGAGTGGTCTGCCGGCCACGTTCGAACGGGCGGATGTCTTCGACTGGCTGGAGCAGGCCCCATCCGGAGCCTGGGACATCGCTTTCGCTTCCTATGGGGCTCTTTGCTGGCTATCCGACCTGCCACGCTATGCCCGGGAGGTCGCCAGGATCCTGGCACCTGGCGGAACGCTTGTGATCATGGAGTTTCATCCGTTCATCGGGATGCTCGATGAGGGGTGGGTCCTGCGGTATCCCTACAGCACAGGTGGCGAGCCCCAGTCCTGGGATGACGGGGTCGATGACTATGTGGACTTCAGTGCCGGGGGCCTCTGGCCGACCGCCCTGCAGACTACATCCGACTCTCCCCCTGGAGAGTTTAGCAATCCCGATCCCTGCCATGAATGGGTCTGGAGTCTGGGGGAGATCCTGACCGCCCTGCTTGATGCGGGCCTGCAGATTACCCGATTCGAGGAATATCCGTATACCAATGGCTGGCGTCCACTCCCCGACATGCTGGAGCAGCCCGGACGTCGCTGGGTCCCCCCGATGCCGGGGGCCTGGATGCCGCTTATGTATGGCCTGCGGGCGATGCGCCCCGCCGCCTGACCTCCCCGCCTGAGCCGTTCCGGCAAAACAAGCGCCCCCCGGCGAACCGGGGGGCGGGCAAGTGTGAGACTTCGGCAGCGTCCAGCGGTTAGCTGTTGGCGTTGAAGTCGCGACCGGTGTCGTCCTGGTTGATCGCGGCCTTGCGGTCGGAGCCCGACTGCAGCACCAGGATCACGCCATCGCGGCGACCATCCGGACCCACATAGAAGTTGTCGATGTCGCCCACGGAGGAACCGGTCCCGGTACCCGCGCCATTGTTGTTGACGGAGTTCAGGGAGCGCTCGGGGAAGTCACCGACGATGTTGTAAACATCCTGACCAGGGTTCGACACCGTGCCGTAGCCGCAAAGCTTCCAGCCGGTGACGGTGCCCATGATCGGGGCGTTGAAGTTGATGCCGTTCTGGTTCGACACGAACGAGCCGTAGCTGCCGATGCCGGTGAACGTCGCGTAGTAGTAGAAGTTCCCGGGGGAGGTCCAGAACTGGTGGTCATCGCGATAACTCGTCGCAGCGACCGCCAGCGCTTCGCCGGCACCCAGGGACGGGTTGCGGCCATCATCGGGAATGACCACGATGGGGAACGGCGAGTGCCGGTGCCCTTCAGAGGTATCCCACATCAGGTCGCCCTTCTCACCACCGACCTGGCGGCGGACCAGCTGGTTGCCGCGGTCGGCGTTACCGTTCACGCCCCCCTGGCTCCAGATGTTGACGCGCGGCAGGCGATTGCCACCGGAGATCAGGAAGTGGGCGTCATCCAGCCACTCGGCGGGGTTCGTGAGGAACCGCCCGTACTTGCTCACATCGCGGCGCCGGGTGAACGGGTTGCGCGGATACTGTGAGAGGTACGAGTACTGGATGAGGGTATCGACGTCGTTCGGGAACTCGGAGCGACCGAGACCGGCAGAGTCGTTGGCACCGATGCCACTCGGGTCCGGATTGGGGGCCGGGGTCCGGGTGGTGGTGAAGGTATCGAAGTAGTCGCCCCCGTAGAGCATCAGCGGGTAGATACCACCGGTATCGACCGCATAGCGCTCCAGGGCAATCTGAATGCTGCGCAGGTTGCTCTTAACTTCCGCTTCCTTCGCCTTCTCGCGGGCCTTGACGAAGTTCGGCAGAGCGAGGGCGGCGAGGATGCCGATGATCACGATGACCACCAGCAGCTCGATCAGAGTGAACCCGCGGCGGGTAAAGCTCGACATAGCTCGTTTCACCTCCGTGAAATTGCGTAGCTGCTGAAGAAAACTGCCGCGGTGATTACTCGCCGCCATACTTGAAGGTGTCGCGGTTGGTCTCCGGACCCTGGTCCGCACCGGCGTAGACGGTGATGACGACCCAGTCGTTCACACCATCGGAACCGGACTTGGTGGTGGTCGCAGCAGGATTCTGCGGGTTGATGCCATCCGGGAACGCGTAGGCGTACGGGTCGAACTCCTGGGAACTGTACCCCGTGGTCTGCACGGTCCGCTGGTTCGCGCCACCCACCACGTGCCAGACATAGCCGGCACCCAGGTCGCTGTGGAGCTGCTTGAACTGGTTCGGGAACTGGGACTCACCCAGGAGGGCGGTGCCACCGGGGAACCGGCGGAAGACGTCCTGCCCCTGCTCGATGAAGGAGTCCTTGTCGCCCGCTGCGCCATAGCCATAGAGGTAGTACCCGAGGGCGTCCTCGGACACGATCCCGATGCGGTTGGCGGTCGCGGAGTTCCCGCGGATGCCTTCGGCGATCGCCAGCACGTGGAAGTAGTTCGGCAGGCCATCAGCGAAGGTCGGGTGATAGTAGAAGTTCCCCGGGGAGTCGAGGTCGGGGTCGGAGTAGGTGTTCGCCTGCTGCTCTTCGAGGGCCTCCACAGAGTAGAGGACGAAGTCGGTCTGCGGCGCGTCGCCGAAGCCGAAGGAGAGGTCGAACATCCGGGTCCCGTCCTTGCCACCGTACGGATACAGACCGCGGAGGTTGGTGTTGCCGATGGCGTCACCATTCCACAGGCCGGAATCGGCGCGGGCGAAGGGGTTCTTCGGGTATTCGGACAGGTAGCCATAAACCAGCAGCGGATCACCGTTGAGGAAGTTCACGGTGTTGTTGGTCTGGCGGACCATCGCGTAGGGAGTCACACCATTGCCGATGCCGGCCGCCGACTGCGCGGCGACCCCAGGGCCGCCCCATGACGGGTACTGGGCGTTGGCATCAGTCGAGTTGCGGATCCGCTCCAGCAGGTTGCTGTCGCGGGAGCCACCGGTGAGGAAGGTCGGGTAGATCCCGCCGGTATCCACCGCGTAGCGCTCCAGGGCAATCTGAATCGAGTGAATGTTCGCCTTCACCTCTGCCTCGCGAGCCTTGTTGCGGGCCTTGATGAAGTTTGGCAGCGCGATCGCTGCCAGGATGCCGATGATGACGATGACCACCAGGAGCTCGATGAGCGTAAAACCGGATGGCCGGATCGTGCGCTTGGGCATCTTGCACACCTCCGTAATTGGCACTCTTTTGCAAGTGCGTTGGAAATGGTTGGAAAAACCGGGGGGCCAGGGAGGGCCACCCATCACGGGAGAGCAGTGGCACTGATCGGGCGATCAGCTGCACGGGACGATGAGGGACCCACAGGGAAGGGGGCCACCAGAAGCATCGCGGGGCCGTGCCCACTGCGACTGAGTCCCGCCACACGAGGCCATCGAATTCTGCGCAAGTTCAGCCGCGTCCTCAGACGATCACTCCGGGGGTTCCGCCACGGGCGATAACCGCCTGCGGGGACCGGCACGATGTCAGGAAGTAGCTGCTACGCACGATGCCTCGGGCCTCAGTCACGACTCTCTGATGGATGATGCGGAAGTGGCGCGGATGAAGAGGTCGATGAAGGATGATGCCATTCCGCGAGCGTCGACTGGGGTGTCGGATCAGGTACTACTCCTCCCTTGAGTCCAGACGAAAAAGCCAGGTTGCTCCGGGAGGATGCCTTCAGGCACAGGCCATAGCCGGACAGAAGCTGCACGGGCATGGACCTGTACGCCGGACGGTCGGCTGAAACAGCCGCCGCCTGCTCTTCGCGTTATACCAGACCCCCCCGGGCGCGTCAACGGGAAGCCTCGCCACAATTCTCACAGTCTTTATCAGAAGTCCACGGCATCTGAACACCCTGGCCTAAAAGTCAGCGTCGGTGCCGGCGGAGCCCCGACGCAGCACCAGGCTGACACCATCCGGATTCCCGTCCGGACCATGGGGCTGCCACAACGGACCCGGCGCCAGTTCCGGGTCCAGCGGGATCCCCGCCTCTGTATGAATGTCCCGACCCCACAACGACGCCGGACCGTAAGACCACAGGACATAGCTCACCGGACGCGGCCGTCGGGCGGGCACCCGGGGATCCCTCGCGGCCAGCTCCGGACTCCAGCGCGCCCCGCCACCGGCGGGATAGATCGCGAAGTAGTTAAAGTTTCCGGTCATAAGTTGTCTCCAGGGGGTCGCGATGCGCAGGTAGCGGTTGTCGGGACGTCTTATCGGCAGGCTCCAGATCGGTGGCGCGTGGCGCTGCCCCTCGCTGACATCCACCATCGTGGTGCCCCGGGTCCCCCCGACCCGACGGCTCGCCAGGACCAGGGCCCGGTCGCCGCCATCGGCATACCACCCGAGCCGTCCGGGATCCACCACCAGCTGCCAGTCCCGGGGTGTCCATTGCTGATGCCCCCGTTGGGTGGGGCTCACGAAGGGATTCCGGGGGTAGCTCCCGAGGTAACCGTGCTCCAGCAGGACATCCACATCCCCCGGCCAGGCGGACTGCACGTCGGCGGAGGTGGAGGCGTAGTCGTCGGAAAAATCACCCCCATACAAAAACTCCGGATAGTGTCCCCCGGCATCGACCCCGTAGCGCTCAATCGCGACCTGCACCTGCCGCAGGCCCCAGTGCGACTCCCGGGTCCGGGCCCGCTGGGGGGCTTCCCACCAGTAGGGCCAGCCGATGCTGACCAGGGCGAGGGCGATGGACAGCACCACCAGCAGCTCCACCAGCGTGAAGCCTGCAAAAGACCTCGTGGAATGGTTCTGAAGTCGCATCGGCCACTCCCGGATGGGGGTCGGCTACGGTCGCGCTGAGGCTGATGGCGGCACCACGGGATCGACCGGCGTCGCCGACCCGGTCTGATGCCCCGGCAGCACCGGCGGCGTCGCTGCCTCAAACGTGGTCTGGGCTTCCTGCCCGGACTCCCGCTGTTGCTGACGCGACCGCTGCCATTGCCGCCAGTGCCCGCCGGTCCAGGTGGCCCCGACAGTCACGGCCAGGATGATGACCAGCGACCAGCCCACCGCCAGCGCCAGGGTTTGCGGCGAGGGACCGGTCCGGTAGCTGATGAATCCGAAGGGTTCCCGCATGGGGAGCCGTCCTTGTCAGGTGGCGGGTGGGACAACAACAGACGCAGTCTCGGCGGAGGAGCAGGGGACAGACGACGGAGCAGGGGCTCCACTCGCCTCGAGTACTGCAATGTAGCCACAGACCGGCGCGTGTGTCAATGTCGCCCCCGGCCCTCACGACCCCACCGCGTGCTACACCAGCTCCGCGAGCCGCTGACGTCGCGACTCCAGCGCCGCGGCTTCCTCTTCCGCCGCCTCGAGCTTCGCCCGCTCCGCCGCGATCACCGCCTCCGGAGCCTTGCCGACAAACTTCTCGTTGCTCAGCTTCGCCCGCTGGGCCTCGGCGTACTGGCGTGCTTTGGTCGCTTCTTTGTCCAGACGAGCCATTTCCCCGGCGAGCCCGGACGCGTCATCCACCAGCAGGTACGCCCGGACATCCCCCACGGCATTCATGAGGGAGCGTTCCGGGGCCGGCGACTGCACCGCGAGGAGGTCCACCGCAAGGCAGCCCGCCAGTTGCATGATCAGGGGGGCCTGGTCCAGCAGGAGGTCCCGCACCTCGTCCCCCTCGGTCTGCAACTGCACCCGGACCTTTGCGGAGTCGGGGAGTCCGATCTCTTTCCGCAGATTCCGGATCGCCGTGATCAGCGCCTGCATCAGCGCGAACTCCGACTCGGTCTGCGCGTTCCGGAAGCCCCGGGGGATGTCGGGCCAGGGGGTCACGATCAGGGGGACATACGCTCCCGGCCACTCCCGGTTCAGCTCCTCCGTGATAAACGGCACCACCGGATGCAGATACGCCAGCAGCTGCATCAGCACATACTGCAGCACCTGCTGGGTTCGCTGACGGGTCAGGGCTTCCTGCTGCAGCTGCCCTTTCGCCGCCTCTAAGTACCAGTCGCAGAACTCGCTCCAGAAGAACTCATAGATCGCCTGACAGCACTCCCCAAAGCCGTAGTTCGCCTGCTGGGTCTCCAGGATTCGCCCGAGCTCCGAGAGGCGCGCCAGGATCCAGCGATCCGCCAGCGTCAGGAGCTTCCCCTTCTGCGCCGACCGCAGCTGCTGCGCGATCTCGGGGAGCGCGTCCCGGTCGAAGGGACGGTCCAGATTCGCCAGCGTGAATTTCGCGGCGTTCCAGACCTTGTTCATGAAGTACTTCGCCCCGATGAGCCGGTCCTTCGCCAGGTTCACATCCTGCTTCCCCTGGAACACACTCGAGGCCAGCGCCCAGCGGGTGGCATCGACACCGTACTCATCGAACAGCTCAAAGGGATCCACTACGTTCCCTTTGGTCTTCGACATCTTCTGGCCCTTTTCATCCCGCACCAGCCCGTGGATGAAGCAGTGACGGAACGGGGTCCCTCCCATGAAGTGGGTCCCCATCAGCGCCATCCGGACCACCCAGAAGAAGATGATGTCGTAGCCCGTGATCATCAGGCTGTTGGGATAGAAGCGGGCGAGGTCCGTGGTCTCTGCGGGCCAGCCAAGGGTCCCGAAGGGCCACATGGCCGACGAAAACCAGGTGTCCAGCACGGCCTCGTCCTGCGACAGGTCATGCGACCCGCAGGCCTGACACGCGGTCGGATGACTCGCGGCGACCGTGATCTCCTGGCAGCGTCCGCAGTGCCACGCCGGAATCCGGTGCCCCCACCAGAGCGACCTGCTGATGCACCAGTCCCGCAGCTCCTCCAGCCAGCGGCGATACTCCGCGCCCCAGCGGGCATGGAAGAAGGTCAGCTCCCCGGAGTCCAGGATCGCCAGCGCTCGTGGGGCCAGCGACTCCGCCTTCACAAACCATTCCGTGGAGAGGAGCGGCTCTATGAGGGTCCCGGAGCGCTGGGAGTACCCCAGCACCTGCTCATGCTCTTCAATCTGGCGCAGCAGACCCGCTTCCTCGATGAGGCGCAGAAACTCCTTCTTCGCTTTGAAGCGCTCGAGGCCCGCGATGGGGGACTGCCGGATGTCGGTGATGTACCCCCGCTTGTCGATCGCCGACAGCGCCTCGAGCTTGTGGCGCTGGCCGATAGCCCAGTCGTTGATGTCATGCCCCGGCGTCACCTTCAGGGCCCCGGCACCGAAATCGATCTTCACGTAGTCGTCGGCGATGATCGGAATCGGGATGTTGAGCACCGGGATCAGCGCCTGCTGCCCGATCAGATGCTGCCAGCGGGGATCCTCCGGATGCACGGCGATGGCGACATCCGCGATGATGGTTTCCGGACGGGTGGTCGCCACCACGATCTCCCTGGAGCCATCCGCCAGGGGATACGCGATGTGCCAGAGCTTCCCCTGCTGGGTCTTGTGCTCCACCTCCAGGTCCGACACGGCCGTCTCCAACTGGCAGTCCCAGTTCACCAGGTAGGCCCCGCGATAGATCAGCCCCTCGTGATAGAGCCGGACAAAGGCCTCGATCACCGCCTGCTGGAACCCGGCATCGAGGGTGAAGCGCTCCCGGGTCCAGTCCGCCGACGACCCCAGCCGCCGCAGCTGCGTCCCGATCCGGGCGTGGTACTGCTCCTTCCACTCCCAGACTTTGGCCTCGAACGCCTCGCGTCCCAGCGCCTGTCGCGAGAGGCCCTGTTCCTTCAGGCGCCGCTCCACCACCATCTGCGTCGCGATGCCGGCGTGATCCACCCCCGGCAACCAGAGGGCGTCGTACCCCTGCATCCGCCGGGTCCGGGTCATGATGTCCATCAGGGTCTGGCCCAGGGCATGGCCCATATGCAGGGACCCCGTCACGTTGGGTGGCGGGATCACCAGGCACCAGGGCTCCCCGGTCCCCACCGGGGCCGAGAGCCCGGAAAACTCCCAGTAATGCTGCCAGCCTGCCTCGACCTCTGAGGGCTCGTACTTGCGGTCCGCGACCCCGGCTTTTTCAGGTGGTGTGGGGAGGGGACGGCCGCTGAGGAGGGCCTGGGGGAGGGAGAGGGTGTCGGACTGCATGGCGCGGCTCCTTCGGAATGCTGACAGGCGGTCGATTGTACGAAGTCAGGGCATGAAAAAAACGCCCCGCAGGGGGCGTGTAGCGCGACCGGCAGTCGGTGACGCACCCGCCCCTTACGGGCCAGCGACATCGACGACTGCGGTAGCCTGACTTCGGGACATACTAAAATACAGTCTAGCAGATGCAGCGCTACCACGGGCCGCTGGGGTACCAGATCTCCAGCGGCTGCGGCGGATCGTCGGGCCGGGCACAGGTCAGTACCGCCGCCCCGCCATCTGCGAGCGGGGTCATCGCCAGCGACTGCACGACCCCTCCGTAGAAATACGGCAGGTTTGTAACCAGGCCGTACGACTCGAAGTCTTCTGCACTCGTTGGGGTGGGAGTGAGCGCCCGGAGGAGAAAGATCTCATCCCGCAGATACAAATGGCCGAGGAGGCGGCCATCCCACAGGATAGAGCGCTCAAAGAATCCTGGGTCCCAGTTTTCTTCGGATGGGCCGGTCACGAAGGCGTCAAAAATGGCCGATGGGACGGGGGGCAGGATGGGGAACGAGCGCGTAATCACCTGGTGCCTGGCGCTGTGCAGCCCGGGAGCAAAGAGAGAGGTACCAAAGGTCGTGATCAGCAGCGCCCGGTCGGGCAGGACCTTGAAGCTCTGGATAAACTCTTCGCTTTCCTTGCCGGGTATTCCATTGCTGGAGGTGACGATCTGGAACTCCGCGGCAGACGCCGGACTCAGCGTCGGCGCGTGCCTCCATGACACACCTCCCCAAAATCCTGAACTTCCGGAGGCGAGACTGAGGCCCCCATCGAGCTCCGCCATGGCGTAATCTTCATTCACGTTCAAGCTGAGTTCAATGTACGACCAGTCGGCATCGGACGTCGGGGGCAGGGTGGTGGTGGAAATCCAGTAGGCCCGCTTGGTGGTGAGTGAATGGGCGGCGACGCCCAAACCCCCATTCGAAAGGGGGATGATGGATTTGTACCACAACGTGGTAGGTTGTTGTGGAGTCTCAGCAGGATTAAACACCTGAAAAGTTTGCCAATCGCCCGGACTCTGCGGATTCGGGGTGTTTGCCCACAGGATGCGGCGGGTATCGATCCCTTCACTATAGTCTCTGTTCTGGTACTCCAGCGCAGGCCGTCCATGCAGGGAAATCATGCTGATGTTCGGACCCAAGATTGCAGTGGCGCTTAGTTTGTAACTGGTCCACTCTGCCGGATGCTCAGGGCGCGCCAGGGAACTGACAGCCACGAACGTTTCGGAGGACGTTGGAGGAAATGGTTTCCAAGTGCTGTAAATAATAACTAAATTGCCATCGAAGAGGCCTGCACGCACCTGCGTGGCGGCATCCATGCCCGCTGCCTGCACCGGGAAGCGCTCCCAGACTGGTGCCCCAGTCTCCCCAACGGAGTAAGTAAATGTAAACGCATCCGAGATGCCAGTCGGGCCAGCAACCTGCAGGGATCCGGTGTAGTCCCCATCAGCGGTTAACTGCACTTCCGGCGTGGCGGCGCTGGATGTGCCAGGGGTAGCGCCGGTGAACTCCCAGGCATAGCTCTCGACACTCCCCTCGACCGCTGCGGCAAACTGCACGGTCGCGCCGACTTTGCCCACCATTCCTGCGGGGGAAACGCTCAGCACCCGGGGCCGCGCTGGCGGCGGGTCTGTCGTGCCGCCACCAGGACATCCGGTCAGTAAGAAGATGGCACAAGCAGCGAGTAAGGCAAGCGGACGCATCAACACAGCCCTCCTATGGCGACGGTGGCACAACTTCGAAGATCCGGACTTCGTAAGGGCGCTGGAAGACAGATGTCCTGCGGCTCGCCACTGTCCGCATCGTTGACCATCTGATTCTAACACGACATGCCCTGTCTAATCTGCTGTGCTGCCGAAGAAAAAGGGAGGTCCAGTGGTCGTGTGTAACGGGGCAAAGCCCAGGGTGCTCATGCCGCCATCGACCGCCAGGGTCTGCCCGCTGATCCAGTCCGACGCCCGCGACACCAGAAACTGGGTCGCCCACGCCACATCATCCGGAGTCCCCAGTCGCCCCAACGGGGTCGCTCCCAGCACCGCCGCCCGATACGCCGGGTCCGCCAGCAACGGCGCGGTCAGCGGGGTCTCCACATACCACGGCGCAATCGCGTTGACCCGGATCCCCCGACCCCCCAGCTCCAGCGTGAGGGTTCGGGCCATCTGGTGAATCCCCGCCTTCGCGGCGGCATACGCCACCCCGGTCGGCAGCGCCACCAGCCCGGCGACAGAGCCCATCAGGACAATGCTGCTCCCCGGTGCCATCGCGGGGACCGCCGCCCTGCAGCAGTAAAACATGCTGGTGAGGTCGGTCTGCAGCACCGTCTCCCACTCCTCATCCGACATCTCCAGCAACGGCTTGCGAATGTTCAGCCCGGCGTTGCAGACCAGGGCATCGACTCCCCCCCAGGCATCGGTCAGTTGCTGAAACGCCCAGTCCACCTCCCGACGTTGCGTGACATCCGCCGGCAGGACATAGACCCGCCGGTCCAGGGCGCGCAGTTCCACTCCCAGCGATTCGAGAGCCTCTTCGCTCCGGGCAATGAGGGCGACATCGGCGCCGGCTTCAGCACAGCGGCGGGCAATGGCGGCTCCCAGCCCCCGGGAGGCTCCGGTGATGGCCAGGCGGCAGCCGGTCAGACTGAACGGGGAGGTGCTCATCGGTCCATTGTCACGCATCTGATCAGCGCGGCGGCTTACTTGCGATGGTCGAAGGCTGCTTCCAGATACTGCAGCAAAAGTTCATCGGATTCGCAGATGCCCCCCTTCCAGCCGGTGGTGAGATTCGTGGTGTTCCAGAGTCCGGCGGGAGAGATTTTGGGGTCGAGGGCCAGATGCCCGAGCCAGTCGGCGGTCGGGCGCGGCTCGGCGTAGGCCAGCTGCCCCACCAGGCGCTTTTCGAGGGCCAGCCAGGGGACTTCCTTGCCGAAAATGGAATCAAGCTCCCGTCCTATCACGATGACCGCATAGGAGCAGTGGGTCCGGAGGTACTCGGTGACTTTGACATCGACATGATGCGGGAAAGTCTTCTGCGACACCGCATTGGCGATCACGGCGGCATCGGTGCCAGCCTGCTGCATCAGGGCACTGGCGACCTGGCGTCGGAACACCGACTGGGCCATCTTGCCGGTCTGGGCATTCTCTTCGAGGCGTCGCTTCAGCTCTTTGGGCTCCCGGTGCGTCCCAACCCTGGTGATCCTGAGCCCCCCGTCAGGCAGGGTCTGCCCCTCCTCGAACATCACATAAATGCCGCTCATGCCGTGCGCCAGGACCTTGCCCGACTGATCGTGGGTGAACTTCGGTGCCTGGGCGAAGAGCTCGAAGATCCGGGTGGCGATGGGACGACTCGTGGGCGTCGGCATGACGGCAGCCTCGGGTTGCAGGCAGGGGCTAAAGAAAAGCGCCCCCGGTCGGGGCGTGGAAAAAGCCTCGCTCGAGTAGAGCGGGGCTGTGCGAAGCGAGCATAGCACAGGCGGCTCGACCGAGCCGCGCTGTGCGAAGCAGGCGTAAAACTGGCGGCTCGACCGAGCGGACGCGGTACGCTCCCCACCTGTGACCGAGGTCCGCACCCATCCCTGGTGGTCCTCCCCCTGGACTGGCGTCCTCCTCCTGGGTCCGCTCTGGCTGCTGCCGAACTACGCCTACTACCACGATGGCGTGATGAACGCCTCCTATGTGCTCTATGGCGAATGGCAACAACGACTCCATCCGCATCACCTCGGCTACAACGCGCTCATCTGGAGCTGCTGGCAGCTGCTGGGGATGCTGGGACTGGCGGTGCATCCGCTGGGGATCATGGCGTCCTTAAGCCGGGTCGCGACGCTGGTCGTGAGCTGGCAATCCTGGACGCTCGCCCGGCACCTCGGACTCCCCCCGCTCTGGGCAACCCTCTGCCAGCTTGCGCTCGGACTCTCGTTCGCCACCTGGTCCTATGGCACCAACGCCGCGGTCTACCTCCCGACCCTCGCGCTCCTCCTGGCGCTGCTGCTGGTGGTCCTCCGCTGGAGCGAGACCCCCCCGACCCGCGTCAGTGTCGGACAAGGCGTCGCGCTCCTGGTGGTCGCGACGCTGCTGCATGAACTCGCGATTCTCTTTGCCCTGCCGCTCGCCTGGTGGTGCACCGTCCGCGCCCGCGTTCAGGGGGTTGCGCCCTCGCCTCTGTTGCGCGTCGCCCTGCTGGGCACCCTGCTGCCGCTGGTGGTTGCCTATGCCCTCGGCTTCGCCATCGCGTTTCAGGGGCAGGGGACTTTCACGATGGAGGCCCTCGGACGTTGGCTGTTCCGCTATGGCCAGCAGGCGCATCACTGGGTCTGGCATCGGTCGACTCCGGAGCAGTCGCTGGCACAAGTCATCTGGCAGGGAGTCGTAGAGGGGCACGGACGCCTCATCATGGCCTCGCCCATCGGCGAGCGCTTCGATCCGATCACGGGGTCGGTGGTCGCGCAGTCGATCCAGGCGGCCTGGCCCGCGCCGCGACTCTGGGGGCTCTGGTGTTGGCTGGTCCCGACCCTGGCGTTCCTCACGCTCATCGGGGGGGTGATGCGCTGGAACGCAGGCGACGAGCGTGCGCGTCAGATACTCCGTCTGGTGGTCGCCTGGACTCTCCCGCTGCTGCTGTTTTGTACCGTCTTTGAGCCGCAGCAGCCCTTTTATCGTCTCTACTACTGGCCCCTGGCCCTGCCATTGCTGCTGCTCCCTGTGAGCCGACTCCCCGGACCGGGCTGGCACACCATCGGCCTCAGCTTCACTATCAGTCTGCTGATATTCCTCGCGAGTCTGAACGCGGCCTATGGCTATCTCCCCCGGATGCAGGCCACCTGCAACCCGACCCTGGCCACGATCCTGAGCCTGACCCGGCTCCCGGAGGGACCGCTCCTCTTCGCGACAATGCCCGATGCGTTCGAGGAGATGCACTTTGCCCGCCTGCTGCTGCCAGAGCGTCCGATCTACAAGCTGCAGCAGTTCACAGAGGCCGAGTACGCCCGCTCCCGGTTCGGCACCATCCCCCTGGCGGAGCGACTGCGCGCAGGTCATGCCCGACTCCCCGACCTCGGACCCCGGCTGCTGGTGAGCCAGGGACGTCCTGCCAGCGGTCAGCCTCCCTTCTCGGCGGCGCAACCGATCCTCCGCCTCAGCGAGCTGCAGTCTGGACGTCGGGAGCCGGCGGAACTCTGGCTCCACCTGGGGTCACTGGCGGTCCGCGACACCCACGACACCGGCGACTATGTGGTCCTGGAACTCATCGATCCCCTCCAGCGCCGCCCCACTTCAGCAGAGTCCCCGGCGCACCCATCAGCAAACAATAAATAGCTGCGGCACAGAAACCGGGATGGTTGCTGACATTAGGTATGAGTTCGTAGGCCCGGCGCACACGCCGGTGCTGCGGGTAACACGCACAGGATGTGCTCATGAGCGAACCAGCCCTTCGCTGGCACCCGGCAGCGACCCCCTCGCTGGAGACCGCCACGGATCGGCAGCCCAGCGGCCTGCAGCGCAGCACCGTGGGCTCCCGCTTTGGCGGACTCTCGGAAGCTGAACTGATCGAGCGCTGCAATGCCGGCGACCATGATGCCTGGACTTTGGTCTATGAGCGGTTCTATTCGTACATCTATCAGCTGGTGAAGGGCCGGAACTCCGGGATGCCCGATGAGGATGCGGAGGATATCTGCCACGAGGTCTTCGAGGACCTCGTCAAGGGCCTCTCGACCTTCCAGCGCAAATCGCTCCTGAAAACATTCATCCACACCCTCACCATTAACCGGGTGCGGCAGCATTTCCGCCGGGTCCAGACCATCAAGCGGGGGGGCGAGGTCGAGAAGTGCTCCCTGGACGAAATCGAGTACGACCTCCCGGATGAGTCCGCCCAGCAGCCCGAAACCCTGGCCTTCGAACAGGTGGAGCATGATCATCTCCGGGCCGCGATGGCGCGTTTGGCACCCGACCTGCGTCAGGTGATCGAATTGCGCTACCACCAAAATCTCAAGTACCGGGAGATCGCCGAGGAACTCGGCATCCCCGAAGGGAGTGTCGGGGCGCAACTGCAAAAGGCGCTCCTGGCCCTCCGGGAACTCATGCAGGTCGGGGTCGCGATGGCCGCCTGAGCAAGGCGACCGGATCCCCCCGGCTCCAGGAGGTCACCGGTGTCAGGCCCGGTGCTCCTCCCGACGCTGCCAATGAGCGTCGCGACGCGGGAGTTTGTACACACTTAGTGGGAACCTGTGCGAGAGGGCAAACCCGCACAGAGCCAGTCGCGACACCGTGCCGCGACCCCCGAAAGAAGGTGCTGTGTGGTCACCATGACGGCTGCCCCTCCGCCGACTGACCTCTGTCGGGTCATCGAGCGGGATGGCATTTTGATGCAGCTGGCCGATGGCGAGCTGCGCGGACTGCTGGCCGAGCAATACCTCCGCCACATCCGGATCTGCCCCCATTGCATTGCCCTCGCCGCCGACCTCCTCTTCCTGGATGCCCTCATCCGCGATCAGGTCCTCCAGGGACTCACCGACCAGTCCCCTTTTGGTGTCGCCGCGACCGGGCGCGGCCTGCGGGTGTCCGACCTCCCACCAGGGGAACGCCTGACCGCGGATGTCTATGACCGGACCGGCGCTCTCCTCCTCATGGAAGGGACCCTGATCTCCCCCACCATCATCGACGCCCTGCAGGCGCGGGGCATCGACCTCGTCTTTGTCGGCACCCCCCCGACCCCCGACGAGCTCGCGGCTGCCACCCTCCCCGCCGCGACTCCGGTCGCGGCAGCCCCCGCTGAGGAGGTCCTGCCGGACCTCCCGCCAGTGGCGGTGCAGGAAAATGACGGCCATCCATTCCTTTATCTCCAGGATGCGGATCAGGGAGCTGGCAACGCGGTCAGCGCGACTCCAGCGGTGCCAGCGGCCGATCCGGTGGTGGCCGACCTCCCCGGTCATGACATCGCCTTCGTCTTCGATCAGCCGGGCGATGACCTGGTGGCCGACATTCCCGTGGAAATCCCCGAAGGGTTCTACTTCGGGACCCGGGGACAGCCCCGCAAATTTCACCCCAATGACTACCGCGACCTCCTCTTTGTCGCCCAGGCCGAGCCGAGCATCAGCCAGGCGACCAAGCTCCGGGCCTACACCCAGCTGGAACGGAGCCTCACCGAGCTGAAGGAAGCGGGGGTCACCGACCTCGCACCGGTGCGTCAGACCAGCGCCCAGATCATTGGCGAGATTCTGGCGGACCCGCAGAAGACCTGCAGCCTCGCCGACCTCTTCCTGGTCTCCAGCCAGGTCTTCTCCCACTGCTTCAACACCCTGGTGACCTTTGTCAGCCTCGGACGCGCCCTGAATCTCTCCGCCGATCACCTGGCGGCGGCCGGCGAGTGCGCGCTGTTCCACGACATCGGACGCATCCTCCCCCTGGAAGAGGGCGACACCACTGCCGCGGCCTATCGACGGCACCCGCAGCGGGGGTATGAGTATCTGCTGGAGCAGGGGGGCTTCGACACGCGGTTCCTGGAGATGGTCCGCGATCATCACGAACGGGTCGATGGCCGGGGCTTCGCCCGGGGACTCCGGGGCGCGCAGCTGAGCCAGGCGACCCAACTGTTGATTGTCGCCAACACCTACGACACCCTCTGCACCGACCCGGTCCACGGCGTGAAGCGGTCGTTCCATCGGGCTGCCCAGGCGATTGTGCAGTCCGGGGGGCAGCTGGTAGCCCCGGAGATCACCCGGGCGTTCCTGCAGGTCTTCGGCATGTACCCTCCCGGGACTCTGGTGCAGCTCCGAAGCCGGGAACTGGCGGTCGTCCGGGAGGCCACCTTCGGGCGCCCCTTCCAGCCGCAGGTCAGTCTCCTGCGCGATGCGGCGGGGGGAGTCCTGCCAGAGCCGGTCTTCCTCGACCTCGCCACCGAGCAGGTCCCTATCGAGCGGGCACTGGATGCCGAAGCGGTGCTGGCGTACTGAGGGCCGTCACAGAGGGAAAAGCGGCAGCGCTACCACGGGCCGCTGGGGTACCAGATCTCCAGCGGCTGCGGCGGATCGTCGGGCCGGGCACAGGTCAGTACCGCCGCCCCGCCATCCGCGAGCGGGGTCATCGCCAGCGAACGCACGCCCCCACCAATGAAATACGGCAGGTTTGCAACCAGGCCGTACGACTCGAAGTCTTCTGCACTCGTTGGGGTGGGAGTGAGTGCCCGGAGGAGAAAGATCTCATCCCGCAGATACAAATGGCCGAGGAGGCGCCCATCCCACAGGATGGAGCGCTCAAAGAATCCTGGGTCCCAGTATTCTTCGGATGGGCCGGTCACGAAGGCGTCAAAAATGGTAGGTGGGGCGGGGGGCAGGATGGGGAACGAGCGCGCTATCACCTGATGCCGGGCGCTGTGCAGCCCGGGAGCAAAGCGAGAGGTGCCAAAAGTCGTGATCAGCAGCGCCCGGTCAGGCAGGACCGTGAAGCCCTGGATTACTTCCTCGCTTTCCTTGCCGGATATTCCATTGCTGGAGGTGACGATCTGGAACTCCGCGGCAGACGCCGGACTCAGCGTCGGCGCGTGCCTCCATGACACACCTCCCCAAAATCCTGAACTTCCGTAGGCGAGACTGAGGCCCCCATCGAGCTCCGCCATGGCGTAATCTTCATTCACGTTCAAGCTGAGTTCAATGTACGACCAGTCGGCATCGGACGTCGGGGGCAGGGTGGTGGTGGAAATCCAGTAGGCCCGCTTGGTGGTGAGTGAATGGGCGGCGACGCCCAAACCCCCATTCGAAAGGGGGATGATGGATTTGTACCATAACATGTTAGGTTGTTGTGGAGTATCAGCAGGATCAAACACCCGAAAAGTTTGCCAATCGCCCGGACTCTGCGGATTCGGGGTGTTTGCCCACAGGATGCGGCGGGTATCGATCCCCGGACTATAGTCTCTGTTCTGGTACTCCAGCGCAGGCCGTCCATGCAGGGAAATCATGCTCGTGTTAAGACCCAGGTGTGCGGCGGCGCTGAGTTTGTAACTGGTCCAGTCTGCTGGATGCTCAGGACGCGCCAAGGAACTGACAGCCACGAACACTTCAAGGGTTGGTAGAAGAGATGGTTGTGCCGTACTGTAAACTACTACTAGATGATTATCAAAGAGGCCTGCGCGCACATTCGTGGCGGCATCCATGCCCGCTGCCTGCACCGGGAAGCGCTCCCAGACTGGGGCCCCAGTCTCCCCAACGGAGTAAGTAAACGAAAAGGCATCCGAGATGCCAGTCGGGCCAGCAACCTGTAGAGATCCGGTGTAGTCCCCATCAGCGGTTAACTGCACTTCCGGCGTGGCGGCGCTGGACGTGCCAGGGGTAGCGCCGGTGAACTCCCAGGCATAGCTCTCGACACTCCCCTCGACCGCCGCAGCAAACTGCACGGTCGCGCCGGCTTTGCCCACCAATCCTGCGGGGGAAACGCTCAGCACCCGGGGCCGCGCTGGTGGCGGGTCTGTCGTGCCGCCACCAGGACATCCGGTCAGTAAGAAGATGGCACAAGCAGCGAGTAAGGCAAACGGACGCATGGAAACAGCCCTCCTATGGCGACGGTGGCACAACTTCGAAGATTCGGACTTCATAGGGGCGGAGTCGCACAGGCGTGTCCTCCCCCGCAGTGGTCACGATGCTGATGTCTCCGATGTGAGTTCCCAGCCGCCACTCGCGCAGCACGCTGCCCGCGTAGTCAGACTGAAAATCGAGGTGGAAAGTCCGTGCCCGATAACTCGGGTTCAGCAGAAAGACGATCCGTTGGCCCGCAGGGCGGGTGCCAGCGTAGAGGTCTTTCCGCTCAATCATAGCCGCCACGGGCGGCTGCTCAGTCCGGCCGGTGGTCGTGCCCGCATTGCCCGGCAGGGTGATGACCTGATCCTGCAGCACTCCTGGCACCACCGTGAACCCCATGGTGCTTCGGCCTCGGGGAACTGCTCCTTCGGGAAACACGACTTGCGAAGGGCCCTGGTTGCTGAGGAGAAATCCGTTGAACCGCAGATCGAAGTACTCGAACAGTTCAGCCGCGATCAGGTTGTAGACCTCTTCGAGCCAGGCATCGTTGACAAAGAGCTGCGCAAACCAGAGCGCACCCTCGGTACCTTTGAAGATGGCGTACCAGAACAGGAACCGCGCTGCGTAGGCCGCATCTACCCCGTCCCCGGTGATGTTGGTGGGCTTCTGCAGGTTCCAGCCATCCATCCGCGTCGGCTCAAATGGATCGTCCGAGGCATCGCGGATGTAGGGGTGGCCGTACGCCTGGAGCGTGAGCAGGAACGGGAAAGCGTCCACTCCGGGGGGATTCAGGGCGGCCCGAAACTGCTCCAGGCGTCGATAGGCCCAGAGCGGGTCGAAGATCGGGACGGAGTTCTCCAGAAACTCGTCGGCATCCCGAATGATGCCCTGCGATTGCTGCCAGGCGAGTTCGGACCGCAACGTGGGGACCCCCGCCTGAATGATGTAGTCATCCAGTGCATGACAGTCCTGGAACGCCGAGCCATTTGCTGCTGGTTGCATTCGGTAACTGAATGCCGAGGGAGCGGGCGGCGCTTCGGTCCCGTATGTCTTACAGCCGGGGATATCGATCTCCTTAGTCTCTTCGACATTTGCGACCCTGGGCACCTCTGCACCGTAGAAATGTGCGGGAACGATGCAGGCGGCGTGGGTGGAGAGGAACGGGAGCCCGCCGACACCGTAGGCCGTGGCAACGCTTTGGACGCGATGCGCGGCGGCCTCCAGAAAGCGGGGGTGGACCCAGTTGGGGGGCAACCATTGCCCCGGATCAGGTGTGATCAGGAAGATCGCAAAGGGTATCGGCGGCAGGAAGCTGCCGGGATTCGAGGGGTCTTCGATCTGAAAGTTACCGGTCACACGAGAGGCGGTGGAAAGGAGCGTTCGTGGAATCGCTAACTCAAACTCTGGCGAGCTAGGATCTCCGAGAGAAACATCTGTCCACTCAACCTTCAACGTAGCTCCGCCAGCCCCGGTCAGAGGAGAGCCCAGGATCAGGGGGCGGAGAATGAGTTCACCTAATTCAGGGATCAGGGCTTGCCCAACAAGCGTCCCACTGCCGTCATCGATCAACGCGTGGCGCACCAGGCCTTCCGGTCCGCTGGTGGCCATCAGCCGGACTTCTGGGTCGGTTACAGCACTGCTGGCGACCGCTATAAAAGTCTGGTGATACTCAACCGATTCTCCCCACCAATTGCGCTCCACCACGGTGGCCACAATCGTGCCGGGGGCGAAGGCATTGATCACGGCTTTGTTGCCCGTCTGAGAATACATCACCACCGGCCCGGAAAAGGTCCACTCCCAATCGTAAGGATCACCGGTCGCCCAGGCCGTCAGTTCGATGTTTGTCCCCACTTCCACCAGGGGGCCGCTGATGCCCAGGATCTGGGGGACTTCTATCGGGCGCGGAAGTCGTCGGCTGCTGCTGACCTCGGCTTCGTCGATGAGCAACCAACCTGCGATGCGGTCTTGCACATCGGCATCCGAAAGGATGCCATCCAGGAACTCATCAAGCGGACTCCAGATTTCTGCCGCAAGATCACCCAAGTTTTTCTCCCACCATCTTAAACACCCTTTGGTTTCCCGAATGCCGCGCACATAGCACCACAGTAGCGACCGTTCTGGTATCTGCGCCCAGGCACCAGTGCGCACGCCCCAACCGTTTAGTGTGGTTGAGGGCTGCACATAGGTGTTGAACCAGTTCACCGTCTCCGCAATAGCGTCGATGAGGCTGGCATCTTGCCACTGTTGCGGTTGGCCTGGCAGGGGCGGACAGTCGATGTCCGTGCAGCGGGAGCCTTGCGGGGCGGTGACGGCATTAAAGAAACGTTCGGGGGGATAGTTGGCTTGGGCAGAGCCGGAGACACTGTGGTTTCTCCCATAGCCCGAGGAACTTTCGTCCGGATAGGCATCGAGGCTATCCCACCACATCAGCAACGGCACCCCGAATTTCCATGGGAAGTTCATTACTCTCCCAGGATTCAGGGCCTGCCCAGAATTCAGGACTTGCCCAGGAACCTCGTCTGCTGTGGATACCGTGAGGGGGGGGGGGGCATAATTTTTTCTTCTCCTTTTTTTGGCTGGGGCATGTGCCCACGAGGTCGTATCCGTTCTGTGCGCATTTTGCCATAAAGATGATAGCCGCGCAAGAGGGGTAGAGCATTCCTGTAGAACACCAACAGGTCTTGTGTTGTGTCAGGGAGTAGTTCGTGCCTCAGCGCTCTCCAGCCTCAGTCTTTGCCACATTCCGGATCACCCTGGCTCCAGACCCCATAATCTCCCCATGCTGAAGCGACCGATCCGCACCAAGATTGTCTGCACCCTCGGTACCGGCAGTGGCCGCGACAGCATGGCGGCGGTCGCCCGTCTCATCCAGGCGGGCATGGACGTGGCCAGGGTCAACATGTCCCACTCCCGGTCCTTCGCGCAGCACGGCGCCTATGTCCGGGGAGACTCCTACGAGGCGGACCGCTGGCGACTCAATGCCATCCGCGATGCCAGCGCCAGCATCGGTCATCCGGTGGCGATTCTGGGCGACCTTCAGGGACCGAAAATCCGGCTCGGCGAGTTCGCCGATGGCGATGTCACCCTGGTGGCGGGGCAGCGCTTTACTTTCTGGGCGGACCCGGCGCATCCCGGCGATGCGAAGGGCGTTCCCCTCCAGGACTTCGCCCTCATCCAGCCGGCGGTCATCCCCCTCACGCCCATCTGGCTGGTGGATGGGCTGGTCCAGCTGACCGTGAGCCGGTCGGAGCCTGACCGGATCGAAGCCCGGGTCGATACCGGCGGAGTCATCGGGTCGCGACAGGGGATCATCTTTCGCGGGGTCGATCCCCCGCTCCCCCAGATGACCCCCAAGGACATCGCGGACCTTGCGTTCCTCTGCGATCAGCAGGTCGACTTCATCGCCCTCTCCTATGTCCGGAAGCCTGCCGATGTGCTTGCGGTCCGGGCACTGATGAGAGACCAGCGGATTCCGCTCATCGGGAAAATCGAGACCGCCGAGGCGGTGACCAATCTCGATGCGCTGCTCGGTGTCCTGGATGGCGCGATGGTGGCGCGTGGCGACCTGGGAGCCCGGCTCCCCCTGGAAGAAGTCCCGCTGGTGCAAAAGAGCATCATCGAGCGCTGCAATGTCCTGGGGATCCCGGTGATTACAGCAACCCAGATGCTCGACAGCATGGAAACGCGCCCGATTCCGACCCGGGCGGAAGTCACCGACATCGCCAACGCGGTCCTCGATGGCACCGATGCGCTGATGCTCTCCGGCGAGACCGCGAAGGGGAGCTTTGCCGTGGAGTCCATCCAGACGCTGGTCTCGGTGGCGCGACGCATCGAGGGAGCGGCGGGACCCTTCCATACCGAGCATCCCCGGGACGATGATCATCCCTGGGAAAGCGTTGTCCGGACCCACGCATACCGGCTCAACTACAAAGAACGGAACTTCAAGCTCGAAGCGGCGATCCAGCGCCTGAGGCAGGCCGGGGCGTACCCGGTCAGCACCGACCGGCAGGTGTCCGATGCCCTGTCGCGGGCGGCCGCTGATGTCGCGGAGCAACTGGGACTCCGCTGCATCCTCTGTCCCACCACCTCCGGCATGACCCCGCGACTGGTGGCCCGGTTCCGTCCGAGCGCCCAGATCATCGGGGCGGTGGAGGACCCCGCCCGGGCGCGGCAGTTGCTGCTCAGCTACGGCATCACGCCGCTGGTGGTGGAAGCGTCGCCGGATGCCACGGCCGAGGACCTCCTGAGGGCGGCCCAGCATGCGGCCCTCCGCGCCGGACTCCTCCAGGCGGGGGAACGCTTCCTCTTTACGGCTGGTTATCCGATACGTCAGGCGGGGAGTACGAATCTGCTCAAGGTGCATGTGGCGGCGTCGGCTGACGCCGCACCAGCGACCCCGTAGGGACTTCGGCGGTCACAATTTTCCCGTTTCCATCGGTGTACAACTCGACGGTGGTTTGCAGCAGGTGGACCAGTGCGTGAAACTCCTCCGCCTTCAGCGCAGTGGTGTCGTAGTTGCCATCAGGAGTCTGCAACAACAGATGCCCGGTCGCGCGCAGCCAGTCGAAGTTGCCGCGCCAGGATGTAATGCGATGCCAGGCCATGCGATCCTCCTTCGATCTACCCGACGATACGTCCGCCGGTAGGCTGGTTGGACGAACGAAACGTCAGCCTCTCGGCTGACGATATCGTACAAAACTCCTCACGATGCTGACGACTGGCGACTGTAAGCATGCTGCGCGGTTACAGGCTGCCGGGGACTCGCCAGGCCCGATAGACCAACGCCGGATCCAGCGATCCGACTTCCCGCAATGCATGGAAGCTGGCAGTCGCACCATCGGAGGTGAGAGTCAGCCGCAGCAGGCGGCCAACGTGATGCCCTGTAGCGCTCCAGCGGATCAGGGCGATTTGAGACCACACGGGGTCGTACTGCAGGACCAACATCTGGTCACCTGCAGCTCCCGTGTTGCCTAAAACCCCAAGAGCACTCACCTCGATAGTCGATGGCATCAGGGCGACTCCCTGAGCAGCGAAGATCTGGTCCATATCCGTTGGCGGGCTGCCCGCTTCACGCACATAGTCCAGAATCCGGGACTCGATGCACTGCTCCCAGTACTCACTGATGGCGGAGGCAATCTGCGGTGGCGTGGTAGGGATGGTGGTGTGTCGCCGACGTGCGTAGTCATATTCGGCCCCAACAGGCATGTGCGCGACTCGCTGCTGCTGCACCTGGGCGATCGAGTCCCAGCGATAGAACCCGGTTGTCCGGGGAGCGGTGCCATCGATGAACCGGGCCGCCTGGCAGTCGAACCAGAGTCCCTGTGCATCGGTCCACCAGTAAATCGCTGCAGGGGTGGAGGAGGAGGGGCCGTTCTCCCAGGGAAGAACCGCACCTGCTTCGCTCACAGGGCGAGTCGGGATCAGCCCCGCCTCCCAGAAGCGCGAGTCGACCTGGGGGCTCCCTTCCATGTGGGTCCAGAGGGCTGCCGCACGCAGCACCTCTTTGCCCCAGAGCCCGAATCGAGCATCGCATCCGAGAGGAGGTCAGCTCCGGGGCGGGATCCCTGCGGGAGTGTCAGTTCCACCATTTGTGTGGCGTTCGGTAGTTGCTGGGTGGTGCGCCGAGCCTCGTCGGTGACCGCTGGCGCGCTGGTCAGGCTATCGGCATCCGTCGGGTCGCCGGGAGGGGTCCGTAAGTCGTTGGTACATCCGGTCGCTGAAAGCATCGCCGCTGCAACCAGTGCGGGCACTGCGGAAAGTGGCAGGTTCATCAGAGTTGGAACCTCTCGAACTTGTCTTGAAGTGCTGTGCCGTTTCCCAGTGACAAATGTAAAAAAAACTATGTGATGTCAAGCCGACGCCAAGAGCTTACGACAACGACTTGCGGCAGCCGCGCTCCCGCGTAGGGACGCGATCGACAGTCACCGTCACCGAGGGGGCCAGGGTCGCCGTGAGGCTCCGGACCATCGGCAGGCAGAGGGTCTCGCAGTGACAGGCTCCCTGACGTGCGTTGAACTGATGCCAGTCGCAGCCGGTGTGGTCGTAGGTCACACGCCCCCCTTCCACACTCCGCTGATGGGTGAGTCCCAGCACCTGACACCCGAGTCCCCAGGCGGCATCGGCATCGGCCACGGAGTCCCCCAGCTCCAGCTCCGCCTGGAGATCTTCGGCGAGGGCAACCCCGAGGTGGGTCGCTGCCCGCACCAGCGCTGCGCGATCGGCTTCCGGATCCGAGGCCAGCGCCCCGAGGTAGCGCATGTACGCCATCCGGACTCCCCGCACTTTGAACGCGGCCGGGAGCCACTGCCGTACGAGCCAGCGTCGCAAGGATCGCCACATGGGGAGCATTATCCGGGTTGTCGCAACGAAACGCTGCTGGTGCGGGTGTCGACCGTCGGGTCATGGAGCCAGTATGCTGTGCGCAGCATGACGCCTCACCTGACCGACATTTCTCTTCTTTCAGAAGAGGAACTGGAGGAGTTGCAGCTCGACCCTGATGGGGGCGAAATCGTGCGACATCCGGGGGCGGAACGCTGGTGGATCGGGAGCATCATTGCGACAGCGTTGATTTTGCTGCTGGTCGGGCTTATTGGCATGGCGAAGGGCGCTGCTGATACCCGTCGCGCCATTAAGTCCGGGGAACGGGTCTCGGAGCATGTCATGGGTGGCCACTAGGCCTCAGTCGACGGCGCAAGCGCCGTCGTCCACTACCGTTGCTCCACTTGTCTTTGTCGACTACAGGCCGCCGATTTTGGTGTCGAATTCATGCCCGCAGGCGTCACACACGTTTTCTGTCACCAGATGCCCGTAGGCGTCCTCATAGACATCCGTCTGCCGTGTATCAGCCGAGCCGCATTTGGGGCAGGCCGGACCCTTTTTGGGGGCTCTGGTGGATGGGGTCGCGTCGGCCGGGGACATGCAGCACCTCCTCAGATGGGACGTACAGCATAGCCTGAATCCGGATCGCATCCACGGTATCCGCTGGATACCAAAGTTTCAGTAGGCGCCCTAATCCTTGACGGAAACCTGAGAGTGGAGACAATACGCACATCAGCCCGCAGTCAGGACCGGCGTCACCGACGACCAGTCCCTGCAGACTGAGGTCTCCGGACTCTCCACCAGGGGCGGTCCGGCGGCAAACAAGGCACGCCGTCAGGGGCAACCCTTGCCGGCTCAGGTTCGAGCGTCGAAGGAAGGAGGCCCTCACATGAAGCGCTTTTCTATCCCGCGCGTCGCGCACTGCGGCGAGGGTTGCATAGGCAGCCCCGCATAGCGGGGCGACCTGAGGAACCAGAACCCCGGTCATTGGCCGGGGTTCATCTTTTTCATCATTGTCGGTGGCCACACCTGGAACTGCCCGACGTGAATGTCCCATATTGCGATCAGGACGCGCTGATGCGTTTAGCGAGTAAAACCTGCAGAACAAAACCGCCCCACCGATGACGATGGGGCGGCCGGTCAGCTTTAGCGGGGGCCGGATTTGAACCGACGACCTTCGGGTTATGAGCCCGACGAGCTACCACTGCTCCACCCCGCGGCAACCGAATCCTTATACTCTCCGGCATCGGCCCTGTCAACCGACCCGCCCGGCCGCTGTTGCTCACTTTGCCACCCAAGGACCAGGGGACCGCTCCATCGTGCCCGTTCCCGCAACTGAGCTTCCGGTCATTGGCTGGCGTGAGTGGGTGCTGTTCCCGGACCTCCATCTGTCGCCCCTGCAGGCGAAGATCGACACCGGGGCCCGGACCAGTGCCCTCCATGCCTCCGACATCGAGATCGCCGAGTCGCCCTCCGGACGGGTGGTCCGCTTTCTCTTTCACCCCTTTCATCGACATCCCGAAATCGCTGAACCGGCCGAAGCCCCCCTGGTATCTGTCCGTATCATCCGCAGCTCCAGCGGACACGCGGAAGAGCGTCCCGTGATCCAGACCGCTCTCCAGCTCGGTGCGTGGCTCTGGCCTATCGAGCTGACCCTGACCCCCCGTCCGGAAATGGGCTTTCGCCTGTTGCTCGGACGGGAGGCGATTCGCGGCCGCTTCCTGGTGGATCCCGGCCATTCGTATCTCCTCAGCAAACGGCCCCGCCGTATATCCCGCCGGTCCCGACCGGAGGAGCCCACCCCCCGATGAAGATCGCCATCCTCTCCCGCAATCGCGCCCTCTATTCCACCCGACGGCTGGTGGAAGCAGGGAAGGCCCGGGGCCACGACATCCATGTGATCGACTATCTCCGTTGCTACATGAACATCACCAGCCTCAAGCCGCAGATCTACTTCCAGGGGGAAGAACTCACCGGCTTCGATGCCATCATTCCCCGCATCGGTGCCAGCTACACCTTCTATGGCACGGCGGTGGTCCGTCAGTTTGAAATGATGGGTGTTTTCCCAACGAACGAATCGCAGGCCATCACCCGGTCCCGGGACAAGCTCCGGTCCCTGCAGCTCCTGGCCCGCAAGGGGATCGGTCTTCCGGTGACTGGCTATGCCCATGCCACCAAGGACATCGATGGTCTCATCGCCACAGTCGGCGGCGCGCCCCTGGTGATCAAGCTCCTGGAAGGGACCCAGGGGATCGGGGTGGTCCTGGCAGAGACCAACAAAGCGGCGAAGTCGGTCATCGAGGCCTTTCGGGAGCTCAACGCCAACATCCTCGTGCAGGAATTCATCAAAGAAGCCGGGGGGAGCGACATCCGGGCCTTCGTGGTGGGGGGCAAAGTGGTGGCGTCGATGATGCGGACCGGCGCCCCCGGCGAATTCCGGAGCAACCTGCATCGCGGCGGGACTGCGAAGGCCGTGAAGCTGACGCCTGCCGAACGCTCCACTGCCATCCGGGCGGCCGCCACCATGGGACTCGGCGTCGCCGGGGTCGACATGCTCCGCTCGAATCATGGCCCGGTCGTGATGGAAGTGAACTCCACCCCGGGCCTCGAGGGAATCGAAACCGCCAGCGGAGTCGATGTCTCCGGGAAGATCATCGAATTTGTCGAAAAGGCGGCCCCCACTGGCAAGGTGAAAGACCCCATTAAGTGGTGACCCGGCCCGTGTCGGTCACTCCCGGGGGAGCACCAGCAGAGCGACCGGACCATCGCCGGTCGTCACGCCACCACTGACCGTCCAGGTCCGCACATCGATGGCATACAGGCGATCGCTGTTGAACTGCAACGCAAGCAGGGTCGTGTCATCGCCAAAGGCCACGGCGGAAGCGTAGTTCTGCCCCGCCCCCGCGTCCGGGAGGGTGATGCGCACCGGGGCAGCAGTGGCCCCAAACTCCAGCGCGACCACATCTCCTGTCTGCGCTCCTGGCGCATACGCCCAGGGGCCACGAGCGGTCACCCGGACCGGTGCGCTCTCCACCAGCCTGTGCTCGCGCACTTGCAAGGTCACGCCATCGAGCCAGGTCAGGGTGCCGTTTTCCCGATAGCCAGTCCCCGACTCAAAGTCGCCAGCGCAGGCCACGATGACCGCCGGACGCCCCCCGATGTTGCTCACCGTGACATCGGCCGCGTTCGCCGCAGGCTCCAGCACCGTGATGCCATCGGACTGAAAAGAGTCACCATCCCGGGTCAGGGTCCAGAGGACTCCCGCACCCGCCGGCAAAAATTGAGCGTTCAGATTCGGCAACGCCACGTAGATCCGCGACTCGTTCAGGTCCTGCGCCATCCCCTGCGGATACGCCCGGGTCGTGACTCCCGGCACATGAGGCAACCCGTCGCTGGTGGGTGCCGCAATCCGCTGGTGGATCGTGCCATCGGTGAGGTCCAGCCCAACGACTTCCTGGCTCACCCAGCAGGAGACCCAGGCGGTGTCGCCCACGATGACGGCGTCCCAGGGATTCGTGCGACTCCCGAGGCTGTACTCCGCCACCTGCGAGAGCGTCTGACGATCGAGTAGCTGCACGGAGTTCGACAGCGAATTCACCACCAGAATCTCTGACCCATAAAGCAGCAGCGCGTTCGGCGCTTGACCCGTCAGCGCTACCTGCGGTTCCATCCGGGCAGGCGTCGTGGTGAGGTCCAGACGAGAGAGCGTTTCGCTCAGGCTGTTGGCAATGAGCACAGTCCCGCCCTGCGGCACCGCCGGCAACTCGCCCGATGGTGTGGCTGGTCCGATGCCGCTGTTGCCGACGGCACACCCGGCGATGAACAACACTCCTGTGGTGAACAGACCGGTGCGGATCATTCCGGGAAGCCCTGATGCCCCGCAACAATCGCGACCGCGTCAATGTCAGGGCCGCCGATCACCGAACTGCAGGTCGCCCGTTTGCCTTCGTCATCAATGAGATCACCATCCACGTCAGTCATCCGGTTCGACAGCGGGCAGCCGCTGTAGCAGGGGCTGGTGCTGTCGATGCCGGTCCCGGTGAGTCGTACGAAGGCGGCGTAGGGGAGCCCGATGGTCGCGAGGTCGAAGAGGTCGCCTCCGGCTTCCGCCGGATTGGTGGGGTCGAGGCTGTTGGTGACTACATTGGCCAGTACGGGGGCAATCCCGGCGACGCCCGTGAAGTTCCAGGGGCGACGCCACGGCAGTTCTCCGATGGGGCGATAGTCCATCGGGAAGGCAACCCAGTCGGTGCCATTCGCGGAGACTTCCACCCGTACAGTTTCCGTGAAGACCTGGTCCGGGTCCTGCCCGATTTCAAACGCGTTTTCGAAGACGATGAAGTCTGGACCCGGACGATCCAGCATGCCCCCATCGGTGAACGCCAGGGTCAGACTGCCGCCATATCCCAGCGACACAATGTGATCCGCGTTGCCGGAAAAGCGTCCTGCGCCACGGGGCCCCCCCAGCGCCAGCTGCGGATTCGCGCCACTCCCGCCCGCTCCGCAGAGCGGCGCATAGTCCACCACCTGATCGGCATAAGGATCCCCCAACACCAAAGTCGTGCGACCCCGAATCAGGGCTGGTCCTTCTGTGAGCCGCGACTCCAGGAGTGCGGTCCCCCGCTCATCGCGAGGGAGGGTCCGCTCGACCGTGGCACCAGTCAGCATCGCGCCAGTCCCGCTCAGCAGGCGATGTTCGATGCTCCCCTGGTCCAGTGGGATCAGCGCACCGGTACTGAGTCGCCCTCGGGCAGTCAGCGAGACCGGCAGGTGGGGTCCGACAAAAATCTGATGCTGTGTCGCGAGTTGCAGTCCAACCAGTCGCTCAGGACCCGTTGCAGGGAACACGGACACCGGGACAATCTGCCCAGTGCGGAAGCCCTGGGGAGCAGTCAGCACCTGACCATCGCTGTCACGCAGCCCTTCCGCGCTCCGGGTGTCGCGGACATCGATCAGCGCCCAGTAGGTCCCCGCGCCGACTCCCGTCTGATTGGTCAGGGGGAACGTGAAACGTAGCGGGCTCCCCGGACGTCCTGTGCCGCTCACCGCCGCACTCCCTGGCTGTGTGAGGTCGAGGCCCAGCGCTGGGACCAGGACCCGGACACTGGCGACATCGCTGACCTGTCGCACCATGCTTTTGTGGTCGCTGATGGACCAGGGACTTGTGGCGGGGGTCCCATGCTGCCAGTCGTAGACCAGGACATCGAGCTCGGCACCGCTCGCCGGTGTCCCGGCGGTCAGATCGTTGTTCCAAATCTCCGCCCCGACTCCCCATGCGGCTGCCAGATTCCCTTCGGGATAGGCGTACTGCGCCGGGAGCGGTGCTTCCGTGTTGCCCACCGGCACCTGCTGAATCGAGGCCTGGATCGCCAGCCGGACCCGATGCTCTCCTGGAGGCAAATCCAGGATGAGCTCTGTGGAACGCCAGTCGCACCCTTGCGGCAAAACGTTCAGACCCCGGGGGGCTACCAGATCGGTCCAGCCATGCAGGGTCGCGGGATCGTAGTTTGGCTGACGCCCGTCGGCGCTCAGAAGTACATAGGGATGCCAGGTGGCAGTGGTCTGAAATCCATTGGTCAGTTGCTGCTGCAACAGATCGGTGTAGCCATGCGCGTCCAGCCAGCCAGCATGTACTCGCTCGCTCCCTATAGAGATTGTGCCGGACCCATCAAACACCAGGATGCCCAGGACATCAGTGGCGTGAAACGACGGATCGATCGTCCCCGGCTCCGGCGCTGCCAGTGGATGCCGGATCGCCAGGGTCAGTCCCAGCCGATTATCGGAAAGGCGTCGAATCCCCTCCAGACGCAGAGCGGATCGTCGGAAGAGGGGAGTCGCGGCAAAGACCAGCGGGTCGCCGGCGGCCATGCCTTCGCGCTCCAGCAGACTCAACGTGCCGGTGTCGGCATCGATGACCAGGTCCGCCGCCGCGAGTGGCAGAGATGCCAAATGTGGTGTGACATCGACGGGGTTATGTGGGATGAAGGAGGTCGTACGACTGCAACTCATCAGCAGCAGGCTGCAGAGCAACAGACTGCAGGTGGCCAGCCACCAGCGTCTGTGGGCAGGGATGAACATGGGCGGGAGCGCCTTTCTGTACGGCAAGTCGAGACCGTACGACGGCAGAAAAGGTCGGCAATGGCATCGGCATCGGTCTTCTGACTCGCGGATCACCATCGGTCAGCCGCCTTCGCATGTCCTGTCCGGACACACTGGCATCGTGGCTGCCGACTCCCCGCTTACAGCGGCTCGTCCGTCCCGGATTCACACCGGGTTCCCATCATGCCGATGAGGAGGATGCAAGGATACGCCCCACGGTTGTGCGAGGGCAAGGGACAACGATTGGCGTTCCCCCGTGGAACAAAAGAGGGCATGTTGTCGACAGGGCAGCAGTTTCGCCCGGGGATGCGGGGTTCAGGCCCGGATGTCGAGGAGGGTGCCGACCCCGGGCGGATTCGCCGCTGGGGGCGGCGGGACCACGGATCGCT
The DNA here is from genome assembly GCA_022072165.1 of bacterium. Classification (NCBI taxonomy): domain Bacteria; species bacterium. The sequence continues at coordinate 231,583 of JAJVIF010000002.1, read as the reverse complement.
GGATGAGCTGCAGCATCGCCTGCTGCGGCAGCGTTGCGGACTTCTTCAGCAGGGCGACAGTCGCTGCCGCCTGGACAGCGGTCTGGGCGAGCTGGGTCGAGGTCTGGGCCAGGGCGATATCCATCGAATCAGCAGTGTACTGCCATCCCTCAGATGCGTTCAACAGAGGCGCTCGTCCCCCCCACTATAAAAAGAGTGCCCCCGGCGAACCAGGGGCCGCCCCGGTGTGCTGGGGCACCTCTTCATCCAGTTGAGGGGTAGCTTGTTACCGGGTGAGACGTTCGTCGGAGACTTCAGGTTGCGTCGCGGAGACCTCTTTTTCGACTTTTTGCTTCCGCGTTACTCGGGGAGCGTCAGCTTCATCGCTCTCGATGACCCGCTTCTCGATCCGGATGTGCTGCCCATCCATACCGATGCCGAGCCTGACAGATTGCCCGAAGGCCTCCCGGAGCTTCTCCAGTCCCTCGTCGGTCTTCCCTTGTTTCAGCAGTTCCGCAGCCTCGGCGGCCAGCTGCGCGATCTGCTGTTCCAGATCATGACGTGCTTCCTTGCTCAGTTCCGGGAGCCCTTTGGAATGGAAGGAACCATGTGGCGCGAAAAACGGCGGGACTGGCGAGCCAGGCATCTGCAGCCGGAAGGGTGCTCTCCCATCCACATCCTGCAAGCCGATGCCGCGGCCCTTCAGCTGCGCTTTCACCTCAGCCTTGCTGCCTTTCAGATGGAACGGCTGGCCATCAGCGTCTTCGCCATCGACCGTCATCTGATCGCCATCGATCCGGATCTCCAGCTTTCGGGCGGCGGGGGTCTCTGCACCGCTGCTCCAGGTGAACATCTCGTCGGTGAGGCCGGGATCACCATGCTGCCAGTCGACATCGACATCGATGTCCAGCCCTGGGGCGAACGCGCCGAACCAGCCGGGATCATGCCCAGGGCCGCCCCCATGGAACCGTACAGCTTCCGGGAACGGGAATCCCATGAAGTCGGGACCCAGCAGTCGCTCGGCTTCGTGCAGGAGCGCCCGCGCTACGGTCTCGTCCTGACGCTTCAGCGCGTCTTCCGCCTGCTGCAGCAGAGCTTTCGCCTCGGTCAGGTCTTCGGACCGCGCTTCCATCGAGGCTTTCGCATCGGCGATGCGGGACTTGAGCGACGCCGCATCGGGCTTCCCGCCCCGGAGTTCCTTGCGGACCACAATCTTCTTTTCCTGCTTCGCTTCTGGAGCTTTTTCAGCAAACGTCGGCGGCAGGAGCGCAGCCCCCAGGGCCATCGCACCGATGGCGGCGGCGATGGAACATGCCTGACGGGTGGTGGGGATCAACATGGAGACGAACCTTCCTGATGCAGTGATGTGCGTAGAGTCTCGCTGACCCGGCACAGCGCATTCACTCAGACGCTGTTCAGGCACAGAAGGTTGTATCCCTGGCGGGACACGAAGTGAGGCCGGCAAGCAGAGGCAGGAAGCCGTTTTAGACTTTGGGATTCGCCGTGCTGCAGGCTTCGGTGCCGTCAGGGAGGGTCATGACGTGATAGTCCCCGAACAGATTCGGCGCTTCTGCCTGCAGCATCCGGCAGATCTGGACCGCCAGGGCCCGGATTTCCGGCTCCGCTTCCCGACTGGCGCGCAGCTCAATGAAGTGTCGCAACGCCCGGGCGTTGGCCGTCACAAAGATCTTGGTTTCCGTGGCATTGGGCAGGACCGCCCGGGCGGCTTCCCGGGCGAGCTTCCGGAGCCGCGTTTTGCTCAGATCCCCTTCGAGCCCCTTCGCCGCAATCACCGCTTCCAGGCGATCTCCCAGCGCGATGTACCACTCCCGGGCCGCTGTCACGGCTTCGACAAAAATCTGATGGGCTTCGGGGTCCGCGGCAATGATGGCGGGCTCGACGAAGGCGGTGTCGGACTCATCGACATAGCGCTGGGAGAGCTGGGAATACCCAAATCCCGCCCGGTGGCGTACGAGTTCGTGCGTGAGGGACCGGGAGACTCCGGTGATGAGAAAGTTGAAGACCGAGTGCTCCAGCACGGAGCCGTGACGGACACTCAGGATGTTGTCCAGATAGTCCCGGTTTTCCTTCCGCCCCTTGCCATAGCTCATGTAACAGAGGCGCCCGGCGATCTCGGGAATGAGGTCGGGGGCGTTGCTGGTCGAGGGCTCCCAGACATAGCCTTCATCGGTGAGGAAGTCCGCAAGGGCTGCGGTGTCGACCACCTGCTTGCCGACGAGTCGGACGGTGGCGCGGGTACATAACGGCGGGAGGGGGGGCGTAGCGGACACAGCAGCAGCGCTCCTTCGCGGATTGACCGATGGCGGCGGACGGGTCGCATTCTACTCCCCCCTCCACCACAGGGCTGGGAGCCGCCTGCCAGCCTGAGATTTCTCTGGACAGATGAACCAAACCCTGGGCAACCGCATCTTAGGAATGGCTCGCGTTTTCTTTGGCCTGCCGGTATCCGTTGGGATACTTTGCACGCGAAAGATCTGCTGGTACGGTAGGTACCGGTGGGGTGGCTGCCCCGATCACCAGCCATCCAGCGCGGCTGACGCGGTCCTGGGATCAGGGGTTGATCTCAAAGGACTGGCCAGTGATCGCCCAAAGGGGGAACTCCGTGACCACAGGGCTTCTGACCGCGACCGGGGGGTATGACGCTTCGTTTCGGGCCGACTATCAGTGTATGAAGTGTGGCCATAAGGTCTTCGGGAAGCATCCAGTATCGCTCAATCGCTGCAGTGGATGCGGAAAAAATTCATGGCGACGCTACTTCCGTCCGGAGCAGGAAACCGAAGCAGTGCGACCAGCTGCCAAAGCACGTCCCCGTCGCGCCCCCATCGTGACCCGGTGAGGACGTAAAGCACCCACTTCGAGTTGCACGCATAGTCCTCCAGTGCCCCTGACCCCAGGGGCACTCGTTTTTCCCGCGGCGATATGTCGCTACATAGGGTATCCTTAGCGTACACCTTCCAGGGTGATGCCCATCTGGGACTTCGACCGGATGACAAGGGATGACGACCATGTTCTTGCTGGCCTTGTGGGTCCTCTGGACCTTTGTCGCAATCCTCGTGATCCTCGAGAGCGAGTTGCCCTGCTGGCCGCACCGCCTCCTCTGGTGCACGGCCCAGGTGCTGCTCCCCTTTGCCGGATGGCCCCTCTATCTCCTCTTCGGTACGGGCTATCTGGCGCAGATGGACGCGGTCCTCTGGCCCCATCGACATCGCACCCCCAGTCCGATGGCCTGATTCGCTCTCCAGTAGCAGATTCGGTACGCTCCAGCCATGCCGCTTCCTGCCGGACCCATTCCGCCCCCCACCTGGGATCCCTCTGGGTTGCCGCTGTTTCATCCGTGGCGACGCTCCGGGCGGGCGTATCGGCAACTGAGGCTGGGACTCCGGGGGTATCTCCGGACCGCCCACCAGCTCTTTATCGAAGACGAAGACCTGGTGCCATTGGCGGGACCGCTGCTGGTGGCGGGGAATCACCCCTCGCTTCTCGATCCCCCCTGCCTGCTGGCAGCGTTGCCCCGACGCACCGCTGTCCTGGCCGCCGAGTGGACCTTCTCCTACCCCGTGCTGCGGCGCATCATGCGGGGGACCGGCATGATCTTTGTCGATCGTCAAAAGGGAGGGGCCACCGCCCTGCGTCAGGCACTCAGGATGCTGGAACAGGGATGGGCGATTGGGATTTATCCCGCCGGCACTCTGGTGGCGGACAGCGAAGGACGGGCGGTGAAAGAAGGGCTGGTGCAGATGGCGGCGCTCAGTGGGGCCTCGATTTTGCCGGTCCGGACCTTCGGCACCGACGTGGCGTTGCCCTATGGCAAGACACTTCCCCGTCCGGGGCGAGCGGTGCGGATCCGCTTCGGACCGGTGTTTCAGCCTGACATCACGCGGGGCGATCTGAAGGACCCGGAGCGGGTGGCGACCGTGTCGCAGGCGATCATGGATCGGATCTACGCCATCGAATGAGCTGGCTTAGCCCCGGTGCTTCAGGCCCGCTGCGACCCCATTGGTGCTGATGGTTTCGGGAAAGAGCGTGATCTGTTCCGGGGCATCCCGGAACCGGGGGTCCGCCAGCGCCAGGACCGCTTCCACGATCCGGACCCGTTCCTGCATTTTTTGCGCGTGAATGGGGATGTACCGCAGGCCACTCATCTCCAGGAGGAACTTCACCATGCCATCGATGGCGACCAGGTCGTCCCAGTTCGTGCTCGCCCGGGTTCCATCCTCTGCCACCAGGGAGGGATGCGGTCGCACAAAAAAGATGAGGGAGCCTTCCATCAGCTGGAACCACTCCTGCATGAGGGTAGAGTCCATCAGCTGCTGGGTGATGGTGGAGTACATCGCCGCGTAGGCCAGGTTGTCGAAACTCCGGTCCGAAACAAACCCCGCCGCTGCATGTTCCCGCTCCGCCGCCAGCTGGCGCTCGAACACGGCTCGCTGATACGCATTCACCGTTTTGAGGTCGGTCCGCAGGGAGGCCAGCTTCAGCTCGTGTTCTGCCAGGACTGTCCGCGCTACTTCCGTGACCAGCGGCACCTGCCACCGCTGCGAGATGTACCGCGCCAGGGTCGTTTTGCCTGTCGAATGCGCGCCCATGATGTAGATGCGGGTACCGGCCATAAGGGAGCACGGTACGGGCTCCCTGTCAGCGGAGCAAGCGTCGGTTCTCCACGAGTCTTCCCCGTTGGGCAACACATCGGCGGACATCGGTACAATCGCGCTGGCCTCGGTGCCGTGTTGCCAGTCCCGGGATGCCTGACTCCTGCCTACAACCCGAAAGGAAGTGCTCTATGCGACCCTGGTGGCTCAGTCTCCTGCTCATGTTTTCTCTCCTGGTCCCGGTGGCGGCAGAACCAACCGCAGATGCCGTCGCAGAAGGAAAGCCGGACCTTAAAGACCTCGCCTGGCTGGTGGGGACCTGGGAAGGGGAGCATTTCGGCAGTCTCGCGATCATGACCGTCCACGCCCCGGCAGGTCACACGATGGCCGGGGTGTATCAGGTGGTGGACCCCGATGGCACCTGCAGCATCATCGAGTACGACCTCATCGAGGCGACCCCCGACGGGCTCCGCTGGCACTACGCCATCTATGGCCCCGGCATGACCCCCCTCACCGAGACCCCCTTTGGGCACAAGGGGACCTACAACCTGGAAGTCCTGGCCGATGGACGGGTCCGGTACTGGCACGATGACCCCACGTTCAGCATGAAAGAAGCCTTCATTGAGCGGACGGGCAAAGATGAGATGAAGTCGGTGGTCGTGCTCCGGGGCGAGGAGGGCGAAATGGTCGTCGAGTTTGTTTCCCACCGTCGGTCGCCAGCCACCCCGGAGTAGCATCACCGGCTAACCGGCACCGGCAGGACTGGTAGAATCACTGACGCCCTCCGGTACTGGCGGAGGGCGTTGTCATGCCCGGTCCTCAAGGAGCCTTGCGCGAGTCTCATGGCCACTTCCACCACCCAGATGCCGGTCCGGTCCGCCCAGGAAATCCGGACCCTCTTCCTCGAGAACTTCCGCGACCTCCCCGGCTCGGAGCATCACATCCTGGCCTCCGCGCCCCTGGTCCCCTTCGATGATCCGACCATCCTGCTGATCAATGCCGGCATGACGCCCCTGAAGAAGTACTTCACCGGCCAGGAAACTCCACCATCGCCACGCATGGTGAGTATCCAGAAGTGCATCCGGACCCTCGACATCGAGCAGGTGGGACGGACTCCCCGGCACTGCACCTTCTTCGAAATGCTGGGGAACTTCAGCATCGGGGACTACTTCAAGGCGGAGATCATCCCCTGGGCCTGGACCTTCCTGACCGAAGTCCTGGGCATCCCCACCGAGAAGCTCATGGTCTCGGTGCATGAAAACGATCAGGAGGCCTACGACCTCTGGCGGAGCAAAGTCGGCCTGCCCGAATCGAAGATTGTCCGCCTTGGCGATGAAGACAACTTTTGGGTGATGGCAGAGACCGGCCCCTGTGGTCCGGATACCGAAATCTTCTACGACCTCGGTCCCCGCTTCGGCTCCACCAACGGGGAGTATGACGGTCCCGGGTCGGCCTATGGCCGCTGGATCGAAATCTGGAACCTGGTCTTCACCCAGTTTGATCGGCAGGCGGATGGCTCCCTGGTGGAACTGCCGAAGAAGAATGTCGACACCGGCGCCGGGCTGGAGCGGATGTGTGTGGTGATGCAGCAAAAGGACACGGTCTTTGAGACCGACGGATTCCAGCCGCTGATTGGCTACTTCAAGACCGAAACCAAAAACCAGCTAGCAGGAGCCCGGGTCAATCCTTACTACGTCCTGGCGGACCATCTCCGGGCGACCGCGTTCCTGATGGCGGACGGGGTCCTGCCGGATCGCGTAGGACGGGGGTATGTCCTGCGCCGCATCATGCGTCGCGCCATGAGTTGGGGGAATCGCCTCGGCTTCGGACCCGGAGTCTGGGCCGGGGCATTGCCGATCCTGCGCGACCTCATGGGGACCCAGTATCCCGAGATCGTACAGAAGGGAGCCTTCATCGCGGATCGCATTGCGACCGAAGAAGAACTCTTCCTCCGCACCCTGCATCGCGGGGAGACCCTGCTAGCCCGGGAACTGGAAGATCTGCAAACGTCCAATGCCGGAACTCTCCCTGCGACCTTCCCCGGCGACAAGGCCTTTACCCTCTTCGACACCTATGGCTTCCCGCTGGATCTCACCAAAGACCTGGTGGAAGACCACGGTATGACGGTCGATGAGGCGGCGTTTCAGGCTGCCCTGGCAGAACAGCGCGCCCGCTCCAAGGCCGATACCAAAGCCAAGCTCGGCGCGATAGGGTCCGGCAGCGATGCCGCCTCGATCATGCAGGCCTTCGACCAGTTCCCTCCGACACTGTTCCTGGGCTACTCCGGCGCAACCAGCGGCGACACCCTCCTGCTGGGGGCTATCAGTGCTGGTGAGGCCGAAGTTTTGGTGGCACTGGAGCAGACGCCTTTCTATGCCGAGTCTGGGGGGCAGATTGGCGATCGCGGCACTATCTCCGCCATGGACGGACGCTTCGTGCTGGAGGTCCTCGATACGCAGAAAACCCCCGGCGGCGTGTTCCTGCATCGGTGCAAACTGGTCAGCGGCGCCACCGAAGCGCTGGAGCCGGAGACACCGGTCCGGGCCGAGATTGACACGCAGCGTCGGACCCCCACCATGCGGGCGCACTCCACCGCGCATCTTTTGCACAGCGCTTTGAAGCAGGTCCTGGGGGAGCATGTGGAGCAGGCGGGGTCGCTGGTGGAGCCGGACAGGGTCCGCTTCGACTTCAAGCACTTCGAGGCGATGACCGCAAAACAGATCGCCCAGGTCGATGCGCTCGTCAATGAGTGGATCCTGGCGGACTTCCCGGTCGAAAAAATGGAGATGCCCATCGCCGATGCCCGGGCGATGGGGGCAGTTGCCCTCTTCGGGGAAAAGTATGGCGACCAGGTGCGGGTCCTGCGCATGGGACCGGTGTCGCTGGAACTCTGCGGTGGCACCCATCTGGACCATACAGCGGAGGCGGGGGCATTTGTCCTCGTGCGGGAAGAATCCATCGCGGCGGGGACCCGGCGGGTCACGGGCTACACCGGTATGCGGGCGATGGAGTATCTCTTCGAACAGGAAGCGATGGTGGCGCGGCTCGCCGGCGAACTCAAAGCGAAGCGGACCCTCGAGGATCTCCTGGGGGGCCTGGATCGCCTCCGGGAAGAATCCAAAGCTCTCCGGACGGAGCTGGCGACGCTCAAGGAACAACTGGCGCTGAGCCAGGTCGGTGACCTCATCGCGAAGGGGAACCGTCGCGACCAGACCCTGGTCCTCGCATCACAGATCGAGGGAGCGAGTGCCGAGACCCTCCGGACCATCGCGCAGGCGATCCGCGACCGGGAGGCCAGCTGCGCCATCCTGCTGATCGGCGGCGAGGAAGGCAAGTACAACACCCTGGTGGCCCTCTCAGAGGATGTCATCGCTGCGGGGCATCAGGCAGGCAAGCTGATCGGCGAGGTCGGCAAGCTCCTGGGAGCCGGGGGCGGCGGACGTCCGGACATGGCACAGGGCGGGGGTAAGGACGGGTCACAGATTCCGGACGCCCTGGAACTCTTCCGGTCCCGTATGCTGACAAGCTAAACGCAGCGACAGGAGGACGACATGAGGCAGAAACTGGGACAGCGGCAGCGCGGCTTCTCGATGATCAGCATCCTGATCAGTGTCGCCATCATTGGCATCCTGGTCGTCTTCCAGTTGCAATCGATGCAGTCAGCAACAAAGGGGCTGAATCCGGGACAGGGTTCCGCCTCCGTGACCAATCCCAGCTTCGGGAATGCCACCACCATTCATTCGCTGAAGCAGATTCACATGATGCAGCTGGCCTATCACCAGCGCTTTGGTCGCTATGCCACCTTTGAAGAACTGGTGGCCGATGGTTCCATTCCCGCAGGTTACAGCGCCCGCGAGGATGACCCCAGCGGGGTGGCGTTCGTGCGGTACTACGACCTCGAACTCCACGCCGGGCCCGAGCATTACATCCTCCTGGCGTTTCCCAACTCGCAGGCATCCATCGAGTTTCCGGATGTCAACATGCCCGCCTATCGGATCACCGAAAAGGGGGAAGTGACCGAGGAAGAAGGGCTCTCCGGAGGCCTGGACGAGGATTTCGGTGATGGACCTGACGCAGAACCAGACCCCTTCGCCGACTTCGATGCCCCGCCACCAGCGGAGTAATCAGCCCCCCCATGACCGGCGCTCCGGACCTGATCCCCGATGACTGGTGGCGACTGCCGAATCCCCGGGGATTCCGGCCGGTGGCTCTCGCGCCAGTGGAGTACTTCCCGTCGCCTGCGGTCTGTCCGGTACCGCTGGATGCCGCCACCTGGCCCATGGGCGAGGTGTTTATCCACAAGATTCGCCTGAGCGATGGCTGCACCCTACGGGCGCGGATGTTCCTCCCCACAGGTGTTGCTCAGCCACGCTGGCTCCTGTTGCTCCACATGTGGGGCATGGATGCTGACTCCTGGAACCGACGGGCTCCCGGCTTTCTGGACGACCTGAGCGAACTCGACTTTGCCTGGTGCGCCATCGACTTTCGCTGGCACGGGGAGAGCGAGGGCGAGCCCCATTGCGCCCGGTACGCCGACTGGGTCGCCGCCCGTCAGTTGCCGATGCCGGAGCGTGGGGAAGTCATGGCACGGTTGTCAGTCCAGGGCCCACCGCTGGGCGCGAATGTCCAGTTTTTGCGCGACCTCTGGGAGGTCCGGCAGTATTGCCGCGCGTCCGGACGAATCGATCCGGAGCGCTGGGGGATCATCGGTGGCAGCGTCGGGGCAAACGCCGCCTGGGTCGCCTCGGCGATGTATGACGCCACCCGGCATGTCTGCATCTCGCCCTACTATCCCGCGCCCGGCTTCACCCTGATGGGGCGCGAAGTCTCCCCGTTTACCCCAAGAGATGTCCTCTTCGTGACGGACCAGGAAGAGCGACGGGAAGCGCTCCGGATGGCTGCGCTGACGACCGGAGATCCGGAGGTCCTGAGCAGCGAGGGGCGGGAGCATGGGCTGGGGCTCCTGCGACAGCCCGTGCTGCGACGGCGGGTCCTGGCCTGGCTCCGGGGCATCTGACCCTTTCGCTCTACAATCTCGCGCATGTCCTTCCGCACCCGGCTTGAGTATGGCGTCTATCAGGCAGGTCGCCTCTTCATGTGGGCGTACCTGCGAGTGGGGCATGGACTGGTGGTGGCCGGACGCGAGCACTTTCCCCGGACCGGGGGCGTCCTGGTGGTGGGAAATCACCCCTCGCTTTTCGACCCCGCCGGCATCATCGTGACGTCGCCCCGCCCGGTTCGCTTCATGGCCGCGGAAATCCTCTTTGGCGTGCCGGTCCTCCGGCTTTATCTGCGGGGAGCCGGGATGATCCGGGTCGACCGGAAAGCCGTAGGCCACAACGCGTTTCGTCAGGCGCTCAAGTCGCTGCAGGAAGGGGAAGCGGTGGGGATTTTCCCGCATGGCGATCTCGTGCAGGAGTATGAGCGTCGCATTCCAAAAAATGGTGCAGTGCAGCTGGCGCTGCGGGCCGGCGTACCGATGCTCCCGGTCTATTGCGAGGGGACCGCCAAGTCCCTCCCACCAAAGAAGTACCTTCCGCGTCCGATGCACCAGATTGCGGTGGTCTACGGAGAGCCGTTTACGCTCCCGCTCACCCGGGCAGAATTTAAAGATGAAGAAAAAATGGCAGCCGCTTCCAAAGAGGTGATGGATCGGATTTTCGCGCTCAAAGGACGCGCCAAGGAACTGGTCGCGCCGGCCCCCTACGAGCCCATCGCGCCGTTTGAGCATCTCTACCGCCAGGCAGATCAGCGTCCCCGCATCTGGGAGGACATGACCAGGGTCCGCTAGTGCGCGTGGTCATGGTCGTGGTCATCTTGCGCGCTCTGGACAGCCGGCGCGCCATGCTGATGATGGGCATGTCCGCCGGGTTCCGCCATCGTTTGTGCGACATAGATAAAGCCAATGCCCAGCAGCACCGCAATCGCGCTCGGCAGACGATGTCGGGGCTGACTCCAGAGCGCGGGAAGGAGGCCATGCCCGGCGATGTAGAGAAAGCCCCCCGCCGCCAGAGCTGAGAGATAGCCCATCTGCGATGTGAGATTGTGAATCGCTTCCGATCCAAGGAGAGTCCCCAGGGGGGTCATGCAGAGGAAGACCGCGAGGATCACGGTGGTTCGTCGACGCTGGTACCCGGCCAGATGGAAAATGGTCGTGAGGACAAAGGCCTCACCGAGCTTGTGCAGCAGGATCCCGAGATAGGGCAAAAAGCTGGTCGAGAAAGCGGAGAAGAGGGCGATGTAGAGACCATCGACGAAGCTGTGCATCGACAGCCCGATGAAGCTCGCCACCGAGTAAAAGCCGATGTCGCAGACCTGGCAGAGGTCTCCCTCTTCGAGCGCTTCCTGGGGGGCATCGGGCGCACAGTGCGAGTGGTCGTGGGTCACCTCGTGCCCGCTCGCGATGTGGTGGATCCCGTGCCCATCATGTGCAGGAATCTGATGGACATGGTGCTGATGCGGCAGCAGGACATGCTCGATGAAGTAGAGGAGGCCGGCCCCGACGAGGGCAAAAGCGCTGACTTCCCAGATGGCGAGGGGTTCGCCATGAAAGCCCTCCACTGCATGGGGCAACAGATGCCAGATGCTGAGTCCCAGCACTGCCCCACAGGCAAACCCGACCAGCCAGTGGGCATAGCGATCCGGGCGTGGCAGGATAAAGGGAACGAGCCCGAAGCCGAAGGCCAGCAGGCTGGTGAGGAGCGCGACCCCCAGGGGGGGCCAGACCGGTGCCGTCTCAGGCATCTCGGCCAGAGAGCATACTTGGTCTCATCGCCGGCCGACCCCTTCGCTACAATCCGGGGGCACCTGAACCCTGACCTTAAAGGACCCGACCCATGACTGGCGCTGCCACCCTCAAGCGAACCGCACTCTACGATGCCCACAAGGAACTCGGTGCGCGCCTGATCGAATTCGGCGGCTTCGAAATGCCGGTCTGGTACTCCTCCACCATCGCGGAGCACATGGCGGTCCGTACCACGGCGGGGCTGTTTGATCTCTCCCACATGGGCGAACTCTACTTCCGTGGACCAGGGGTCATCGGCGAACTGGAGCGTCTCACCGCCAATGCCGTGACAAAGCTCGGGGTCGGCGACGCACAGTATTCGTTCATCCCGCGCCCCGATGGCGGGATCGTCGATGACATCGTCCTCTACCGCCTCGGCGAAGAGAGCTACCTCATGGTGGTAAACGCCGCAAACATCGCCAAGGATGTCGCGTGGTTCCAGGAGCATATGCGGCAGCCGGAGCTGATGACCGATGCGTCCGATGACATGTCGCTGCTGGCGATTCAGGGGCCGCTGGCCGAAGAGATTGTCTGCAGGGTCTATCCCAATGCGGAAGAGGCCCGGGGTCTGAAGTACTACTGCCACGCCTCCGAGCGGATTCCAGGACACAGCGATGCCGGGCATCTGCTCCTCTCCCGCACCGGCTACACCGGGGAAGATGGCTTTGAGCTCTATGTCCCCAATGGGCTGGCGCTGGAGTACTGGCATCGGCTCCTGGAGGTGGGCAATGGCCAGCTGGTGCCTGCCGGGCTGGGGGCCCGCAACACCCTGCGCCTCGAACTCTGCTATTCCCTCTATGGGCACGAAATCACCGACGAAACCAACCCCTTCGAGGCGAATCTCGGCTGGGTGACGAAGCTCAACAAGGGGGAGTTCATGGGCTCGGACAGCCTGACCGCCTTCAAAGCGGCCGGACTGACCCGTAAGCTGGTGGGACTCTTTCCCGAAGGGAAGCGGCCGGTCCGGGACAATGCCCGGGTCTTCGCCGACGGTGCCGAAATTGGCTACGTCACCAGCGGTTCCTTTTCGCCATCGCTGGAGCGCAACATCGCCCTGGCGTATGTCCCGGTTGCAAACGCGGTGGTCGGCTCGACCCTGCAGGTGGAAGCCGGGACTGACATGGTGGATGCCACCCTGGTCGAGACCCCCTTCGTAAAGCAGTGGAACAAGCGCTAGCCTGGGTCCTGCTTCAACCGGCGGAACGTCCCGGCGATCTCAGCGCGTAATCGTAGGTACTCCTCCAGCTCCGACCAACTCACTGGGGCGGCACTCAGGGGGATCCTGAGCGGCGCGTGGGGCAGCACTCCATAGGCGACACCGTCGGGCAAAAACGTCATCTGTAGCAGCAATCGTGTCAGCCGCTCCGGTGACTCCGACGCCTGTTCCGTGGCGGCTGGCCAGACGCAGAGACTCCAGAGCTGTACGACTCCGTTGCCTTCTTCCCGACGCAACAGCGTCTGATACCACTCCGCGCCACTCTCGGCATCGATCATGTGATGGGCGAGGACCGGCTGCCAGCTCGCCGGTTGTACGCCGTGCCGTCCGGCATCCTGACAGACCGCACCCCACCACGGTGGAAGAGGCGTGGCGGGATTGATCAGTCCCCGTTCGGCCAGCCAGCCCGGTAAAGGGTCCGGCGTGGCCGGTCCGCTCGTTACCGAAGTGGTGGCGCTGCGGGGACGTTGCAGCGGTCTTGCCCCAAACGCCACCGCGATCAAGACCAGCAGCGCCCAGGGGAGAAGGCAGGGAAGCAGGAGGAGCACTACCAGGCAGCCGCAACCCATCCCGACACAGTTGTCCCACAGGTCATCCAGATGCTCCAGCAGGTCCCAGGGTGCGATCCATTGCGAGGGGTCCAGCCAGGTCAGCAGTCCCGCCGACGCGACCTCCTTTGCCGACACCGGGTCTGGACTCCGCCCCGGCCCCAGGAGGGAGTCGGCGCCCCCCGCAGGTGTCACTCCGCCGATACTCCCGGTCACCCACGGGAGATAGGTCTGGTCATACCAGGCGCGCGCTTCAGCCAGATAGGGTGGTGGCGGGACAATCACTGGGCGGTATTGTGCCGCACGGGGTACCATCGATTCGTGCGAACCATTTCAGTCGAGAGGATGTCGGAAGCACCATGCAATTCTCTGGCGTCCCCCTCCTCTGTCTCGGACTCCTCATGGTGACACCTGTACACGCTGCCAGCATCGCGGATCGCCTGCAGGAGCACGGCCCTGCCGCCCGTACCCGACTGCAGCCCCACTTTCTGAAGGCTGATGTGCCGTACCCATCAGGCAAACTGGCATTGGTCGCGCTCAAAGAGGAAAAGGTCCTGCAGCTGTATGCCCGTCAAAAGGGGGCGGATCCGTGGGTCTATGTCCGGGAGTACCCGATCCTGGCGGCTTCCGGTGGACCGGGACCCAAGCTCCGGGAGGGCGACCTGCAGGTCCCTGAGGGGCGCTATCGCATTGAGTTACTGAATCCGAATTCCCGCTTTCACCTTTCCCTGCGCGTGAACTATCCCAGCCCTGCGGACAAGGCCCGTGCCCGTAAGGAAGGCCGGACCAACCTCGGTGGCGACATCATGATCCACGGCAACGCTGTTTCCATTGGCTGCCTGGCGATGGGGGACCCGGCGATTGAGGAACTCTTCGTCCTGGCGGCCGACACCGGGCTCGCCAACATCGATGTGCTCATCGCGCCGATGGACTTCCGGACCCGGGTCGTGCATGACGTGCCGGCGCATTTGCCGGACTGGACCCTCGAGTTATGGGAGAGCATTCGCGATGACCTGAAGCAATACCCGCTTCGGCTCCCTGCGCCGAAGCCATGACTCCATGGTCCGATACGGATTTTCGTTACCTGAGCCGGACTTCTCTCCAGCCCCAGGGGGCATCCCGACAGCTCGTGCTGTTGCTGCATGGAGCCTGGGGGCTTCCCGACCTGCTGCTACAGGTCCGGGAAGCCGTGGGCTGGATTCTTCCGGATGCCGACCAGCTCGCACCGCATTACCTTTCCGGCTTCTTTGCACGTCCCCACGCCGAGCGCATAGCGCAGGACATCCGGAGCCTGCTCCAGCACGCCACGAATGATCGCGCTGCGACCGGCCAGCCGTACGACGAACTGCTGGTGATCGGGTACAGCCTCGGTGGGTGTCTCGCCCTGCGCGTGGCTGAGCTCTGGGAAGGCCGGCCCCCTGGGCTCACCCGGATTGTGTCGCTGGCAGGGACAAACTTCGGCTGGTCCCTCTGGCCGACTCCCCCGCGGATGGCACCTTTCTTACGCTTCCTCACGCGCCAGCTCATGCTGGGGATGGCACAAGCCGGCATCGCTGCGACCGTCCGATCCTGTCAGTACCACCGCCCCTTTGCCCGGAAGCTGCGTCAGCGATGGCAGCTTCGGTGGCAGGACTCGACCCAGTGCGACCAGCTCCCCTGGATGATCCAGATAAATGGTGCCGATGATGAATTCATCGCGCCCTGGATGGTGTCGGACTTTCGGGGCCATCCCAAAGGACGCTGCTGGGAGGTCCCCCAGACGCAACATCTGACACTTATTCAAATGGATGACACTCTTCTGGGACGAGAACGTCAGTTAGCCCTCAAGATAGCTCTGACTGGAGATCTACAGCAGGTGACCTATCACCCGGAGCCATCTCTACTCTCTGGTGCCACCCAGCCGTCCTGAAGCGGGCCGTCATCCAGGGCCACTTTCAGTCGTTCAGCTGCATCGCAGACATCGACATCGGGATGACTTGCTTCAGTTTCCGCTGCGAGTTGCCGCATCCCGGCCCAGTCGCTCTTCGGGTGCAACTGCATGAATTGCCCCGCCAGCGCAAAGCCCCCCCGCTCCCGCAGGAGGGTCAGCAGTGCATTGAGCGCCCGATGATGCTCGTCCAGGTGGAGGGTCATGGGTGATGTCGCCTTTGCGCGTGCCTGACTACCCGCCGATGGGGTGCTGCTTGATTACTTCGCCGGCGATGATGGACCGCTGAATCTCGCTGGTCCCCTCATACACCCGGATGACCCGGGCATCGCGGTAGTACCGCTCCACCGGGTATTCCTTGACGTAGCCATAGCCCCCATGAATCTGCAGCGCCAGATCGCAGATCCGGCAGGCGGCTTCGGACGCGTAGAGTTTCGCCATGCTCGCAGCCTGGTAGTAGTCCTGGCCGTTCGCCTTAAGCCAGGCAGCCCGCAGGGAGATGAGTTCAGTGTTGGTCAGCTCGACCTGCATGTCCGCAAGGTAGTTCGCGATGGTCTGGTGCTTATAGATCGGCTGACCGAAGGTCTCGCGCTCCTGGGCGTACTGCACCGCTGCCTCAAACGCGGCCTGCGCGATCCCCCAGGCCTGGCCGGCGATCGCGCCCCGCCCCCCCGACAGAATTGCAATCGCCTGCTTAAAGCCTTCCCCTTCCGTACCGCCGAGCAGCGCAGCCGCGGGGACTTCACAGTCTGTCAGATAGACATCGCAGGTATCGGAGGAGCGGATACCCATTTTGTCGTAGGGCTCCGAGACTTCCACCCCGGGGGCATCGGTGGGGACGATGAAGCAGGAGAGCCCCTTATGCCGCAGGCTCAGGTCTTTCGAGGCGAAGACCAGCATGACCTTGCCATGTTTCGCGTTGGTGATGTACGCCTTCTGGCCATTGAGGACCCAGCCCTTGTCGGATGGCCGATAGGTCGCCTTCATGCCCGCGAGGTCGGACCCCATGTGCGGCTCAGTGGTCGCGAACGCGCCGATCATCTGGCCGGAGGCACAGGGCTTCAGCCACTCTTCCTTTTGCGCGTCGGTCCCGAAGAGCCGCAGCCCCTCGCAGAAGAGCGACACGTTGCCCCCCATGATGGTGCAGAAGGCGGCATCCCGGCGGGAGATCTCGCGATTGATCAGGAGATAGGAAATCGCATCCATCCCCGCGCCGCCCCACTCTTCGGGGATCGTGGCTCCCAGGAGTCCGAGATCCGCCGCCTGTGCCAGTTCTGCTGTGGGGTACTCCTTGTGGCGATCACGATGCTCCGCGCCGGGTCCCAGGACCTCCTCGGCAAAGCCGCGCACCATCTCCACAATCATCTGGTGTTCATCGCCGAGGGTGAAGTTCAGCATGTCTGGCTCCTGACCAGCGAGAGTGGGGGCCTGGTGGCCCGGACGCTTGTGAAAAGTATCACAAGCCTCGCCCCCCTTCGATGACAAACCCGTGACTTCTAATACAGATACACACTGCCGGCGTTGGTCGCCCCTCCCGGATCATCGCCGGGGGCTCCCACGAGCAGCAGGTCCGCCTTCCCCGGTTGTGGGAAGCCCAGCAGCGATCGGGCGAAGAGCTGATCGGTGGAGACAATCGGGGCGTGGAACTCCAGGGCATTCCCGCCGAGGCTCCGTCCCCCGGGGAAGACCGCGACTCGACCGGAAGCCGGGACCCCGCTCGCTTCGAGCATGATTCCGCCCGCCGCTATGTCCATGCGAGCATCGAAGTCGAAGTCGCCGATGGCGAGCGACGAGCCGAAGGTGAAGGTGTCCGCGCCAGTCGCGGTGAGCGTCGCCCCCCGGACAAAGCTCCCGCCTGGCAGGTGCACTTCCAGATCGACCCGTCCTGTCATGGTGCTCGCCGATCCTGGTGCACCGACCACGAGGTCCATCCGGCCATCCTGCGTAAAGTCGGCCGTCGCGAGGCTGTAACCGTAGGCGTCGTTCGGACCACCGCTGGTCGGATTCACCACCACCGCCGTCCCAAGCGTCCCGCCAGCGTTAATGGGATAAACATAGACCCGTCCGGTGGCACTGTTGTATCCCGGCATTCCGATGGCGAGATGTGAGGGGGTCCCGGAGGGCTCCCTGAGGACCGCGATGCTGGAGCCAAAGTACGCATCCAGCTGCGGATCCGGAGTTGAAAGAGTCTGCGGCGTGGAAATCCCGCCGGGACCTCCCAGGTAGCGATAGACCAGCCCCTCCCGCAAAAAGCTCCCCAGGGCTTCCGGCGCGCCGATGTAGGCATCCTGACGTCCATCGCCATTGATGTCCGCCAGGGTGATTGTCCAGCCGAAGCGACTGTTGACCGGCAGGGAGAGATCCTGGACTGTCAGGGGCGGCAGGAAGCCGATCCCCTGTGACCGGAAGACCGCGACTCGTCCCGGGATGTTGCCGTTGATGGCGCTCGCGAGGAGATCATCTTTGCCGTCACCCGTGACATCCCCGGCAGCGACGCAGAATCCGAGGCGGTTGTTCAGCACCGGCGTCGCTTCCTGCAGCACCACCGGGACGGGCAAAAAGCCGTTGGGGAGCTGGTAGTAGACCCGGACCTGCCCGCCATTGCTGACACCCCCTGGATCCGCCTCGAAAGCCCCCACGGCAAGATCCAGCAGTCCATCGCCGTTGAAGTCGCCATAGGCCAGACTCGTGCCCAGGGCGTCGCCCGCCGACGCATCCTCAAAGCGCGTAATGGTGTTGGCCTTGACCGGAACCTCAAAGACCTGATAGGTCGCTACTTCAGCCAGGGGGAAGGGATCGGTGAAGCCCGGCACGACCCCTTTGCGATGGGCATCCTGCGGCAGGACCGTGTTCCCTCCAACCGGGTAGGAATCGCCGACCCGGACCACCCCAAAGTAGGTCCCCTGGGTTGCGGCAGCCTGGTTAGTGATCCCGACACCGTAGGTCAGCGGCTGCACCGGATCATCGCCCGTGCCCCCCTCGAAGACCGACGCCGGATTGTTGATAGTGATCGCGCTGTTGAGGACGCCCGGAATCTCAATCCGCAGTTGCGCGACATCCGAGACCGCCCGGAGCTGGTCCAGGTCTGGCCCGACAGTGACCCCGGTCGAGGCATCGGTGATGTCGAGGACCGACAGCCGGACCTGCGCCCCGCTGGTCCCGATCCCCGATAGCAGGCCGCGTCCACTCAGATTCCCCGGCACGATATCCGACAGCCCGACCCGGACTTCGCTCGCCGCCTTTTTGTTGTACTGCGGAAGGCGATACTCCGGTGCGGCCCGTTCACCAACATTGGCCGAGGCCACACCGAAGCTCGCCTGCAGCACCAGATCAAAGCGGATGGGACCGCCGCCAGCGGGGACCTGAAACTCGAACAGCTGTTCATCCGGACCCTGGCCCTGGCCCATCGCCAGGAAGCCCCGGATGTCGCTGTAGTCTGGAAACCCCTGGGGACTCGCCGCATCAAATGTCCCCCGGGAGTAGTCGCGGAAAAAGAGCCGGTAGGGATGAATCGTCGCGACTGTCGGGCGGTAATCTTCATCGTAGGCCGCATCCAGATTGCCCGTATAGCCATCGGCGTTCACCAGGCGGGTGCTCGTGACCGCCGAGACGCCGGTGCCAGGAAAGCTGGTGAGGCTTTGCTCTGTTTCATCAAAGCGGACCACCGCTTCCACATTGAAGACCGCGAGGTCCTGTCGCTGCTGCGTGCCGGGGGCCGGACTCGTGAACGGATGCCGGACCTGGACGGCGAGGGTGGGACGTCCTGCGACACTGGTCCCGACTCCCACAATCTTCAGGCAGCTCGTACAAGGAGCATTGGTGAAGTATTGCGTGACATCGACCGTCTCCAGCACATCCTGCAGACCGGCCTGTCCCTGACGCAGGGGCTCCACATCGACCAGCCCGCTCTCAGGATGGAGCACCACCCGCAGGACCTGCAGCGGACGTTCCCCGCCTGCGGCCTCCCCTCCGGGAAGCGTGGCTGAGGCGACTGGTGGTGTCGCGGTCGGTGTGGGCGTGGTGGCCAGACGCTGGCAGGCGGGGAGGAGCAAGGCCAGGAAACAGAGGGTGCGCCAGGCCACAGGGGCGGGATGGTGAGTCATAACGGCAGGGCCTCCGAACGGGGAGTCGGACTACCAGCGTGACGTCGGCAGTGACGGGTATCGGGCTAAAGATACCTAAGCGGCAGGGGCGTTACAGCATCCCGCGGGCCATTCGCGCCTGTTTCGCCGCTCCTGGCCCTCCGCGGCAATACCCCCCCTGGCAATGTCGAGTTGGATAGAATCAGGGGTGTGTCAGTTGTCTGGCCCGTTGCCAGTCCCACGACCCGCCCCCTGGCCTGGGCGGGCTTGTTGCGTATTGGGGCCCTGAAATGGCTCGCCTATCGTCTGAGCGGCTTCCTGAAGTTCTTCGAGTTCCCCCTCCTGATCGTGGTCTACAGCTTTCTGTTCCGGGCACTCTATGCCTCCCTGCCGACAGGCCAGGAGGCGGTGGGTGGACTCACCCTGGCAGCGACCCTCACCTATGTCACCCTGGTCTGGCTCATCGAGGGGGTCCTGGCGAACAGTTCCGATGAGCATCTGGGAGAGGACATGCGGAAAGGCCAAATCGTCGTCTGGTTCCTCCGCCCAATTTCGCTTCAGGCGTTCATGTGGTGGGAAGCGGCGGGCGAAATGGCGATTCGGGGGCTGGTTCTGGGCGGGCCACTCCTCGCGATGGGTGTGCTCCTCTTCGGACTGCAGTCACCCCCCTCGTGGCTGCATGTGGGGTACTTCGCCATCAGCCTCGCCCTCGCGGCGGTCCTGAAGTTCAGCATGAATTTCATAGTCGGCCTCTCCGCCCTCTTCTTTGAGAACAACAACGGGGTCGTGGTGATGAAAATCTCCCTGATGCGGGGGCTGGGGGGGCTCGTGCTGCCGTTGAGCCTCTTGCCGGACACTTATCGTGAGTGGTGCCTTCTGACACCCTTTCCGTATCTCTACTACGTCCCGGCACAGTGCTATCTGGGGACTCTGCCGCCGGACCGCCTCGCGACCCTGCTTCTCGTGCAGGGGGGCTGGACCCTGATCTTCTGGCTTTTGGGAGCAGGGATGGAGCGGGTTGCGCGACGCATGGCGCATTTACAGGGAGGCTAGGGGACTGCAGGTCCCGCAAAAGCGCCGCAACTTCCGCGAAAGGGGGAAGCCTACGATATGACTGCTGCTCTCGGGCGTTATCCCGCCCTAGCCTGGCGCTATCTGGCGCAGTATCTGAAGACGGTTCTTGAGTACCGCGGCAGTGTCGCCGTGGAGATGTTCTCGTACATCCTCTGGATCATCACCGATGCCGCCCTCATCTGGTTTGTGCTCCTCCCGGCGGGACATCTGGGGGGCTGGAGCCTGCCGCAAGTGCTCCTCATCTTCGGCATCCACATGGCAGCGCTGGGACTCTTCTTCACCATCGGTGTGAATCTCTTTTATCTCCCCGGCAGCTACATCCTGGAGGGGCAACTCGACCGCCTGCTGCTGCGTCCGCTGAATCCCTACTTCCAGCTCCTGATGGAGCGGATGTCCTTTGAGGACACCATCACGGTTGTGACCGGTACGCTGGTCAGCCTCTGGGCGCTGCAGCAGCTCGACGTACCGCTTCACGCGGTCAGTGTCGTGCTGCTCTTCCTGGCGATCTGGAGCGGCAGTCTGGTTTACCTCGGGATGCTGACCGGGACCGCCGCCCTGAGCTTCTGGCTGAAAGATCGCACGGGTCTGATGCAGATCATGTTGATGGTGGGGGACCAGCTGGCGACCTATCCCCTGAGCATTTATCCCTCGGCGCTCCGTTTGGCCTTCACCTTCGGCATTCCCCTGGGATTCGTGGCGTTTTACCCTGCGCATCTCTTCTTTGGTGGAAGCGAAGTGGCCGGCAGCGCGGTCTGGATCGGCTGGGTGAGTCCGCTGGTGGGGGCCTGCTGTGCGGGGCTCGGCTATGGCTTGTGGAGCATCGGATTGCGGAGCTATGAGTCGTCAGGGAGCTAATTCCCCATCCCGCCTGTATCATTTTGCGACATTCTGTCGCCCTGTTGAACCCCGCCGATGCAACCCGGCATCGTATGGGTCGTCTACCCCCGTAGTATTTGGGGTAACCTAGTGATCAGTCTCTCCCCGATGGGCTGGTCTACGAGGAAGGACAGACGCCATGCTGCAGCACATTCTCGCCCGTCCGCAGCAGCTCGCTGCTGCGGAGACCCGTGAGGAAACCCGTCGGATTTTCCAGGCCAAGATGGATGGGATCCGGACGGAGCTCTATAACTTCGCCTACCGCCTCACTGGCACCCGAGAGGATGCCGAGGATCTGCTGCAGGAAAGCTACTTCAAGGCGTACAAGTACTTCCATCAGCTGCGGGACCGCTCCAAGTTCAAAGAGTGGATCTTCCAGATCACGGCGAACCAGTTCCGCAACACGCTGAAGCGCCGCAAGCGCGAGCAGCTTTATTTTGTGGACGAGTTCGAGCAGGCGGGACACATTCCGCAGCAGCCGGGCGATGACCCCGATGTCATCGCTGAGCGCCGGGACCAGGCGGTGCGGGTGCAGTCCGCCATCGAATCGCTGGATCCCAAGATGCGTGAAGCGCTGGTGCTGTTCGAGCTAAGGGGCTTCAGCATCGAGGAGACCGCGAAGATCCTCCAGATCAGCCCCGGGACCGTGAAGAGCCGCCTGCACTATGCCCGCAAGCGCCTGAAGTCCCAGCTGATGGAGACCGACCTCGGGTCCGCCCTGGAGACCGAATACGCCAGCTAAAGGGCTCTGGATGCCCGCGCTCCTTCCACCGATTTCCTGGCGCAGGAAGCGGTGCTGACCAAGGAGCCTTCCCTGACCGATGACGACGTCGCCCAGCATCCCACCGACCGATCCTGATCCGTCCTGTGACCCCACCGGCATCGCGCCGGAGGAGCAGGCGGCATTTTTCGCCCGACTGGAAGCTGAACTTGCCCGGGCCGATATCACTCCGGAGCCGGCATGGAAAGCCCGGACCCTCGGTACCCTCGTGCTCAACCCCCGGACCTATCGGGCTGTTGTTTCTGGCTGTGTCGCGACGCTGCTCGCGGCCGGTTCCTGGATTGGCTACTCCTGGCAGCAGGCGCAACGTCCGCCGGAAGCCCTGCATCTCCCTCCGGGCTACCTGCTGATTAGTACGCCTGATGGACGCCTGATGGCAGTAATGGATCGCCAGTTGGCGGCAGATGACCAGGAGCAACTCCGGGCAGATGCGCTGGAAGAACTGCAGATGTTGTTGGCAGAGCAGTCCGGAAGCTATCCCGCGGATGACCTGGCGGTCCCAGCCTCCCTCACCTACCCCTGAATCTCCCTTCCCTGAACTGGCACCGTTCCAACCGCATCCCAAGTAGATGGAGCGGGTCCGGCATGGGGTCGCTACACTAGCGGCCGACACCGGTCAGTGACTACGACATCCCACACAGGAGGCAGCGACATGCATCGATGGCGACTCTGCTGGCTCACGCTCCTCCTGTGGCTCCCGTCGGTGCTGGCTTTCGCCGAGGTGCACCAGCCGACCTACGCCTTTACGGAGTACCGGAGTGCCCGGTGGCAGAATCGCGCGGGGCACTGGCTGGAGTTCACTCTCACGCTCCCCCGGGGCACCATCCTCTCGGACCGGAATCGCATCCTCCTCGACTTCCTTGATTTTTGGGTTCTCACCCGAGAGAGTGCCCTGACCGGCGACCCCCAGGCGATTGCGACCTCTTTGGCCCTGCCGCTGGAAGGGGAGCGGGCGGATCTCTTTGTCAGCGACCTCCTGCGCTTTCGGGGGGGGGAAGTGGTGATCCGCCTGACCGGGTTCTTTGAATCGATGGCGGACCAGAACGCCCTCATGCTCGAAAACGAGGCGATCATCCGGTTCCGTCAGTTCCTACCGGATCAGGGCGTGATGCCCCGGGCGCAGGAACAACAGTTGCGGGATACGCTGGGGATTCCACCGGCGGTCCTGAACCAGCAGCGTGAAGCCCTCAGTGATGGTGGGGCCGATGCCGACCTCGCGCATCAGGCCATGGCGGCACTCGAAGTCGACCCTGACGATCACGATGCCATCGAAGAGACGGTCCCGGGAGATGCCGCGAACAAGATGGCGTCAAACGCTGCTGCAGAAAATCCTCCGACCCCGGATGCTGCTCTGTCTGGCCCTGTAGAGAGTCGCCGGGAACTAACCTTGAGTCGGGCTGCCGGACTCTCGGGTCTCGATTCCCGACCAAATCAGCTCCTGGACATGAACAGCCGTAATCTGATTGCGAGTCTGCTCAGTTATCGCTCCGAAAAGGGCGAGTTGCCCCCCACTCTGGAAGCCCTGGCGGAAGCGGGACACTTGTTGCTGGTCCTGCGCGATCCAGTCGCTGGGGGCATCTGGCATCCCATGAACAGCCGACAGCCAGGGGGCCTGGCGTATGAGCGCGGGACGCCGACCACGGGGGTGGTGCTTGCGACTCCGACAAACGGGCCGGTCCGACGACTCAAAGTAGAGACCGCGCCGCTGCGGCCCGGAGTTTCAGCGATGGGACAGCTCGGCGAAGGGGCGTGGACCCCGGCTGAGCAGCAGACCCGTCGCATGGTCTTCCAGATCGCGAAACTGCTGGAACTCTTCCACAACGAGCATGGCTATCTCCCCAGCGCGGTGTCGCAGCTGGAACTGCTGGGCTTTGCCCATGTCGGATTCCCCAACCTGCTCGCCGGGCGCTACGCCATGTCGATCTCTTCGCCCACCGAGCGCTCGCCGGGCGACTACTTCTACTACCGCACCCGGTCCAATGAGTTCCTGCTGGTGGGATATGGCACGGATGGGCAGCGCATCATCACCATTCGTCAGCCTCTGGCACAGCCGGGTCCTGTGCGTCGTTAATTTTTTTAAGAGATCAAAGCGACTCCCGGTAGCGGGGGGCCGTCCGGTCCGCCTCTTCGCGTCGCCAGTTCCGATACAGCCCCTGTAACAAAAAGCCCCAGAGCCAGAAAGTCGGCGCGAGGACTATCAGCGCCAGGGGCTTCCAGAGGAGCCAGGCGTACCACGCAGCGATGAGGGGGACAGCGATAAGTGTCCCGTAGACGAAGACGTAATAGAAGAAAAACTGGGCTGCGATGACCGCCGCCACCCCCAGCATGACCGGTCCGAGCACCAGCCAGCCATGCCAGGGTACCCGCTCCAGTCCCCAGCGCTGGACCACCCTCTCTCGTGTCTGCGACCAGAGTCCGGATGGGGCTGGCGGGGGCTTCCAGACCTGCTCCAGCCGACGTCGGGTGTCGTAGTCGCGCCGACGCGCCGGATCAGACAGCGTTTCATACGCTTCGGTCAGTTCCCGAAAGCGAGCTTCAGCAGCGGGGCGATCTTCATTGGTCGCCTTGTCGGGATGCCAGGCCCGGGCGAGCGCCAGAAAGGCCGCCCGGATTTCCGGTGCGGTGGCGTCCGGACGGACCCCCAGCAGCGTGTAGTAATCGCGACGCGCCCCGGCCATAAGGGGGGAGTGTACGCCGCTCATGGCGTGTTGATAGCGCGGATTCGCTTAGGTCTCAGACGTCGCTACTGCGCTGGATTGAGTATCTTTAGGCAAAGCCATTTCGTCGACCTGGAGGTCCTGCCCATGCGTCTGACACTCACCCTCGTCCTGCTGACTCTGCTCGCCGGCACTGTCCCTGTGAAGGCGGCACCGCTCCCGGATGCGGTCCCCGTCGATGTTGTCGTCAGCCTCCCCAAAATCCTGGGGGTCGATCTTGGTGATGCCCTCAAAGTCGGCGGGATCCTTCTGGTCGTGCAGGAGTACGGCCCGGAGATCAATCGGGCTATCAATCAGCTGCTGGACAACAACGACGCGGAAACCAACGCCTCCACCAAGGTCGTCATCATCCTCTCACCCGATGGGGGCTATGTCGGGGCGGCGCAGGTGACAGGCCCGACAGCGGCAGTGGCGAAAGTGAAAGCGGTCGTGCAACTGGAAAAGGACTTCAGGAAAGGGATCCGGATCCGGGCCATGGTGCCGGTCTCCAATGAGAATCCGAGCAACATCAGGCGGGTCCAGGGGGTGGCGGTCAGCGCCATCATCGATATCAAAATCTAAGCCTCTGCACCAAAACGTACGGAATACAGTCCCTGTCAGCACAACTGACAGGGACTTTCTCATCCTGGAGGGTCAGTTCCGGCACGGTTCAGACGTACACTGAGTGCACTGCATATCTGCCCCTCCACGAGGCCCAGGCTTCATGCGCATCCTCTCGCTGGCATTGCTACTGCCCGGACTCTTTCTGCTCTCCTGTCAGCGAAGCGCGACACCGGTTGCTCCGGCAGCCCAGGAGCAATCAGCAGCTCCGACGCTGGCGCAGGATCCGGCGACCGGGCCGCTGTTCGCCGCCGATCTGATGATCGACCTGACGACGAATCACGCCGAACTGACCCCGGTACGTCAGTCCGCCGCCATTGGCGATGACTACAGCGAGCTTGGATTGACTCCGGCGTTCACCAAAACCTTCGGCAACAACTTCAGGGTCGTGGCGGTCCGACGCCCCGCGCCAGGCACGATCGAAGTCGATGTGCAGATTACGCATCCCTTCAGTCCGGCGAGTCGCCCGGACCTGGGGATCTTCAATGTGAAGTGCTTCGTGGTGACTGACCGGACACCTGCGAATCTCAGTGGCGTCAGCATTGCACCGGGCGTTTTGGCCAATGTCGATGGGTACTCCAACACCTGGCTCGCGACCCATCCCGGGAGCCAGCCGGAGTTCACCGCCGCCCCGGTTCAGCCCTATGTGATCCTGCGGGAAGACCCCTCCTCCGCTCCGTTTAGCTATCAGTCGCCCGCTGGCTTCAATGTCCTCTTCCCCGGCCAGACCAGCATCGACACCCTCGCACTGACCCTCACCACGGGCAATACCTTCCAGGCGCGGCTCTATCTGACGGCGGACTATGGGCAGTCTGCGGTCCGGGCGACTCGTCAGACGCCGCAGTACGACCTGCCGAAGTTCGCCGGCAACGCCGCATGGAAGGTCGCGGTGACCGAGCTTGCGAACGACCTGCAGGCCGGGCAGCCTGCCTCCACCGCGCAGTACCAGGTGGACATCTGGGACTGGAAGCATGGGCAGGGCCTCGGGAGCGATGTCGCATCCGCCACTCTGCAGGTCCCGGGCGTGACCTCCGCGCCGGTGACCCTGAGTCTCAGCGGGACCGGGAGTGACCCGACCCCGCTGACCGCTTCGACCCTCATCACGAATGGAGCCTCGTCCAGTGAAGGCGATTATTGGGGGCTGGTGACCGTCACCGACTCGAATCAGGGAGTCGGGCTCGAAGAGAATCTCACCACGCCCGTCAGTTTCGGCAGCTATGTGACCTATCAGGTCTTTCCTGTCGCAGTGGAAGTTGTCGGCGTGCCGCCGACCGCCGCGATCACGCGCTGCATCGGCGGGGACCTGGGGACGGGCATCGGGGAGACGTTCGATGCGTCAGGCAGCACACCTGGCACCAACGCCATCACGAGCTACGAATGGGACTGGGATTACGACGGCAGCAACTTCACGGTCGATGCCATGGGTATCACCGCGACCCATCCGTTCAGCGCCGCAGGAACGCCGACCGTCGCACTCCGGGTCAGTGATGGCACGCCTACCGGCTGGGACATCGCCACGACCATCATGGCGATCAATCCGACTGCCTCCTGGCGGACGCCGATGCGGGTCACCAACAACAGCTTCTGGGATCAGTTCGGGGACTACAGCGAAATCGGGAACGGGATGGTGACCGACTCCAATAACGTGGTGCACATCGTCTACTACGACTACGGCAGTGTCGCACCGCTCTACGATTTCACCATGTACTACCAGTCCCTGGACCCCTGCACCAGCACCTGGACCGCGGCTCAGCAGATTCACACGATCGGGAATCAGCTCTGGGTTCCCATCAGTCTCGCCATCGGACCCGATGATCGCCTGCATGTGACCGGGACCTACAACGGCACCGAGCAGGGGTGGATGGCCCGGGAGACCAATGGGACCTGGTCGGCCATGGTGCCGATTACGACCAACGTTGGACCGGGGTACTGGTCTACCCCCAATCTGGCGGTGAATGGATCGGGGCAGCTGGGCTTCGCGCTGTTGCGGGAGTTGCCATCGGCCAGTGGTGGCGGCCCCACGGATGGCATCCCCGAGCCCCCGTCGCCGATTTACTTCACACGCTATGTCTCTGGGAGCTGGACCGCCCTCCAGCAGATCGGGGCGATGGACCACAAGCTCAATCACTCACAGGGGTCTGTCCCGAGTCTGACCCTCGAGGGGACCAGCGGCAGCGACTGGGTCGCGGCCTGGTCCAACCTCAAGAATCCGTTCCTGGGAGCGGGTACGGTCTCTTCCAGTTCCAATGTCATGTGGGCACGTACTAACAGCGGCACCTGGCAGGCTCCGGCATCGCTCTACACCGCCCTGTCGTTGCATGACCGGCCACATCTGCGCCGCGCTCCGAGCGGGACACTGTTCATGGGCGTAGAAACCTCCGCTCAGGTCCGGTTGGCGACCTACGATGGCGCGGCCTGGAGTCCGACCCTGACCCTGATTCACTCGGTGAGCGGCTCCGGGCATTTCCAGATTGCCTTTGATCAGGCGACTGGAGCTGGGATGCTCGTCACCAGTTCCGTGGCTTCCACCGGACAGGTGGTCCGGGCAAAGCGCTTCCTCCAGACCGACACACCAGCCGCCATCGCCGCCTCGCCGGACCTGACAGTCCTGGCCGCCGGGACTGGGCGACGCTTCTTCCCGCAGGTCGGTTCCCTCGGTCATGGCCGCTGGGTAACCCTCTGGGAGGGCGAAACCTACGGTGCCTGGCAGAGCGGTATGGAGCTCGAAAGCTCGTTCTGGCAGTAAGTCTGACTGTCCCCGCTACCGACGGTTCGAGGCCACAAGCGGCCTTCTGCTGGTCGTGGCATCAAGATTCGCAGTAAGATGGAGCCATCCAACGCTCTGTCGTCCCTTGAGCATCTCCGCGTCCTGCGAAGGAGTCCCGAATGCGTACCCCAGCTCTGGCCCTCATGGTGCCTGCCCTCTTCCTGCTTTCCTGTCAGCGGAGTGCGACCCCGGTTTCTCCGGCAGCCCAGGAGCAGTCGGCAGCGCTGGCACTGGCACAGGACCCTTCCACCGGGCCGCTGTTCGCCGCCGATCTGATGATCGATCTGACGACGAATCATGCCGAGCTCACCCCCGTACGTCAGTCCGCCGCCATCGGCGATGACTACAGCGAACTTGGACTTACCCCGGCGTTCAACAAAACATTCGGCGACAACTTCAGAGTGATCGCGGTCCGGCGTCCCGCGCCGGACACCATCGAAGTCGATGTACAAATCACGCATCCCTTCAGCCCGGCGAATCGCCCGGACCTGGGGATCTTCAATGTGAAGTGCTTCGTGGTCACAGACCGGGCTCCGGTGAATCTGAGTGGTGTCAGTGCCGCCCCCGGAGTCCTGGCCAACGCCGATGGGTATTCCAACACCTGGCTCGTGACGCATCCAGGAAGCCAGCCGGACTACACCGCCGCCCCGGTCCAGCCCTATGTGATCCTGCGGGAGGACCCTTCATCCGCGCCGTTTAACTATCAGTCGCCCGCCGGCTTCAACGTCCTCTTCCCCGGCCAGACCAGCATCGATACCCTCGCGCTGACCCTCTCCACGGGCAACACGTTCCAGGCGCGGCTCTATCTCACGGCGGACTATGGGCAGTCAGCGGTCCGGGCGACTCGCCAGAATCCACAGTACGACCTGCCGAAGTTCGCCGGCAATGCCGCGTGGAAAGTCGCGGTGACCGAACTTGCGAATGATCTGCAGGCCGGGCAGCCGAGTTCGACCGCGCAGTACCAGGTCGACATCTGGGACTGGAAACATGGCCTGGGACTCGGGAGTGATGTTGCTTCTGCCACACTGCAGGTGCCGGGGGTGACCTCCGCGCCGGTGACCCTGAGTCTCAGCGGAACCGGCAGCGACCCGACCCCACTCACTGCCTCGACCCTCATCACGAATGGAGCCTCGGCCGGTGAAGGGGACTACTTCGGGCTGGTGACGGTCACCGACTCGAATCAAGGAGTCGGGCTCGAAGAGAATCTCACCACGCCCGTCAGCTTTGGCAGCTATGTGACCTATCAGGTCTTTGATGTGTCGGTGGAGGATGTGGCCGAGCCGCCGACCGCCGCTTTCACTCGCTGTTTGGGGGGAGACCTCTCCATCGGCATCATCGAAACTTTCGATGCCTCCAGCAGCGTGCCGGGCACCAATCCGATCGTCTCTTACGAATGGGACTGGGATTACGACGGCAGCAACTTCACGGTCGATGCCACGGGTGTCATCGCGACCCAGTCGTTCAGTGCAGTGGGGACCCCCACTGTCGCGCTGCGGGTGAGTGATGGGAGTCCGGCGGGATTCGACATCGCCAGCTCGCTGCTGGCGATCACCGGCCCCCCCTCCTGGTCCACCACGCCGATCCGGATCACCAACGACACCTACTGGAACCGCTGGGAAGATCAGTCCCGGACATCGCCGGTGATTGGCATCGACAGCACCGGCACCGCGCATCTGATTCATTACCGCGCCGGGTCGCCGTACAGTATCTTCCACCAGACCCTCGCGCCCTGCTCCTCGGACTGGTCTGCTCCCACCGAGATTTTCACATCAGGCGGTGGTGGCGTCTTCCCGGTGGGGATGGCGATCACCAGCGATGACCGGCTCCATGTGTCGTTCCTGGCGAGTGTGAACAACGTCCGGTACATCCACAACACCGGAGGCGTCTGGTCGGCCCCGGTGAACATCACCTCCACCCCCGGAACCGGGGGCTGGAACTACGGCTGGATTGCCCGCAACTATGCCGATGAACTCGGCTATGTCGCGCACTTCCAGCCACCACAAGACCCGGCTGCGGTCAATGGTGGCGGCATCCCGGCGGTGTCGGGGCAGATGTATGCCATCCGGACCGTCGGGGGAGTTTGGCAGCCGCAGGAACTGATCGGCACAACGTCTTATGTGACATCGCAGTCCGGAGGTGGAGGCTGGAGCGGTCGCATCCTGTCGGCCTCCCTGACTTCGACTCTCTCCAACGAGTGGATCACGGCCTGGGATACCCTCAAGACCCCGCACCTGGGTGGTTCCGCGGTCAGCAGTGCCTGTATGACCAAGTGGAACCGGACCACCGGGGGCGTCTGGGGTTCGGAGTCCGTTCTGACCAGCGTTCCGGTTGACTCCTTCCGGATCGTCATGGCGACCAGCCCGAATGGAACCATCTGGCTGACGCACTGCGACCTGACCAACATCCGGCTGATGACCTATGACGGCACTGTCTGGACCGCCTCCACCACCGCGTTGACTGGCATTCTCGGGAGCGCACAGCCGTACCTGGCCTTCGCCCCGGATGGGCAGGGGATGCTGATGTCCGGCGGCTCAAACTTCGGCACGCCCATGACCAGCAAGATCTTCCAGCAATCCGACTCCATCGCTACGATTGCAGCCATGCCGAACACCACGATGGTGCCGTCTGCGACTGGGATCCTGCAGCGCTTCCCGGTAACAGTCCGTCTGGCGGATCGACGCTGGGCGATGGTGTTCCAGTCGACCCGCTTCGGGGCGTTTACTGAAGGCCAGGAGCTGGAAGCCCTGTTCTGGGAATAGCCCAAATTGCTGACAAACTGCAGTCACGAGCCGGGATACTTCCCGGCTCGTTTTGTTACCATTGGGGTTCCGACGCCGTTCCCCGGTTCACGTCCTCAATGTCACTCCCTGCAGGAGGCGCACATGCGCTCTTGGCTTCGCTGTAGTCCCGTGTTGGCCCTGGCGCTCACCGCCTGTGCCGCGTCGACACCGACAACATCCTCCTTGCGGGCGCCCCAGCTGCAATTGCCGATGGAAGGGGGCTTCCTTGGCGGATTCGTGCTGGACATCGACCGGGAGGCTGGAACAGTCGCGCTCCTGCCAGATGCGACCGCTGCTGCCATCGGCGACACCTTCAGTGAGATTGGACTCGGACCCGCGTTGCAGGAACGCTTCGGGAAAAACTTCCGGGTCCGGGGGCTTCGCTCGACCGGGCCGACCACCATTGAAGTCGATTTTGAGACCACACATCCCTTTAGTGCGGCCACCCGTCCGGACCTCGCGATCTTCAACCTCAAGTGCTGGGTGGTGAGCAGTCAGCCAGCCACGAATCTGGGAGGTGTTCAGGTGGCCCCCGGCCTGGTCACGAATGCCGATGGCTATGGTCGCCTCTGGGCCGAGACTGCGGTCACTTCGCCGGCGTTCAGCGCGGCGGTCGTGCAGCCCTATGTCGTGCTCCGCGAAGACCCCACGGCCGGCGCGTTCTCGCACCTGAATCCTGCGGGATACAACGTTTTTTTCCCCGGCATGACCAGCGTTGATACGGTCGCGCTTGATCTCGGCACCGCGACCTCTGTCCAGTTGCGGATCTACCTCACCGCCGACTACGGGCAGTCCGCGGTCCGGGCGACCCGTCAGAATCCGCAATACGAATTGCCGAAGTTCGCGGGCAACGCCCCCTGGAAGATCGCAGTCACGGAACTCAACAACTTTTTCGAGGCGGGGCAGCTCTCCTCCGCGGATTACCAGGTCGACATCTGGGACTGGAAGCATGGGGAGTCGCTGGGGAGCGATGTCATCGACGCGACCCTGGATATCCCGGGCGTGATGGCTGCTCCGGTGACGCTGGCGCTGACCGGGACCGGGACCGACCCGACCCCCCTCACAGGCACCATCTCGGCATTCTGTGACCCGTCGGTGACCGCCGGCGACTACTGGGGGCTGGTGAGTGTGACGGATCAGGCGACCAGCGGTGTCGGGCTGAACGAAGACTTCGAGCCGGTCACCATTACCAACTACTCCACCTGGCAATGTTTCCCGGTGAGTGTCGCCGGCGCCACGGCGGTGCCCCCGACCGCAGAGTTCACCGCGTGCAATTTCCTTTCCATTAAGGCCGAGACCGACACCCACTTCGATGGCAGCCTCAGCACGCCCGGCACGCATCCGATTGTCAGCTACGAGTGGGACTTCGACTACATCGATCCCACTTTCGATGTCATGGCGACTGGTTCCACCGTGGACTACGAGTTCCCGGCAGCGGGGAACTACCAGACCGCGCTGCGAGTGAGTGACGGTTTCGGCAACAGCCATACGCTGGTGCGGCCGGTGTCAGTTTCAGGACCCCCGGTCTGGCAGACACCGCTGCGACTCACGACGAACAGCATTCAGGAAGTCCTCTGCGAGCTGACCGAGTCACCGGACAGCCTGGTCGTGACTTCTGATGGCACCGCGCATCTGGTCTTCAGCATCGTGCAGAGTGCCAGTCCATTCGCCACTGAGTACTGGTACATGCAGCTCCCCAGCACCTGCGATGTCGCTGGCAGCTGGACCGCCCCGGAGAACTTCTTCACGACCCCCGCCTCGCAGCAGATCACCCGGAAGTTCTCCCTCGCCGCGACCAGCGACAACACCGTCCATGCGCTGCTCAACCAGCGGGATGGCTCCAGCCGCGATCAGCTGATCTATCGCCCCCGGACCGCCGGTGGCTGGGGCACGCAGGAAGTGGTGATGACCCATACCAACAACACCGAAAGGCTCACCGGCTCGACGATCGCGGCGAGTCCGGATGGGACGCTGGGGGTCCTGACAGTCCTGCGGACCACGCAGCCCAGTTGTCCGGGAACTCCGGCCATTCCGTGGCAGTTGCAGTTCGTAAAACGAACCAGCGGGTCCTGGGGCTCCGTGAGCACCATCGGCCTGGGTGACATCGTGGTCAACATTCCCACCTGTGGCAACACCGGACACATGTATGGCTACGGTGCCACGCTGGCCGCGACCGCCACGAATGAATGGGTCGCAGTCTGGGACGAGGTAGTCACCCCCTTCGATGGCTTCACCGATCAGAACACCGGCCCGAGCAAGCTCTCCTGGGCGCAGACTGTTGGTGGGGTCTGGCAGGCAGAAGCGAATCTCTACACCAGTGCCGGACAGTACCGTCATCCGATTCTCGAACGCTCCCCCAACGGTACGCTGTGGCTCATCGCTCGCGCTGGCAGCACGGGCAGTCCCATCGGGCTGGCCCGCTACTCCAGCGGCACCTGGGACAGTGATATGACCATCGTCCTGCCCGGTGGACTGGGGAGTACGCCCTACTTCAGCCTGAATTTCGATGACGATGGCCGGGGCACCTTCGCCGTCACTTACCAGAACAGCAATGTGCCGTTCAACAGCAAGCGCTTCCGTCAGACTGACACCCCTGCTGCCATTTCCGGTTTTACACCGCATCTGGTGGAGCCGACACTTTCAACTTTTCGGTATCCCGCGATGATCGCCGGGCTGCACGATGGCCGCTATGTGGCGGTCTGGTCGACCCTGAAGTACGGTGGGGCGTTCTTCTCCGGCTTCGAACTGGATGCCGCGCTCTATCAGTAACTCGTTCGCCACTTTTTTCGCCACACCACACTTGCCCTGAGCCGGAGGCTCCAGACCATGAGGACTCACAGCACCACCATCGGACTCCTGGCGGTCTCGACCCTGCTTCTCGGCTGCCAGGGAGGTTCCGCTCCACTGGCACCAGCGGCCGTTACGGGGTCGGACCCCTTCGCGCCGGGAGTTCCTCGTGAAGGGGGCCTGCTGGGAGGATTCGATCTGCACCTGGATCCCGTGAGCCAGCAGGTGACACTCGCCGCTGACAAGGCGACTGCCGCCATCGGCGACACCTACAGCGAACTGGGGCTGGCACCGGCCTTTACGACGATGTTTGGTCGCAACTTCCAGGTGCGCGGGTTCCAGTTCGGGCCGAATGGGGAAGTGGAGGTGGAACTCGGGATCCGGCATCCCTTCGCCCCAACCGCCCGTCCGGACCTCGCCATCTTCAACCTGAAGTGCTGGGCGGTCAGCGACCTGCCGGCGGTGAATCTTGGCGGAGTCTCGGCGCTCCCGGGAATCGTGACTAATGCGGCAGGTTATGGCCGGATGTGGCTTGACACGGCATCCGCAGCTCCCGGGTTCAATGCTGCACCGGTCCAGCCCTACATTCTGCTCCGGGAAGATGCTGCGGCTGGAGCGTTCGATTTTCAGAATCCTGCTGGCTACAACGTCTTCTTCCCCGGCATGGAATCGACGGCGACCCTGTCGCTCCAGCTCAGCAACGCCAGCGCGGTCACCCTCCGGCTCTATCTGACCGCTGACTATGGGCAGTCTGCAGTCCGGGCGACCCGCCAGACCCCGCAATATGAACTGCCGAAATTTGCGGGCAACGCCGCCTGGAAAGTGGCAGTGACGGAACTCGCTAACAATCTGGAAGCCGGGCAGACCGCCTCCACCGCTCAGTACCAGGTCGATATCTGGGACTGGAAGCATGGCCAGCAGCTGGGGAGCGATGTCGCATCGGCCACGCTGCAGGTGCCGGGAGTCACCACGAGTCCGCTGACTGTCTCCCTCAGTGGCACAGGGACCGACCCGACACCGCTGACAGGCACTGTGCTGGTGACAAATCTTGCTGGGGGCCTCGAGGGTGACTACTGGGGGCTCGTGACAGTCACGGACAGTGCCACCAGTGGGGTCGCGCTGCAGGAGAATCTCACCTCGCCGGTCACCATCACCAGCTATGTGACGTATCAGCTCTTCCCGGTCGCGGTTGGCAACACCAGCCTGCCTCCGACTGCTGCCTTCAGTCGCTGTTATGGCGGCGACATGAAAGTGGGGATCGGCGACACCTTCGATGCATCGCCCAGCACTCCCGGTTCGAATCCGATCACGGCGTACGAATGGGACTGGGACTATGACGGCAGCAACTTCACAGTGGATGCCTCAGGGATGCTGGTGGCGCAGGCGTACCCCAGCGCTGGGACCCGGACGGTCGCGCTTCGGGTCAGCGATGGCACCCCATCGGGCTGGAACATCACCACGGCCAGTATCAATGTCTCGGGGAGTGCGACCTGGAACGCGACCCAGCGGCTCACCAACAACAGCCTCTATGAGCAGTACCAGGGCTTTGGTTCCAACGTGACCCACAACCTGGTGCAGACCGCCGATGGGGCGGTCCATGTGCTCTATCCGGAAGTCACGGGTACTTTCCCCGCGTACACGTTCGAGCACTACCATCAGGAGTACAGCGGGTGCCCGCCCACCTGGCAGCCCCGGACACTGGTGTCATCGACACTGAACACCAGTAACTACCAGTGGAACTGTTCGCTGGCAGCGGTCGGCGATACGCTCCATGCATCGTTCACTGGACCAACGATGCCGAGTGCCTATCCCGAATTCCGGCACGCGAAGCTGGAAAACGGCACCTGGAGCATCGTCGGGCCGATCACGACCTATGCCTCCGGTACGAATGTCTGGACCGGCGGCATACTGGCGGCCCGTCCCGACGGGACTCTGGGCTTTGCCGGCAAGCGACGTGGTGGTACGGTCTGCCCGGCGATTCCGGGTCCGGCGATGCCGGTCTACTTCACCAGCTTTGATGGCACCGCCTGGGCGCCGATCACGCAGATTGGCGATCGCTACGTTGTGCTGAACTCCACAGCCTGCGGGTCATACACCCTGAGTGACGAGGACATGGACTTCGTTGGGACTGCGGACAACGAATGGCTCGCTGTCTGGTCCGGCGTGGAGCAGCAGTACAACGGCGTCACATCGATCACCTCTACGTACACCGTAGGACTGAAGTACAACAAAACGACCGGCGGCAGCTGGGGCTCACAGTCCTTCGCGTACAACGGCGTCAGCCGCAATTCGAACCCGGTACTGGCACGATCACCCAACGGCACCATCTGGCTGGCCGTCGGGTCCGGCACGCAGTCATCGATCAGCATGGGCCAGTTCAATGGCTCCTCCTGGACGCCGCTCTCAGTCGCCCGGTCGGTGACCACGGGGTCGGAGGCGTACTTCGGTTTCGGGTTCAATCCCCAGGGCGAGGGCGTCCTCACCCATAGCCACAACCAGCCCACCACCTACATCAACTACATCCGCTTCACTGAGACCACTCCGTTGGGCAGTCTGAGCGGTATCACTGGTATGGCAGTAGAGGGTGGCAGCTTTGCCCGGATCGGACAACAGGTGCTGGGGATGGCCGATGGCCGTCACATGGCACTCTGGCTGACCGACAAGTACGGCGGCGGACCGTTCACGGCCCGAGAAATCGACTGGAGCGTCTGGCAGTAGCCCGACATGCTGCCGTCCCGCATCTGTAACTCCCCAACCGTACGTTGGGACTGTCAGCGCTATCCGAGGAGCGACCAATGACCCGCCACCACACCCTGCCCCTGGTGGGCCTGATGCTGATCCCCCTCGCACTGGCGACCAGTTGCGCTGAACGGGGGGCCAGTCCCACCGGGACCGCAGCACCGCCAGTAGCATCACCGGCTGAGGGGCGTTTGCAGGAAGGAGCGCTGCTCAGCAGCTTCGACCTCGGCATCGATCTGGTCGCTGCTTCAGCCACGCTGACCCCCCATCGCGCAGCCACCGCCATCGGTGATACCTACAGCGAGTTGGGACTGGCTCCGGCCTTTACAGAGATGTTCGGGCGGAACTTCGAGGTGCTGGGGCTGCGACACAGCGGGAGCGGCGATGTGGAAGTCGACTTCCGGATTCGGCATCCCTTTGCGCCTGCCATTCGCCCGGACCTGGCGATCTTCAATGTCAAAGCCTGGGTCGTTTCCGATGAACCCGCCACCAACCTGGCTGGTGTCGCGACGGTGCCGGACCTCGTGACCAATGCGGCGGGCTACGGTCGCATGTGGCTCGACACGGCCGCCAGTGCTCCCGCTTTCGCAGCCGCACCTGTCCAGCCTTACATCCTCATGCGGGAGGACACGGGGTCGGATCCCTTTAACTATCAGCAGCCGGCGGGTTTCAATGTGCTTTTCCCCGGCATGACATCCGAAGCCACCCTCGCGCTGCGGCTGACCCCGGCGAGCCAGGTCCGCTTTCGTATCTATCTCACCGCTGACTATGGGCAGTCCGCGGTGCGTGCGACCCGTCAGAATCCGCAGTACGAGCTGCCACAATTTGCGGGGAATGCCCCCTGGAAAATCAACGTGACTGAACTTGCGAATTCTCTGGAAGCCGGTGATCCGACATCGTCAGCGGAGTACAAAGTCGACATCTGGGACTGGAAGCACGGGTATTCCCTTGGCAGTGATGTAGTGTCGGCGACATTGGAGATCCCGGGTGTGACTGCTGGGCCGTTGACGCTTTCTCTGAGTGGGACCGGGCAGGACCCGTCGCCCCTGACTGCGACCACTTTCGTCGTCAACACCAGTAATGCCGCAGAAGGCGAATACTGGGGGCTGGTGACTGTCACGGATCAGGCAGCAGCCGGGGTCGGGTTGCTGGAAGACCTGCGGACCCCGGTGACGATCACCTCGTACACCACGTATCAGTGCTTCCCGGTCCAGGTGACCTTCTCACCCCTGGGTGATCCGCCGATCGCGGTGCTCAGTCGCGCCTGTCCCGGCGAGGCGGTCGCCCCCGGCGCACTCATTTCACTGGATGGATCCGGCAGTCTGCCGGGCAGCAGCGCGATCGTCGACTTCGAATGGGACTTCGATTATGACGGCAGCCTGTTCCAGATCGATGCCACCGGCGCGCTGGTCTCGACCAGCTATCCATCGGAGACCACGAAGGTCATCGCGCTGCGGGTACGCGCTGCTGACGCGCAGACCGATCTGGCGACGACGCTGGTAACGGTCCTCCCAACTGCAGCCTGGGGTGCGCCTGTCAGGCTGACCAATACGTTCAGCCAGAAGGAACTGTTTGACACCTCTCAGAACACGTCCAACGCGCTCTCGGTGGGTCCCGATGGTCGGGTGCATCTGACCTGGTTTACGCAGCTGCCGTATCAGGTCTGGCACCAGAGCTTCATGCCTTCACCGACCCCCATCATCTGGGATACCCCCGAGATGATCTACAGCTCCGGTGGAGGGGGACTGGGCCATGTCTCCTGCCAGACCGGGCCGGACAATGTCACCCATGTGATGTACACCCTGAACTCCGCCGGACGCCCGCGGCAGAGCGTCAGCAAATCCGGCGGGACCTGGAGTGCGCCTGCGACTGTCCCTGCGAGCATTCATCCGGGGCAATGGGATCGTTGCCTGATGATCGGGAATGCCGCCGGGACCATGGGATTCCTCGGGCAGTGGTCGCGGGGTGATCAGCCTCCGGCCGGGAGCGGCTTACCCGCCCTGCCAAACGACATGTACTTCTCCACCCTCAACGCGGGTGTCTGGTCTCCCCTGACCCGCATCGGTGGTGCCGATGTCGTGACATCGGAAGGCGGCAGCGCTCGCGTCCCAAGTCATGCGCTGGTGGGGACCGCGGATGGTGAATGGCTGGCGGTCTGGGAGTCGCTCTACACCCCCTTCCCCGGTGGACCAACAGGAGTGCCGAGCCTCTGCAAGCTCATCTGGAGCCAGACATCCACTGGGTCCTGGCCTGCTGAGGGGACGGACCTGTACAACGACGGTCCGGACTACGACCTGCCGATTCTGGCCCGGTCACCCAACGGTCGCATCTGGCTTGGTGCCCGGATCGGTTCCTCCGGAGATGCCTGGGGACTGGTGACCTATGAAGGGGGATCCTGGAGTCCATCCTTCACGCAGATTTTCAGTCCCACGGGAGTGACCTTTAGTCGGCTTCCCTGTACGCAGTTCAGCTTCGACTCCCAGGGACGCGGCTGCCTGCTGGTCTCCTACCGGGAGCCCACCGCGCCGGTGCAGGCCAAGTTCTTCCTGCAGGATGACACCCTCCCCACCATCGCGGCCTGCACGCAGCAGGTGATCGAGCCAGGGCTGACGGGCGTTGGGAAGCCGATGTGCCAGATCGCCTCGCATGGCGATGGGCGGTACACCGCCATCTGGCTCACCACGAAGTACAACCCGGGGAACCCCTACACCGAGAACACCGAGATCGAGTACGCCACCTGGGAGTAGCCGCAGGTCGCTCCCAACAGGCTCAGGCGGTCGCCAGCTCTTCCCGGTAGTGCACCTTGGCCAACTCCCGGACCACCTCGCCCGCCAGTTGCTGGAAAATCTGCGCCTGCGGATTTTCCGGTTGGGCGACCACGATGGGCATCCCGTTGTCGGTGGCATCGGCGATGGCCGGATCGATGGGCAATCGGGCAAGGAAGGGGACTTCCACATCCTCCCGGGCCTGGCGGCGTCGCCCCGGCTGGAAAATCTCCGTCGCCTCCCCACAGCAGGGACAGACGAAGAACGCCATGTTCTCGATGATGCCGAGGATGTTGATGCTGGTCTGGCGGAACATCTGGATCCCCCGGCGGACATCGGCAAACGCGACATCCTGCGGGGTCGTCACGATGAGCGCCCCGGCGACATCCAGCGACTGGGCGATGGTGAGCTGGGCATCCCCCGTGCCGGGGGGGAGGTCGAGAACCAGGTAGTCCAGCGCGCCCCACTCCACGTCATCAAAGAACTGCGTGAGCGCCCGCATCACCATGGGACCGCGCCAGATGACCGCCTGCTCCTCGGTGATCAGGAAGCCGATCGACATGAGTTTGACACCGTACTTCTCGAACGGCTGGATCTTGTTGTCCACGACCTCCGGCGGTCCTTCCAGTCCAAAGAGGATCGGGACACTCGGACCATAGATGTCTGCATCCAGGAGTCCAACACTCGCGCCGGTTTTGGCCAACGCCACGGCAATGTTCGCCGCGACCGTGCTCTTGCCGACCCCTCCTTTGGCCGAAGAGACCAGGAGGATGTTCCGGACACCCGGCAAACGGGCGCCCATATCCTTCGACTGGAACGAGCGGACACTGGCGTCCATCTCCACATTCACCTGGGAGACGCCGGGAAGCGTTTTGACCGCCGCGATGGCTTCGTCTTTGAGCTGATCCTTCACCGGACAGGCGGGGGTGGTCAGTACGATGGTGAATGCGACGATCCCGTCGCAGACTCGCAGGTGCTGGACGAAGCCGAGATCGACAATGGAGCGGTGCAGGTCCGGGTCTTTGACGACCTGGAGCGCATCAAGGACCTGTTGTTCCGTTACATCTGCCATAGGTTGCGCTTCAGTCTCCTTCAGATGCCTCCCGAGGTGGTTAAGGACGTGGCGGCTTGCCTGCCTGAGTATACGGGTGGCACTTCACTTCGGGCGGGTTCGTACCAGCGTCGAAAGGGGCGAATCGCATGCAACCTGTCGATGAACTGGACATCCCTTCGACCACCCTGACAGTCGGCATGTGGCTCGCGCTCGGTCTGGCCATCGGTGCGACCCTTGTAGTAGGGCGACTGCCCGACCCGCATGCCGGTCCGGGTCCACCACGCCTCGCTCTCGCGCCGTTGCCGGCTCCACCAGAGGTCGGACTGCCGCAGTGACACCACATCCATCGGACAGACGCGACGGAGTTCTCTCGCTCCTTTGCAGTGCAGGTGCAGACGCCACGGCCCCCGGGGGGGAGACCTCCCCCGGGGGCTGATTGCTTGCGGATCTGTCATCCAGCCCGTGCAACCTTTCCCCCCTGTGAACGGTCTACAGGCATAATGACTCCCTGAGGACCGGCACCCGATGCCCGCAACGAGCTACTACGAATTGCTGGAGGTCCCACAGGATGCCGACTCGGCAGTCATCCGCCGTGCCTTCATGAAGCTCGCACAGCAGTGGCATCCCGACAAAGCACCCGAAGGCGAACGGGAAACCTATGAGAATCGGTTTCGCCGCTTTAGCGAGGCGTATGAGGTGCTGTCTGACCCGGTACAGCGGGAGCGTTACGACCGGGAGCGGATCTACCGCCAGCGTCGACCGGTCACAGTTGAGGAGCCGGTTTGGTGGTCCGGGGCGACATCCGCTACCGGTGTCGACGAGCCCTGGCAACGGGTTCGTTGGGAAGCTGACCCCCGGGAGACACCCTTCACCCCGCCGTTTGAAGCACCCTTCGGTGCCCGGGCGGTGCGGCAGGTGCATCCGTTGCTGGGCTTCAGTGTCGTGGCCCTCCTCATGGCGCTCTTCACGATTGCGATCACCATCGCGCTGACCATCAGTGGATTGGGACGGCTTGCACGCGGCTTTCGTCACGCCCGGGGGCGGTGAGTTCTCCGACGTTCGAGCGTGGAGGAAACGTTGTAACGACCTGAAAATTGGTCTATAGTTTTGACAGTCCCTAGACGAAAAGCAAACTGAGTGGTCTGTGCCGGGAGTGTGCGAACCACGCGGTGCCCCCCACTCGGAGGCAACATGCGAATCCTGCAAACACTGGTGTTTCTTGGTCTTCTGACAGGCTGGATCTTCGGGAGTCTGGGTTGTAACCCCGGAGGGACCATCGGCGATACCGTTGATGTGGTGTCAGACCGCATCATCGTTGTGGCGCAGGATGCGGAGGTTGGCGAAGAGCAGTTTGTTCAGCTCCAGAATGTCGGTATTGCCAACAATGTCGTAAGCATCACGGTACAGAGATGGGAGTTCGTGGTCTTTAAGCCGAGCGCGACTAATCCCTCCAGGCCATCGCCTGCCGGAGCAGACCAGGTGGCGGTGATCCCCTTCGTGCGGGTACCCAATGGTGTCTCCACCGCACGGATTCCGGATTCTCTAGAAGGCAACTTCTTCATCCAGGCGCGTCTCACCTACAAGTACAACAGTGATCTCGCGAAGGAGACCCCTGAAAAGCCAGCGCGTGACTTTTACAGTGTAGACGCCAAATACGCATCATTTTCCCGGACCACCTGCGGACCCCGCCCCGGGTACCTCAGCTCTCAATCGGTCATCAATCTGGGCACACGCCCGGTGGGAGTCGCCACGGACCTGCTGTTGGAGAGTTTCGTCGATTCTGGGGTGAAGCCGTTCCAGTACCAAATTCCCGTGCTAACAATTGACCAGCGGGGAGATTTTCCGCCCGGATTAACCCTGGTCGATGGTAGTCTGATCGGAACGCCGACAACGGGTGGTATGTTCGACTTCATCCTTACGGTCATTGATGCCTGCGGGGTTGGGCGAGCGGCTGATCTGAAGTTCCGCATGCGGATCGAGTCCCCGGATGAATGCACCGACCCCCCGACCATCGGTGACCCGTCGAATCTCGCCGGGTCCGCTGGCTCCCTCTTCGAATCTACCGGGACCCTGACCGGGACCGGGACGCTCACGCTGGCCCTGACCCTCCAGGGGGGCGGCGCGGTGCCGTCATGGTTGCAACTCGAACAGCCCGACGCCCGGAGCTGGCGACTGGTCGGAACGCCTCCCAGTCCCCAGGAGATTGCTGTCACGTTGCGGGCGACCGACAATTGCGACCCGCCGCAGTCTGGCACCCGGGACTTCACTATCACGATTGCAGACTGTGAGGGGACGGCTCCTACGCTGGAGTCCTTCAATCTTCCCATCGCAGGAGTGAACCAGCCCTGGGAAGCAACGCTGGAGGTCACCGGCGGGACAGGAGCCATAACGCTGGAACCGGTCTCAGGCCCCCTCTGGCTCAGCATCAATGGCACCACCCTTTCCGGTATCCCAGACAGTGCGGGTTACTTCCCGATGACCTTCCGGGCGCGAGATGCCTGTGGGCGGGTGTCGGCAAACAAGTCCGGCTCGGTCCGCGTGATCAACACGTCGATTGGTGTCTGGAACGCCTTCGACTCACTTCCCAACATCAGCGCGAATGACTACGCGGTCATCAACTATTTGGATAAGCCTGTGATCCTCGTGGATGGCTTCTCTGATGTCCCGGGCGAGGGGGGACAGCCGCTGGTCGATATCTACATTGGGAAGGTGGCCGATCCACAGCGTGCCACCGACTGGGACAAACTCCGACTGGAGACCCTGAACCCGGCCAGTGCGCCGGTCACACCTGCCCTGGCCATCCACAACAACCGCCTGGTGGCGCTCTATCGAGCCAACGACACCGGGACGCCCTATATGCGACTGCGCCAGGCCACGAAAGACAACCCGATCGCCGAGGGCGACTGGCTCGCTACGAGCATCCCGATCGCCACTCCGGAAAGCGAGATGCTGTGGGAATGGAGTCGGCTGACGCTGGCCTCGGTTGGGGGACGCCTGGTGACAGTCGCCCGCAATCAGGTCTACATCTCCAACAGCGGCACTCCCACCGATCCCCCAGCCAGCAACTGGACGAAGCACAGCCTGGATAACGGCACGATTTTGTTCCGGTACAAGAATCCCCTCCTGGGAGTGGCGAATGACCGGCTCTGGCTGCTGATCACAGCGTCGCAGTCAGAGCTCGGCGGACCTATGGAGCAACTCCTCTTCCGGGCAAGCGAGACCCTCCCGGCCTCCAATGCGGACTGGTCGCTCCAGACTTTTGATGCGGGAGTCGGCACTTACAGCTTTGCCGACTTCCGGCCATCACTCCTGATCCGCAGCGATGGCCGCCCGGCCCTGAGCTATTACACCCGTGACAGTGGGAGCACAGCGAAAACCCGTCAGCAACGATTGTTGCTGGCCAAAGTTGCAGAGCCTGCAGCACTGGCAGACTGGGATGTCCTGGACCTGGACTCTGACGGTGGTGGGTCGTCATCGCTGCTCGAAGCCAACGGCAAACTCTTCCTGGCCTATGGATTCAAATACGAGGATTACCTGGCCCAGCAGCCGGATCAGGAGCCCCGGCACTGGCGTATTGCAACCTCACGTCGTACAGCAGGCAATCATCCGATCCTGAGCTCAGACTGGAGCATCCAGACGCTGTTCGAGAACGGTGAAGAGGACGGCGAGGCAACCCAAATGAACTTGCGGGGCCGACTGATGCTGTATCGCCAGGCTTCCCCGCGGGTTGGGCTGGTCGGGATGAGCGAAAGCATCAGCCCCTCAGCGGTGATCCCGGCGTCGGTGACACCGTCGGACAACTAACGCCAGCGCGCCGTCAGCTCATCACATCAGCGGCACAGAGCGCCTGGATCCGGCGCTGAGTTTCTTCGCGTCCGAGGAGCAGCAGGACATCGAAAATCCCCGGACT
This sequence comes from bacterium, assembly GCA_022072165.1. Lineage (NCBI taxonomy): Bacteria > bacterium. Next base: position 187,587 of record JAJVIF010000002.1, on the reverse strand, counting down.
CGCGGTGCTGCCAGTCAGCGCCAGTCGCAGGGGATGCACCAGTTCGCCAAACTTCACCCCCTGTGCGGTGGTGTACTCCCGCAGCGTGGCATCCAGGGCGTCGTGACTCCAGTCGGTGACTCCCTCCAGCACAGGCACCAGATGGCCGAGCAGCGTCAGTGAAGCCTCGGTCACTTTCGCCTTAGCGACCTCGTCAGCGGGGTACGTCGCTGGAGCATGATAGAAGTAATGCGCCAGTTCCGCGATCTGTGCGAAGTACTCCAGGCGATCGTAGAAGAGTGCACCGATCGCCTCCGCCCGCGCCTCCTCCTCAGCTGATCCCCCGGACTCCACCAGGAACCCGGCCTGCACGAAAAGAGGACGCAGCAGAGACCAGTACCGTGCGGGGTCCTCTTTGAAAAGCTCCCGGATGTACTTGCCGTTGAACCACTTCAGCTTGGTGAAGTCGAAACGCGCCGGGGTGGACGCGATCCCCTTGAGGCCGAACTTTTTCTCCAGCTGCGACAGGGTCCAGAACTCGTTATCCGTGCCATCGGACCAGCAGAGGCGGGCGAGGTAATTGACGAATGCCTCGGGCAGGAACCCCTGCTCCTGGTACCACGCGGTGTGTGTCGCCCACTGGTACTGCTTCCGCTTGGAAATCTTTCCCCCCTCTTCGTCGTGGATGAGCGGGATGTGACCAAAAGCAGGCGGCTTCATGCCCAGCGCCTGATAGAGCAGAATCTGCTTTGGTGTGTTCGAGAGGTGATCATCCCCGCGCAGGACCAGTGAAATCGCCATATCGAGGTCGTCGCACACGACCGCGAAGTTGTAGAGCGCGGTGCCGTTGGCCTTCACGATCACAAAGTCCTGGAGGTCCTCATTCTTAAACCGGACCTCTCCCTTGATCTTGTCGTAGACCACCGTCTCGCCTTCGTTTGGCACCCGGAAGGCGAGGGCATCCCCCTCCTGCTTGTCACTGCCATGCGAGACATACTCCGCATCGACCCAGTGCGCCGCACCTGAGGCCACCAGTTGCGCGGCGTAGTGCTCATGACGATCCTTGCGCTGCGACTGGTAGTAAGGGCCGTACTCCCCCACGGAGGTCAGCGCGCCGGCAGTGGCATCAGCCCCTGGTCCCTCATCCCAATGGATGCCAAGCCAGCGGAGGCCTTCGATGATGGTGATCAGCGACGCGTCGGTGCTCCGCTGCTCATCGGTGTCCTCGATCCGGAGGATGAAGGTCCCGCCAGTTGCACGGGCGTAGAGAAAGTTGAAGAGGGCGGTACGGGCCGACCCGATGTGCAGGGAACCGGTCGGGGAGGGGGCGAAGCGGACGCGGGTACTCATAGCCGCATTCTAGCGGGAAGCGACCTGTCGGGCCTATCCCTGCCAGGGATGGCGGTACTGCTGGAAGCCATAGATCAGCAGGGCGACCCAGGCGGTCATCAGAACCCGCCAGGCCATCAGAATCAGCCGCACCTCACGGGTCATCGGCTCCATGAAGTGGTTCGTGAGGAAGTAGTACGCCACCATGAAATGGAGTCCCAGCTGCCCGGTCAGCATGATGGCCTCTCCGAGGGCGGAGTAGCCCGTGCGGAAGACCGCTTCGCTGTAATAGAAAAAGGGGCCAATGATGAGGAACACCAGCGTCAGCAGATAGTCCGCGCCGGTCACCCAGGTCGGGAGGGGGTAATGCTCACGGACACTAGTCCCGGAGGGCGGATCCTGGGCAGGGTGGCTGGCGAGCATCAGGGGGATTGTACGGGTATTGGGGCAAGCGGCAGCCCCGGCGCGAGAGTCGCGATGGCCCGGCGAATCGTGGCATCGGCGGTCGGCTCCGGCACGCCATCCCTCAGCACCAGTGGATGCAGCAGCGGCTCGATGGTGTGTGCTGCCGGATCCCAGGAGACTTCCAGTAAAGCCGAGGGGAGCACCGGGGACTTGCCTGGAAAGATGAAATTACCAAGCGAGTAGGCGATGAGCTGCTCCCCGCGACGCTCGAAGGGCTGGAGGACATGGGGATGGTGGCCAATCACCAGGTCTGCACCGGCGGCCAGCGCGGCGGTCGCGACTGCCTCCTGGTAGGGCTCTGTCAGCGGTGTCGACTCCACCCCCCAATGGACCGAGAAAATGAGCAGGTCGCACTTGCGGCGGAGAGTCTCGACCTGCTCCTGCAGGAACGGATTCCAGTGCTTCCCGACCGCATAGATGCCGGGCGTTGTCTCTCCCGCACCGCTGTAGACCGGATTGATCATCGAACAGGCGAGCACCCCGATGCGCTGACCTCGAATCGTGAGGATCCGGGGAGCGACCGCCGCCTGCCAGGTCGCACCGCCGCCTGCTGCCACGATGTTCCGCTGCTCCAGCGTTTTCAGCGTCTCCAGCAGGCCGGCCGCCCTGAAGTCCATCGCGTGGTTGTTTGCGACCGACATCACGGTGAATCCTGCCGCCTGCAGCGCGGCTCCGCCCAGCTGTGGATCGGCTTTGAACACAAAGTCGAGTCCCGTGGCGAGCTTCTCGGGGTCCTTGCCGAGCGTGACGTCTGTGGCGCGCGTGAGGGGGCACTCCAGGTTGCCGAAGATCAGATCGGCCCCCGCCAGGATCGGCTGCACTTTCGCAGAAGGGTAGGCTGCACCATGACGCTGCAACTGTGCGGTCATGCGACCCCCGAGCAGGACATCGCCGCCGAACAAAAGTCGTAGCGGACCGCTTGTGGCCTTGCCCGGCGCGGCATCGCCAACGGTTGTGACCGCCAGGCTCAGCAGCGCGCAGCAGAGCAACGATGGCAGCCGCACAGGTCGCATGGGCGCGATTATCGGTGAGTCCAGCCCCCGGACAAGCAGCATCTGCTCGCCGGGGGCTGCATCAGTGATCAGACCGCGAAGCCGCACTGGGCGTAGCCCGGTGCCGCGCCAGGGACTGGCAGTTCCTGCGGCTCGATGTCGCTCCGGGCTGCCAGGAGCGGGATCAGCAGCCAGGCCAGCGCCCGGACCCGCTTCCGGTGCGAGGGTGCCCGTGGGATCGCCAGGGGCTTCAGAATCCGGACCCTGGGCGGAGCCGGCACACCGGTGCAGGTCTGACCGGACCAGTCATCGGAGAGCGTGAGTCCGCACTCCAGCCAGCCCTCGAGGGCGGAGTGGTCGCGGAGGAGATCGGGTGTCATTGCGACTCCTCCGCGGATGTACTGGATGCCAGCCGGACCGGGAGGCCCGCCTGCGCCGCCCGGGTCCCCGCCGGGACCGTCGCCGTCGTGGTCGTGTCAGGGGTGGTGCTCCCGCGCCAGGACCAGGCCCGGGGATTCATGGGGCGCTGACGTGCCTCCTGCATCGCGCGGAGACGTCGCGGGGTGTGGACCGCCGCCGGTAAAGACTGCGGCATCGGGTTCAGCGGACAGGACATGGGGTTGATCCATCCTTCGTAGGATCTGACTACTTCCGGAACCGGTCCGACATCGCGGCAGGGCGCGCAACAGGGGGGGAGCAAACAGCAAACCCACCCTGTCATCGTCGGGTGGGCGTCAGAAGCGTGTCAGTGAGAGTAAGGCTGAGTCGTCAGTCGCCTTGCCCACCCACGCGTCCGGCTCCACCCCGACGGGGGTGCCAGCTGCGACGCGGCATGGGATAGCGCATGGCGAAGTTCATGACTCGGGGGAGTCTAGAAGGCAGATCGCGAATCCGCAAGGGGGGGTGTCCGGAATCCGGAAAGATTGCTCCGGCGCAATGTCAGCCTTTAGAACGTGTCAAGCCTGACCATCCAGGTAGCGAGGTCTTCCTCTAATACCTTTAACTTTTGCTGAACTTCCTGTGCATCCAGGTGATTTTTGTATAACTCAGGGTCCCCAAGTGCTTCGTGACATGCCGCGATCTCCCGCTCCAGGCGATCAATCTCCTCAATCACGGTCTCCAGGTTGGGACCCGACTTTTGGCCATTCTTGCTGCTGCCAGCGCTCCCGGCGGGCCGACTCGCGGGACGGGCAGGGCGTGTCGCCGCCGACTGCGGCTGGTTCGCCAGGGCTTCCTGGGCGCGTTGCCAAACCCAGTGGGAGTAGTTCCCATGGATCAGCCGGGTTTTCGCCCCATCAACCAGCAGGAGCTTGTCGGCCATGCGATCGATGAAGCGTCGGTCGTGGGAAATGCAGATGACCGTGCCGGGGAAGGCTTCCAGCGCTTCTTCCAGCGACTCCCGGGCGATGAGGTCGAGATGATTGGTCGGCTCGTCGAGGAGGAGCACATTCGCTTTCGATGCCAGGAGGATCGCCAGCGCCAGTCGGCTCTGCTCACCGCCGCTGCACTGTCCCACCGGACGCTCCCACTCAGCGCCAGTAAAGCCCACCGCTCCCAGCAACGATGCCACCTGCTGCTTCGTGAGATGCGGATGGGCCGCGCCCAGACTCTCGAAAACCGATGCGTCCGGCGGAAACTCCTCCCGGACCTGCGCGAAGTACCCCAGCTCGGTCTGTCCGCCCCAGTGCATGTTTCCAGCGGATTGCCCCGACCCCTGGATCAGCATCTTCAGCAATGTCGACTTGCCCGCGCCGTTGCGTCCGATGATGACCAGCCGTTCCCCCCGGTCGACCCGGAAGCTGACCCCCTCGAAGAGCGTCCGCCCTGGAATCTGCGCCGCGAGATTTTCGACCGTCAGCACTTCATGCCAGCTCGGCTGACCTTGTTGGAAGACCAGCGCGAGGTCCCGGAGGTCCGGACGATCGACTTCGGTGACCTCAATTTTCGCCCGGGCCTTTTCCCGACTCTTCGCCTGTGTCGCTTTCTTGGAGTCGGCCCGCCAGCGATTGATGAAGCGGGTCAGCTTTGCGATTTCCGCCTGCTGCCTCTCATAGGTCTTCTGCTGCAGGGTCAGCCGCTCGGCCTTTTGTTCCAGGTACTTCTCATAGCCGCCGGTGTAGCTGTCGATCCGTCCATGAGCGAGCTCGAGGACCCGGGTGCAGACCCGCTCGAGAAAGTAGCGATCATGGCTCACCAGCAGAATGGCGCCGGGGTAGCTCTGAAGGTACTCCTCCAGCCACTCCACGGCCTCGATGTCGAGATGGTTGGTCGGCTCATCGAGCAGCAACAGCGGCGGCTCCTCGACCAGGAGCTTGCAAAGTTCCAGCTGACTCCCCTCTCCGCCGGAGAGCGTTTCCACCGGCTGTTCCCAGCGACTCTCAGCAAATCCCATCCCCTTGAGGACCCGCGCCACCCGCCCCTCGTAGGCGTACCCCCCGAGGGCGTCGTACCTCTGGAGCAGGGCGCTGTAACGGTCGGCAAGGTCATGGATCACTGCGGCGTCGCTCTCTTTGCCCATTGCCTCTTCCAGGGCCAGCTTTTCCTGACGCAGGTGCAGGATGTCCGGCGACGCCTCCAGAGCCTCTTCGAACAGGGTGCGTCCGGCCTCAAATTGGAGCGACTGTGCGAGATACCCCAGTGCTGACCCCGTCTTGGGCTTTTCGATGAGGCCTTCCTCGGCTTCCTCCTGCCCTGCAATGATCTTCATCAGTGTCGTTTTGCCCGCGCCGTTGGGGCCGATCAGCGCAACCCGCTCGCCCTTGCCCAGCCCAAACGTCACCCCCGAGAAGAGGACCCGGGGACCGAAGCGCTTGGCGAGGTTCTTGACAGTCAGCGACATCGCAGGGGGGAGTCTACCCGGTTACTGCGTCGTAGCCGCCGCAGGCGGTTGCGCACCGACCGGATACCACTCGGAAACCCATTCTTCCGGACGTCCCCCCGGAAGATCCGCGTGAACCATCACCGTCGTGGCCCCCTCCAGTAGCAGCAGGGTGCCTTCCCACACCCCCGGTTCTTTTCCCGGCGGCAGCGGGTACGGATCCAGGTACCGGGTCCCTTCTACGCCGTGAGCGAAGACCGTCGCCCGGCTCACCGGATGCCCATGCTCATCAGCAATCTGCAGCCGCACGAACCAGCGATTCCCCATCGGCTGGGGTTCCGTGGTCACGATGACCGTACCGACGATGCCGTTTTGCGTCACCAGGGTCCCGCTCTCGAACTGACCCGCCGAAGGATGCGGCGCAAACTGATCGGAGACTCCCTGCAGCGCCCAGATCATGACGCAGATCGCGAGCACCAGGATGATCGGAAAAATCAGGATCAGACGATCCAGCATCCGCAGTTGTTCCTGCGGTGTCCGGGCGGGAGCGGGAGGGGTCGTGCTCATCACGCCTGAGGGTACAGCAGTCCCGCAAGTTAGCGTGGTGCCGGGTCGATCAACGATGGTCGAATCGTCGGCAAAAAGCCCCGGGGGTCCACCGGCAGCACGCCGATTTCAAAGAGTCGTGCCCAGGGGATGGTTACTTCTGCGCCTGTTGTGCCACCGGGATCGACGAACCGGAATGGCGCGAAAAGATCACTGCCGAGGGTGCCCCACTGCTCCAGCAGACGGAATTGCAGCTGCTCGATCGCCGCGGCCACCTGCTCCGGACTCAGGTTCGCGTTGGGCAGGCCCGCCGCGGTCCGGGCGCTTTGATAGTCCGGACGCACCACCCCCATGTAAAGCCAGTCATCCAGCATCCGGGACCAGAGGAAGAGTTCCACTGCTCCCTGCACCGATTCGGGGTCCGACCGCTCGGAGTAGCCGTAGTCGATGGCCGACATCAGCGCCATTACGGTCCCCAGGGTGTTGCTCGCTGTGTTCCAGCCGGCATAGCCCATCAGTTTTGCTGGCATCGCGCCGTTACTCCAGGCCTTAAAGAGCCCCGGATCACCCGCATTCAGTTTGGCGATGTCGCCCACCACGACAAAGTGCTGATCGAGTTCCTGCGCCAGCGCTGTCGCCCGCTCCGGCGTAATCGGGGAACCATGCAGCCAGAGGACCGACCGCCACGATGGCAGTGTCTTCAACGAAGGGGTCATCCGAAAATGCAGCCAGTCCGCCATCCGCAGCACATTCTCCAGCGGCATCCCGGACTCAAACGCCTGCAACGTGACGGCATCCGAGGGGCTCGTGAAGACAATGCCCGCCTCGGGTGGCAGGACCTCGGCCTGACGCTCCCGGCACCAACGGGCAAGGAGCAGCATCATCCCTTCGTCGGTACCATCCTGCACATGCGGGGTGTAGCGCCGCAGGCGGGTTTTCAGCCAGGCGGCCAGCGGACCGGGACGATTGTCATCGAGGGTCACCAGCAGTCGGTCCGGCGGGATGGAAGCCCCCGCGAGCAGATCCAGCCAGCCCCGCATTCGCTGGGCGTAATCGGCCAGCGGCGGATCGGCAGGCATCGGACCCTCGCCGGCGATCGCGGCCCGGACCTGCTCCTGGATCGCAGGTTGCTTCAGCGACTCCAGGGCGGCGGTGTACGCCTTCATCGTGGCGTCATCTTTCACGAACGGTTGCACCCGTGGGACCGCGAAGTGAACCAGGGCGTCGTGGCGCAGCCGTGGGACAGTCAGCCTGGAAGGATCGCCGCTCCGGGACGCCACCAGCGACCCAAAGAGCGCAGCGTTCAGGCTCACCAGCTCCGCCTCGCCCGCCCGATCTGGACGTGTCGTGAGTTCGAGTTCGACCCCCGCGATGGCCGCCAGTTGCTGTACCAGGATGGTGTTGCAGGGACGATCATCGAGCGTCAGCATCAGGACGCGCTCGCCCGCCCATGCCGGGGCAGCGCTCCATAAATGGACACCGAGGATCACGAAGAGGAGTCGCAGAGCTGCATGACGCATGGAGTCGATTGTAGACCGGAGCCGCGACCTCCCCATCTGCCAGCAGGGACTACTCACGGGCAGACAGAATCGAAGGGACTGGCAACTGGAAGTCCGGCTGACGGGCCGGGCTGATTGCGGTCCGCGCCTGCCAGGTGTGATGTGCTGCCCGGATCAGGGCTTCGGCATCGGTCCCGGAGAAGGGCGCTCTGGCATGGCGTTGGCGTCCGGCGAGGGTCCAGCAGGTGGCGATCGCTCCGGCCCGCACGGCGCGAACGAGTTGTGCCGCGAAGGACCGTCGTGGCCAGCCCCGGTTCACCAGTGCGGCAAGTTCTTCACCCATCTGAAAGGCGTTCATTTCGCGCAACAGCCAGTTTTGTCCCCGGGCTCCCATCGCGACCCGTTCTTCGGATGGCAGTTCCAGCAACTGGCGAATGCCCTGCACAAAGGATGCTGCGGTCCGGGGACCCCGGAGCACCACCCCGCAGTCGGCTTCATCCACCACCACTGAGGGCTGTCCGATGTGGTTGGTCAGGACCGGGAGTCCCGACGCCAGGTAGTCGAAGAGCTTCCCCGGATAGACCAGCTGCTCCACCGGAATCGGGGCGCGGGAGATGATGCCGACATCCGCGGCGGCAAAAATGGGACGCATGGCATCCCGTGGCAAAGCCCCCAGATACCGGATAGTGTCGTGGGTCTGCGCAGCGGCTCTGACCGCATCCACGAGGCGTCCGCTTCCGGCAAAGAGCCAGGTCACCTGCGGCAATTCTCCGGCAGCCTTGAGTGCAGCCTCGGCGAGGAGGTCGACATTGCTGGTTTCGTTCATGGATCCCGAAAACAGGGCCAGAAACTGCCCTTCCAGTCCCTGCTCCCGACGCCACGCGGCACCGGACTCCGCCGTCGCTCCCAGAAAGTAGGGGTCCCCGCCCGTCGGATTGGTCGTCATCCGTGATGGTGCGATGCCCATCCGTTCGTAGAGCGCCTGAAAGCCAGGGGCCACCGGGATGATGTGATCGGCGAACTGCAGCGTGAAGACTTCAAACCACTCCATCACCGCAATTACCAGCGGGTTTCGGACCAGCCCCCCCTGAATGAGGACCTCCGGCCAGACATCCCGGACCTCCAACAGCATCGGGATCCCCTGCGGAATCGCCAGCGCCAGCGCCGGCAGCGTGATGGTCGCGGGAGGCGAGGATGACCAGATCATATCTGGGCGGGGCAACGTCTGACGGACATACCGCAATGCCCGCTGGTTAAACGAAAAGTAGGACTTGCCCCGGTGCCTCGGATCCTGGGTCGCGATGCCTGGGGGATGCCCAAGTCGATGGAGGGTGAGCCCCCCGTCCTGCTCAACTACTGTGTCGCTGAGGTCGGCATCCAGGGCTTCATCCAGATATCCGGTCCGCGAACAGACTACATCTACCGTCCAGCCCGCATCGAGCAGAGCCGAGAGAAAGTAGACTGCGCGGCTGATTCCGGTCTGACGGGCGCTGACGAAATTCTGATGAATCCAGAGGAGCCGACGTCCCGCATCCGGGGACTCAGGCATCCGTACGAACCTCGTATTGCAGCAACCAGCGCCAGGCGCTCACGATAAAGACATTCACGAGGACGATGATCGCCAGTTGCCCCCACAGATTCATGAAGGGGAGGGTGATTGCGGAAGTGAAGAAAAACGACGCGACGCCCATCGCCACCAGGTCGACCTGCCACTTCGACATCCCCGCCCGCTGCAGGCGCAGGGCGAAACTGTCAGGACCACCCTTCAATGGGGAGCGTCCCTGGGCCCAGCGGACTCCCGCCTGGAAGAGGAGATCAAAGAAGGGGACCCCGGCCATGAGGGTCATCATGGCAATGTACGGCCACCAGGTGACCCCGCTCGTTTCGGTGAGCGTGAAGGCCCCCAGCATGAAGCCGAGGAAGTTTGAACCAGCGTCGCCCATGAAGACCCGGGCCGGCGGACGATTGAACCAGAGGAACCCGAGGCAGGCACCCGCCAGCGCGATGTTCAGTAACGGCGAGAATCCGAAGGTCGCCGCAAAGAGACCGAACGTCAGGACCGCGACACTCCCGGCGAGGCCATCGCAGACATCGATGAAGTTGAAGGCATTGACGATCGCGAGAATCCAGAGCCCGGAGAAGAAGATGTCGAAGAAATAGTTGCCGCTGACCTCGCGGACCAGTCCCCCCTGGCTCATGGCGATGCTCAGGGCCGCAAGGTGGAGGAGGGTCTTGGTCCGGGGGCTCAGCTCCCGGATGTCATCCCAGAGGCCGACCAGCAAGAAGAGGATCCCGCCGAGCATCATCGAGAGCGGGAACGCACCGCGGGACTGATCCAGCAGCGCCCCTTCGCCGGCAATCAACCGGTAGAGGCCCATCGCGAAGTATGCACCGATGAGGATGCCGACCCCGCCGCCATAAGCGACCGGGCGTCGATGGTCAGGCACGATGGGATTGGGGGCGTCCATGAAGCCGAAGCGATACGCGACATAGATGGCAAGCCGGGTCGCCCCGATGCCTCCCAGGATCGCCGCTACGAGAACGAGCAGTTCCATCATGGGTGCTGGTGTGCTCCTTCACGGACCTTGCGCGGGCCAGTCACGCAGGCAGCGCCCAACCACATAATGGGGCGCGAGTGTCGGCCTGAAATCAGGCAGCGGTAGCGTACCACTGATTTACGACAGCTTGTAGGAGTCGCTTTACGAGGCAGTGACCGCCGGGGCTTCCTGCCCGTTGCGTGCCTGACGCACCAGCTCCTGCACGATTTCTGCCAAGCTGGGCCACTGCACCGGACCAATCAGCGATTCCAGGCGGCCGGTGTTCGGCACTCGGGCCCGGACATCGGACTTCCCGGGAAAGACATCGCTGTAGGGTCGGAAACTGAGTGTGGAACTGCTGCCGGTCGTCTCCAGGACCAGCTCGGCGAGTCCGCGAATCGTGGTCGATTCCTGCGTCCCGACATTCACAACATTGCGTGGTGCGTCCCAGGCCGCTGGGGTATGCACCAGCCGGTCCAGGACCGACACGAAACACTTCACTTCAGAGAAGGTTCGGGACTGCAGGCCATCATCGTAGATCGTGATGTCAGCGTTGCTCAGGGCCTGCTGAATGAAGCTCGGGACCACCATGCCGTAGGTCCCGACCTGCCCTTCGCCGACGGCGTTGAAGGGCCGGACGATCAGCACTTGGCGACCGGCTTGCATCGCCTCCTGCCCCAGTTCCTCAAGGCGCCACTTCCCCGAGGCGTAGCCCCGCTTGCCGCCGTCATACGCCAGGCAGTTCGCCTCCCCGACTGTCTCATGCTCTGCGACCGCCGCCTGGGTGGTCAGACCATAGACCGCCGACGACGAAAAGAGCACGATTGGGGTGTCGCCAGTCGCGTCGAGAACATGCCGGGTCCCGGCATCGGCGATGTTGTACGACGCCTCCTGATAGGCGGCGGCGAGGCGCATCCCGACAATCGCAGCGAGATGGAAGGTCGCGGCGCATCCCGCGGCAGCGGTCTCGCAGTCGGCTGGATTCAGAATCGAGCCTTCCACAAACGTCAGTCGGGGATCCGAGGGGAGGTTGGTCCGCTTTCCGGTCGAGAGATCATCCAGCACCACGACCTCATGGCCGAGGTCGAGGAGTCGCTTCACCAGCTGATGCCCCAGGAACCCAGCGCCGCCAGTGACGAGGATGCGGGCAGGGGGAGCAGGGAAGATTGCGGTCATCAGGCGACACTCCGGGCGTCCAGACTCGCCCCGTCCTGCGGGGCTGACGCGCCAAAGCATCCTACACGCTGTCGGGACTTGAGAGGGAGCGCTGAACAGGCTGGTGGCAGGTAAGAGATGCAACAAGACAGGTGCAAAACCATGCGTGGTGGAGCACAGGGGAGTCGAACCCCTCACCTCTACAGTGCGATTGTAGCGCTCTACCAGATGAGCTAGTGCCCCACGCATGGGAACAGTCCGGCGGCACCGGACTCCTGTCGGGGTGACAGGGCCTGCCGTAGCAGGGGCTCCTATCGTATCGCAAGGTGGAGAGTCCCTCAAGGGGGCGCGCCAGTGCGCTGGCAAATCACGGGTGCCAGACGGGGCTCAGCGTTAGCGGCCTCCGGTCAGGAAGCCCGCCGCTGCATAGACCACGCTGTTCACGGCCAGATAGATCGGGCCGAGGACGAACATCGAGGCCCCCGGAATGACAAACAGCCCCACCAGCACCAGGGGACCCCACTTACCGGCCCACTGCTCGTACCAGAGCGAGGCCCGTTGGGGGAGCAGCCCGACCAGCACCGCGAAGCCATCCAGCGGTCGCAGGGGAATCAGATTGAACGCCGCCAGAATCAGATTGAGCCCGATCGCGATCGAGAAGAACACCGGCAACCCGGTTCCCATGCCGGGACGTACTCCGAGGAGGGTCGCCAGCACCAGCCAGAAAATTGCCTGCAGGATGTTCGAGACCGGACCCGCCAGCGAGATCAGCATCAGGTCCCGCTTCGGATGCGCCAGATTCCAGGTCCCCACCGGCACCGGTTTCATCCAGCCAAAACCGAAGCCCGCCAGGGCCGAGATGCCCAGGACCAGCAACCCCATCGGATCGACATGCACCAGCGGATTGATCGTCAGCCGCCCCTCGCGTTCGGCGGTCGGATCCCCCAGCTTCCGGGCGGTCCAGGCGTGGGCAAACTCATGGATGCTGCCGGAGATAGCGAACAGAATGAGCCAGAGGGGGAGTGTCTGAAGCATCAGGCGTGGGATGTCCTTCCCGACGATGTCTGCGTGGTTGCGGGGAGCGGCCGTCCTGTCAGGACTTCACCGGCACCTGATCCAGACGTCGCCAGAAAGCAATACTACCCGCCAGAATCAGCCCCGCAAGGAGTCCGCTCTGCTGGACCGAAGGTAAGAAGTACATGGTCGCGGCGCCAAAGGCCATGAGCGCCGCCAGACTGTAGACCGCCAGCACCGCCTGGACCGCGCTCAGACCAAGATTCACAAAGCGATGCGACGTGTGGTCCTTGCCGCCATCCCAGAAGTGGATTTTGCGGGCACCCCGGGAGAACGCGACGAAGAAGGTGTCGGCCATAAAGATACCGGTCATGTAAATCGCCGCCAGGACCTGCGGAATCGTGGGGTCTGGTCCGAGATTCGCGCTCGGACGCCCAGTCATAAGCCCCAGCATCGCGAGGACAAATCCCATGGTCATGGCCCCGGAATCGCCGAGGAAAATACGGGCTTTGGGAAAGTTGTAGACCCAGAAACCGAGGAGCCCACCACTCAGGGCCAGGGCCAGCGCCGCACTGACTGGGTCATTCCGCAATGTCGCCAGCAGGGCGTAGCCAAAGGCCACGATCGCTCCGGTGCCCGACGAGAGCCCGTTCATGTTGTCCATCAGATTGGCGGCATTCGTGATCCCCAGGAGCCAGAAAATCGTGAGGGGATAGTTCACGGCATGCCAGGGGGTCCACTCCACATGGATGCCCGACAAGTAAAGCAGGGTAGCGGCGAGTCCGATATGGGTCATCTTGTATCCCTGTCCGGACCCATTGATGTCGTCATACAGCCCCAGCAGAAAGATGTAGACGATGGCCAGGCAGGCCAGAGGGACATGGACCTCCCGGTCAAATCCCGCGCTGCTGGCGCCCATGAGTGCCCCGTTTGCATAGGGGAGCTGATAGCCCACCACCAGAAACGTGACCAGGACTGCCAGAGTCAAAAAGAGTCCGCCCAGGTAGGGGGTCGGCTCGTTATGCGTCTTGTGATTCCCGGACTTGGGGTGGTCCAGGATGTCGAAACGGATGGCAATCAGCCGCGCCACTGGCGTCCCGGCCAGTGACACCAACAGGGCGATCCAGAACCAGGCGGCGGGCTTGAGGAGGAGGTCGGGCATGGGTACGACTCGGTCGAGATGCCTTGACTTGCGAGGTATATACTGCCTGGCTGCGGATCCCGCAAGGGGGTCGGTCCCTTATGTCAGCACGCTTTCCGCCAAAGGGCAAGTATCCCGAAGACCACTACCGAATACACACCGCCCGCCATGCGGCAGAGTAGGATGCAGAGCGCATCCATCGCACCAGGAGGTTCCCACAATGGACATCAACATCGGCATCGCCCCGGCGCAACGCGAGGAAATCGCACAGGGGCTGTCCCGTGTTCTCGCGGACACATACACCCTCTACCTCAAGACACACAACTACCACTGGAATGTCACGGGTCCCATGTTCCAGACCCTGCATCTGATGTTCGAGACGCAGTACAACGAACTGGCGCTGGCGGTGGACCTCATCGCTGAGCGGATCCGGGCACTGGGAGTCTATGCCCCCGGTACCTACGCCCAGTTCAGCCAGCTCTCCGCGATCGGCGAGGATGCCTCAATCCCCGAAGCGACCCAGATGGTCGCGCATCTGGTGGAGGCTCACGAGACGGTCGCCCGGACCGCCCGGGAAGCTTTTGCCCTCGCTGAAAGCGCGTCCGACCAGGTCTCCTGCGATCTGCTGACCCAGCGATTGCAGGTCCATGAAAAGACCGCGTGGATGCTTCGGAGCCTTCTCGCTTAAACCTGGTTTGCTGTCAGACCCGCATCACAAAACCGAAAGTGCCGCTGATCCCAGCGGCGCTCGTCGTGTCTGTGACCGATAGGGCGGACGTCTGGGGCTAGAGGACGAACACATGCGCTGGTCGCGGCGAGACGACCCGGGTCGCGTTGCGTGTGTCGTACAGCAGCGGGCTGTGTTCGACGATAAAGGGGATGTCGAAGCTGGCGTGATGCACCAGCAACAGCACCAGATCAGCGGCTTCGAGTTCCTCAGCCGTCAGTTCCACCGATCGGAGCGACACCAGGTCGGGCAGCATACTGGTGAAGTCTGAATGTGATTCCCCCAGCGTGAGGGAGGGGACATGTGGGTCGTGGTAGCGCAGGTTCGCGCCTTTGTCCGCCAGCAACTCCAGGACACTCATCGCCGGGGAGTTCCGGTTGTCGTTGATGTTCGGCTTGAACGTAACTCCAAGCGCGAGGATACGGGCGCCCAGCAGACTCTTGCCGGCGCGATTCAGGATCCGGAAGACCTGGTTCAGTACATAGGCCGGCATGTTGGCGTTAGTTTCTGCCGACAGCTCGATGAACTTCGTGTGGAAGTGGTACTCCCGGGCTTTCCAGAGCAGGTAGTACGGGTCCACGGGAATGCAGTGCCCCCCAACTCCGGGGCCGGGATAGAACGGCATAAAGCCGTAGGGCTTCGTGGCCGCCGCATCGATCACTTCCCAGATGTTGACACCCATCCGGTGCGCCAATTGCGACAATTCATTCACCAGCGCAATGTTGACACTTCGAAACGTGTTCTCCAGCAGCTTGACGAACTCCGCTTCGGTGGGCGAAGAGACCCGCACCACGAATTCTGGTCCGGAGATCGAGGCATACATCTGCGCGGCAAGTTCGGTGCAGGCTGGTGTCAGGCCGCCCAGAACTTTGGGTGTGTTGGCGACGCTGTACTGCGTGTTGCCGGGATCCACTCGCTCGGGGGAAAAGACCAGATGGAAATCGTGTCCGGCGACCAGCCCTGACTTCTCCAGCAGGGGCCGGATCAGTTCGGTGGTGGTCCCCGGATAAGTCGTCGACTCCAGGATCACCAGCATCCCCGGTCGCAGGGCGCTCGCAATGGTTTGCGCCGCCGACTCGATAAATCGGGTGTCCGGATGCTTATGGGGCGTCAGGGGAGTCGGGACACAAATGATGGCGACATCGGATTCCTTCAGGACCGCCGGATCCTGGGTCGGCGTAAAGCGCCCCGTGGCCAGCTGCTCTGCGAGCTCGGCCGAAGGGACATCCGTGATCGGCGAGGACCCCGCTGCCAGTTCCGCGACTCGGGCGGCGGAATTATCCAGGCCGAAGACCCGGAACCCGGCCGCGCTCAGGGCCATCGCCAGGGGCAGGCCGACATAGCCGACACCCACAATCGTGATGGTGGCAGTTCGGGTGGCCAGACGTTCAGCAAGCGTGTGGGGAAGTGCCACGGTGGCGGCAGGCTCCATAGAGCTACAAGGTCCTTTCCTGGAAGCAGCCTGCGCTGCCCATCACGCGACTCAGATTCGCGTAACGCGACAGTGATTGTAACGCGCAGCGCTGGCTCAGAGCGCGGCGCGCAGTCGCGACGCCAGCGCTGCTGCCTCCTCTGGCAACGTCAAATGAGCGGCGAACTGGCTGCTGAAATCCCAGGGAGGCCGGAGCCGGTCCGGCTCATCGGCGTAGCGAGGCATGAGATGCCAGTGGAGATGCGGCACCTGATTCCCAAAACTACTGTAGTTCATCTTCCACGGGCTGCACACGGCCACGACCGCCCGGGAGGCGATCATCAGTTCGTTATAGAACGCCTGCGACACCTCTGGTGAGAGGTCATGCAGTTCCCGGACATGTGCTTTATGCAATAGCAAGGTGTAGCCGTGGAAAAATTGATGCTCCCCGACCAGCCAGTAGCTGTGGGGAAACTCATGTATGAGTGCCGGATCGCTCCCCTCGCGTAATCGGTGGATGCGCTGACAGAGTGGGCAGTCATTGGGAAGTGAGGCGGTCATGCCTGCAGGATGTCCGATCCGGACGAAATTTGCACTCCGCCACTTGCACTGCGCCCGAACTTTGGCACGATTGCGGTACTGAGCGCTAGTATCGACGACTCAGTCACTCGCACTGGAGGGTCCCTCCCATGACCTCATCGCCTCCGCAGGAGCGCACCACCCGTGAGCACCGCTCTGTCGCCTCACCCCGACGATTCCGCGGACTCCTCGTCCCCGGAGCGCATCGCCGTCGACGCCAGGTCCGCAACCCCCGCGCCTGGGAGTTCCGGGGCCAAGCCGCTGCGCAAACGGGAACGGGCGTGGATCATTCTGCTGCTGCTCCTCCTGGCACTTACCGGGATTGAACTGTTCGACCACTTCATCGGAATTCCCAATCGCTGACTTACGTCCGCCGACCTCCAGGCCAACAGGGGAGCCTGAACTATGCCCCGGCGATCTGCTGCGCTCACTTCGTCACCGGAAGCTGCGGTCCAGTGCCGTCCGCTGACACCGGACGATTTCTCCCTCCTCGAACAGCTCTTCGGCGCAAATGGTGCCTGCGGCGGCTGCTGGTGCATGTGGTGGCGCAGCCCGCTCACCGGTGCTCTGTACAAGGCGCAAAACGGCGCACCGAACAAAGCCGCGATGCAGCAACTGGTTCTTGACGGAGAAGCACAGGGCATCCTGGCTCTGGCGGGAGAGACACCGGTGGGGTGGTGTACGTTCGGTCCTCGCACGGATTTCCCCCGGCTGGGGCGTTCCCGGGTCTATGCCCGAACCGACCTGGAAGGGGTCTGGTCGATCCCCTGTTTTTTCGTCCATCGGACGTATCGCGGCCAGGGCGTGGCACGCGCCCTTCTGCAGACTGCGATCGACGAGATGCGGCGTCAGGGAGCCTCCTGGGCCGAGGCGTATCCCGTCCCCCTCACCAAAAGTGGTGAACGTCTGCCGGCGACCTTCGCTTTCACCGGGCCCCTGTCGCTCTTTGAGTCCCTCGGGTTTGCGGTTATCCAACGCAGCAGTCATTCGCGGCCATTGGTTCGATTGCAGCTCTGAGGTCAAGTCCCAGCGTCGCGATTCCACACAGGATACCGGGCGAATGGACCGACTCACCTTCATGTAACTGTCGCGATATACTTCAGTTGACTCTTCCAGGCGCTCTGACAGTAGTGGCCGTCGGCCAGCTTCAGGTTCGGAACACGGTGAGCACATGACCGAGCAGGAGCAATTGCCCACCACCGACCCGGACGTTGATGTCGCGGTGGACATCGAGGGGCTCCGGCTGGCCTTGCACCAGATTGCCAACGGACTGGCGGGCGTGCACCAGGCGTGTCAGTTGCTCTCGGAACAGATGGCCACCGGGGCGGTCAGCCAGGAAACGTTCTGCCTCGCCAAAGAGAGTATCGAGCAGTGTCTCGCGACCACCGAGCGAGTGCAACAGCATCTGCACTACCCCGACGAGTATCGGCTGAAGATCGACTAACAGGCTGATCTTCGAGCGCTGGAAAGGAGCAGAGCATGAGTCTCCGGATTCTCGTCATCGATGATGAACAACTGGTGGGGCATACGGTCCAGGAAGCCCTGAAAGCCCACGGCCACGATGTGCGTCGCGCTGAAACGGCGAAAGCGGGCCTCGCCCTGAGTGAAGAGCTGGAGCCCGACCTCGTGCTCCTTGATCATCTGTTGCCAGATGCTAAAGGCATCGACCTGATCGCCTCCTTTACAAAGCACCCCTCGCATCCAGCGGCCGTCATCATCATCACGGCCCGGGCGGATGCGAAATCAGCCGTACAGGCGTTGCAGGAGGGGGCCTGGGACTATCTGGTCAAGCCCCTGATCCTGGACGATCTGGTAGCGAAAGCATCGCGCTTCGAGAAACTGAAGCGGCTGGAGCGGGCGACTCAGCCTGACCCTTCCGAGGCCTCCCTGGCGGGCTGGACTCCCCAGCAGCCCCTGCTCCGCACCGCGGTCCGTCTGGCGCGGGAAGCCGCGCAAACCGATCAGCCAGTCTGCATTCTGGGTGAGCCGGGTACCGGCCGGCATCGTCTGGCGCGCCTGATTCATCAGGCTTCTAATCGTGCCAACGATGGGTTTTTCTCGTGGAGCGCTTCGCAGGACCCGGAACGTCAGATCGAGCATCTGGCGCAACTGGTCGGGGCGGAGCCTGGCCAGCTCAAGGCGGGCAGTCCCCGGATGCGTGGGGTGCTGGCGGAGGCTGGTCGCGGCACGGTCGTGATTCGCGAAGTCCAGGCTCTCCCAGCGGCGTTCCAGTCCGTGCTCAACCAGCTCCTGGACAACAGAACGTTTCAGCCTCTGGGTGGGGTGATCACCTCTTTCCCGGGACGCCTGATCCTGACGGGTGGTCCCAGTCTTGAGTCTGTCGGGGTGGGGGACCTCCGGATCGCCCCAGAACTCCGGCAGCAGTTACTCGGACGCCACATCCTCCTGCCGCCATTGCGGGATCGTCAGCAAGACTTCATGCAGCTCTTGCTGGAACTGACGCAGGAACTCAACGAGGAATACGGGCGCTCGGTGCGGGGCATCGAGCCGGCGGCGGTCGTGGCCCTGATGAATTACCCCTGGGAAGGGAATGTCGGCGAACTCCGGCTGGTACTCAGCCGTATCTGGCCCAAAGTGGAATCTGCGCGGCTGCTCCGCAAGGAGTTGCCAGCAGAGTTTCTGCGGAACAGCCAGCGGGCCCCGCTGACCGGGCAGATCCCGACGCTGGCCGAAGTCGAGCAACAACACATCACCCGGGTACTGGACCTCTGCCAGGGGAACCAGACCCGGGCGGCTCGGCTTTTGGGAGTCGCGCGGAGTACTCTGATCAATAAGATGAAGCAATATGCCGATGAAGGATCTACGCTATCGAAGTGAGTCGACATAATCGACCTGGTCGCAATCCGGCACTGGCGTCGACCAGCAGGGAACAGGCACTTTAGGAAGCGCAAAGGCTGCTTCGCGTGGCATGGGCTGTGTTAGGATTCTTCATGTAAAGCGCACCGATCGTTACAGGTCGTAACAACGGTCAGTCCGCTTGCCCCCAACAGAACGTCGTCCAGGAGGCCGCTTCACAATGCGGACGTCCCCTTTACGCCTGACGCTCAGCCTGGTTATGTGGCTGATCATCCTGATTCTGGGATGCGGAGGCGGTGGTAGCAATACGCCCACTCTGCCGGATCCGGGTGGTCCGGACCCGGACACCAGCGGCGGCCTGCCCGGTCCGACTCCTGACGGCCCAGGTGGCGGAGGCTCCGGCGGTGGCGGGGGGATTCCCACGACCGATGCCGATGTCCGCTCCGGCGCGACGGACGACACGGGGGTGGTGACGCTGCCGGCGTTCGCCAAGGCCGACAGCAGCTCCCGGGCGGGCAAGGCGGTCCGGTTCCAGATTGCAGATGAATCCGGGACGCCGCTCCCTGGCGTGTTCATCGTGAACATCCGTAAGGGCAACGAGTTTGTCGGCGCGATTGTGCCCCGACAGGCCAACCGGGCACCGCGCTTCTTCTTCTCCCAGAAGATTCCGGATCGAGTCATCACGGCGGATGGATCCGGCGAAGAAGAGCGGGAAGCGGCGATTCTTACCGATGAATTCGGGACACCGGTTTCCAGCGCGCTGAATATCGCGGTGGAAGGCAACACGATCATTGTCCGGCTCAATCTGGAAGCCGATGCGGTGCTGTCCGCGTCAACCGGCATCGGGATCAACAATCGCTACTTCATCGACAACGACCTGCTGAACCGCCTCCTGGCCTTTGAGGCGTTTGCCTCCTTCGAAGGGGTCTTCAACCAGGCGCAGTTGGGGAATGCTGTTGCGGATGCCCTCGACACCGGTGGTGGCTACCTCTATTTGGCAGCACTGGTTGAAGAAGGGGGACTCGTGGGGAACTGGCAGCTTGGAGCTGCCCTGGAAAGCGATCCGAATGACCCCACATACCGCAAATTTCTCGACCGGCTCTCCGCCGGTGGCACGCAGAATACCTACTTCCAGCAGCAACTGGCGGTGGCGGGCAGCGCAACAAAAACCGCGATCCGTGCCGCTTTCGACGATGTTTTCGGCAACGGCCCGGTGCCTGCCAATCTTCGTAGCGGCCAGCGTTATCTGCTGGTGAAAGTCCGCCCGACAGCAGCGGATGCCGGCTACACTGGCGACAACCAGAATGTGCTGGTGGCGATTCCGGTCGCCCCCCGCAGCCTGAGCCTTTCCGGCGCTGATGGCACTCCGATCTTCCAGGTCGACCAGTCCAAGGGTCTTCTCGCTGTAGCGGACTACACCGCCGGTTCCACGATCGCCCTGAGCCCGAATCCGACTGCCAGCGAAGGCATCTCCAGCCGGGTCGCCCTGACCATGACCCCCTTCCGCCCTGGCGATGCCCTGTCTCGCCCCGGTAATCCCCTGGCGCTGACAGCGGTCGATGAACTGCAGCGCAACCTCCGGGCCGACTACTTCATTCCCGACTACTTCGGTGATCCGACCACCTATCCACAAAATCAGCTGGGGAGCGGCTGCTCGGTCTGTGTGCAGTCGAATGTCCTCTCTGTGGTGGGTCCGAATGGCGCCATCACAAACCTGCCCCCCAAAGCAAAAATCACCCTGCTTGATCCTGCCTCGGGATCAGGCCGCATTTCCAATGGCCAGCTGGGTGTCATCGTGTCTGCCAGTGGCACGTCCGACCCGGATGGCAATCTCGCATCAGTCGCCATCAACTGGGGAGATAGCACACCTGAGACGTTGCTGCCGGGCTCTCCGATTGATGTCAGCCAGGCGGTCAATCACACCTACACGGCCCCTGGGACTTACACGATCCGGCTGACAGCGACGGATGATGGCGACCCCACCGGCCAGGCCACCGCTCAGGTCCAGGTGACCGCGGTGGCGAATGCGAATCCCGACCTCTGCGTTTCGGAAGCGATTCCGGCCATCGAAGGGGGCGAAGTCCGGGGCCAGGTGCCGTTCAGCCCCGAGTTCAAGTTCCTCTGCTCCAGCGACGCTGACAGCGATATCTTCGCCACCGGTCGCATCACCATCGTCTTCGGTGATGGGCCGCAGCTCAACAACGAGCCCTTCGCCAACTACACGACGGTCAAGAAGCCGTACGTGAATCCTGGCGAGTACAACTTCGTCGCGACCCTCAAGGACGTCGATGGCGGAACAGACACCTTTACGGTGAAGATCATCGCCGAGGCCCGCCCGGATAATCAGCTGCCGATCGCAGTCGCTGGTGCGGAGCCGACCGAAGGCGAAGCTCCGTTGACGGTCTCCTTCAGCTCCGCCGGTTCTAACGACCCGGATGGCACCATCACCAGCTACCTCTGGAACTTCGGTGACCCGGCGGTCAGCGGTGGGGGCGTCAGCATCCTGCCGAACCCGCAGTACACCTACGTGCAACCCGACCTGACCGGCGAGGGCTACACCGCGACCCTGCAGGTCATCGACAACTCCGGTCTCGGAGCGCCCAATGACCGGTCCAGTGACACCGTGGTCATTAAGGTAAATGCGGCGAGCAACCTGGCACCGGAAGTCTTCATCACGGCACCGCCCGTGGCAGAAGTCAATCAGCCCGTGCAGTTCTCATCCCTCGGTTCCAACGACCCCGATGGGAACAACCTGGCGAACTACTTCTGGGATTTCGGGGATGGCAACACCAGCGCTCTGCCGAATCCCACCCACACCTATACGACACCCCCCGAAGAAGGCTTCTATTTCGTCACGCTCCAGATCACTGATGACGGCACCCCGCCACGGACGGGCTTTGCAGAAGCGCAGATCCAGGTGATTGCGGAGTTCGACGAAGAGCAGCCCTTTGCCATCATCGAGCCGCAGGGTCCTACGTTTGCCGAGAACTCGGTGACCGTGGAACTCGATGCCAGCGCCTCCTTCAGCCCCATCGGACGCGCCATCAGCAGCTACGACTGGCAGTTCACGGATGATGGAAGCACCGACACGGGTGCGGTCGTGACCAAAACCTTCTCGACGCTGGGGAACCACTCGGTCATCCTGACAGTGACGGACGAAGATGGCCGGACGGGCGCGACCGCCATCCCGATCTTCGTGTCCCTGGGGCCGCCCTTTGGTCTCGGAGCACGCGTGGTCGCCCGCGCGACCGCCCTCCCGATTCAGTCGCCGACCGGCGTGAGTATGCAGTTCTTCTCCACCGGCACGCACGACCCGGAAGGCGAGGCGATTCAGATCATCGGCTGGGACTTTGGTGATGGCCAGGTGTCTGGCGATGCCAACCCAATGCACATCTACGCTCTGCCCGGGCTGTATCAGGTCACGATGATCGCTTCCGAGTTGTTGCCGGAGCCCGACCCGCAGCGCTTTGTCTCGGCCCAGTTGCTGGTCCGGGTAGTGGAAGCCCCGCCGAACATTCCGCCGGTGGCACTGGCCGGCGTGGACGCGTATGTCGGCGATGCCCCGCTCACAGTCAACTTCGCGGCAGACTTCGCGATTGATCCCGATGGCACGCTCTCGGAGGAATCCTTTGCATGGGACTTCGGTGATGGGAATGCCGACATCGGGACTGCACCATCGCACACATATGCCGACCCTGGCTTCTACGAAGTGACCCTGGTCGTGACCGACACCCTCGGAGCTTCCAGCCAGTCCAATATCCTGGTAGCAGTCGGGCCGTTCGCCGACAACGTCGCACCTCTCATCGACATTGTGCCAGTCGGTGGCACTCTGGTCTTTTCTGCGCTGACCGGCTTCACGCTCGATCTGAGCGGCACCATTGACGTGGAGGATGAAGCGGTCACCTTCAGTACGGACTTTGGAGACGGCTCTGAAGTTGTGGAGGGGACGAATCCGGCGCACATCTATGCTGCACCGGGGCGTTACACGGTCACAGTGCAGGCGCAGGATGAATCTGGCGGTCGGATTAACCGGTACTTCGACGTACTGGTCGCTCCCGCGTAACCCGCCCGAAATTCGGACTCAGTACCGACATGCACCTGCTCTGGTGGGTGCATGTTTCTGTTTTGCCAGGGCTCGGGAAGCATCAAAGGAATTCCGCCGGGGAAAGCGAAGGCCACCATCGGGTGATGGTGGCCCGGAACCTTTAGGCCCGGAGGGACTCGAACCCCCAACCCTCGGTTTTGGAGACCGATGCTCTACCAATTGAGCCACGGACCTGTGCTCGCCGCCTTTTCAGACGCAACGGGCAACGTACCACACCCACAGGGAGTGCGGCAACTAACCTGCCGCCGCAGGTGCCGGACAACGCTCGAAGAGTGCTACCAGTTCCATCTTGGAAGTCTGGGGAAACATGTCGAGGCAGGCGAGTCGGGTCACCCGGTAGTGGTCTGCCAGCGGAGTGCAGTCCCGGGCGAAGGTCGCGGGATTGCAGGAGATGTAGATCCACCGTTCCGGACCGCTGGCTTTGAGCCAGTCCAGCACCGGCGGTTCCATGCCTTTACGGGGCGGATTGCAGACTATCCATGACGGCGTGGGCTGCCCGGGGAGCCACTGTTCGACCGTGTGCTGTACGAACCGGATACGCTGCGCCAGGGTCCCTGGCAAATCGTCCTGATTGATGTGATGTCCCTGATCGAACCAGACCGGTGCGGACTCGATACCGACAATCTGCCCGCCCGGTGTGGCATCCGCCAGTCGGGCCGTTAACTCGCCACGCCCGCAATAGGCATCGATGCCCGTCTCGCCAGCCTGCGGATCAAGCCAGCGCAATACCAGCTCGTAGACGGCATCTTCAATGAACGCGTTGTTCTGCTTAAACGCTCCCAGGGGGATCAGCGGTGCGAGGCTGCCTCGTTCGCTGGTAAAGTTTTGCCCGAAGCCGACATCGGTCTGGCCATTATCGATCACCAGGCCGACCAGGGCGGGAACCTGCTCCTGCAGGGCCAGCCAGCACTCGCCCCACAACTCCCGATCCCAGTTCTTTTTCACATTGAGCAGTTCGAAGGTGTGGAAGAGGAGGGCGCACTCGCTGCCATCCCGGTTGCTCTGCATCGTGACAAACCGCATATCCAGCGCGAGGAGTTGTTGCTGCATGGCCTCCTGAGCAAGAGGCTGCTGCAGTGCGGCCAATAGCTGTTGAAGTACCGGATGCAGCACCGGGCAAGCGCTGACCGGCAGGACCGCCCCGTCCAGGTCGACATACCCCGGGAGTCGGGGAGTGCCCTCAATCCGCTGAAACTGCAGTCGGGTTTGTGTGCGATAGCCGTAAGGCTCCGGGCAACTGATCAGCTCCGGTTCAGGCAGATCCCAGTTCCGCAGCATCTTGCGGATGTTGCCCAGGACACTGGCGGCGGCGATATCGGGCTGAGCCGGATACGCCATGTGCTGATACTGGCAGCCGCCACACTTGCCGAAGACTTCGCAGCGCGCTTTGGCGCGGGTCGGGGCGGGCAGCCTCAGGGTTTGTGCCTCACCTCGTGCGAAGGTTGGACGCCGGCTGGTGAGCTGGACATCGACAATCTCTCCGGGGATCGTGAAAGGGACGAACACGACCTGCCCTTCATGCCGTCCGACACCCTCGCCCTGCGCGTTCAGGTCGACGATCCCGATGTCCTGCCAGCAGGGCAGCCCATCGATCGCAACCGGGTCCGGAGTGGAGGAAGAGCGGGTCACCTTCGTAGTAAAGCACATCCCGCACAAAAGTCGCTCCGAACCAGTACATCTTCCTTTACAAGCCGGTTCGACATCTGGTAGAGTCTCCATGTCCTGAAGCAACCCCCGAGCTTGACTTCGTGCCGGTTGGTAAAACCGGCCCTGCAGTCGCACCAGCAGTATGGAATGTGCGATGGCAGCCAGGCTCTCCGCCAGTCCGAAGCTAACTGCCAACATGAATGGCCAGGGGAGTGCGCTGCAACGCTTCCAGCAGACTGGCAGAGTTTGGCTTCAGGAACTTTTCTGACTCTCGACACCTCACAGGAGTTGGCACTATGCGCAACACGTCCTGGTGGATCGCCAGTCTGCTCGCGCTCAGCGCTCTCGGCTGTAGCAATGGCACGACCCCCGTCGCGACCCCCACCGACACCCCTGCTCTCGACCCGACCCCGGTAGCCATGGCTTCCGGCGAACTCGGCTCCATCTATCAGCACGGCGACATCGTTCAGGCCGCCGTGGCCCTCTATACGGTCCATGTGGACGCCGCCACACTGTCGGCAACCAGCGAGCTGAAAGCGGTCCGTGCGGCACAGGCGAATGATGATCTGTACCTGCTGCCCATCGATGGCTTCTTCCGCGCGAATTCCTTCCGTGTGACGGGAGTTGCCGCGACCGCGACCACCATCGATCTGGACTACACCATCGCGCATCCGTTCCCGGCGCCGAACAACCCCACGGGAGCCCCCAATGGCTCGACCAACCGGTCTGACCTGGGTGTGGCGGGCATGGTCCTCTTCCTGGCCGATGTCCCGTCAGCGACCGGCAACACCTACTTCACCGACCGGGTCGCCAATACGGAACTCGTCGCCAATGCTGATGCGTATTTCAGCCCGGGCGGCATGATCTCCCTGAGTGGGCTGACTGCGAACACCTTCCCGTACCGCCAGCTGGTCGATGAGTCCGGCAACGGTTCCCGGGTTGGTGTCTCCAATGGCGGCACCCCGACCGGGAATTTCGGCAGCGATGGCTGGACCCGCAGCGAGTATGGCGCGGGGAACACCGGCTGGACTGGCTATGGGGTCCTGAATCAGGGGCAGATCAGCGCCAATACCGTGTCGCTGGACACAAACGCCCTGAGCGGCGGCTTCAGCCTCGACATCGCGGTCCTCGCCAAGTACAACGATCCGCGCGGTGGCACCAATGGCGCGCAGCGACGCGCCAATCGCCTGCCTCCGGCGAGCCCGGATGCGAGCCTCTTCGCGTATCGCATGCCCCACGGCGCCCTCGACGTTTCCCGCATCGAGTTTCTGGCGGAGTCCGGCGGCTTTATGGCTGACAACATCTCGGCCTCGACTCTGAGCTTCCGGGTTGAGGACTGGGATGCCCGGGCCACGGAAACCACCGAGAGTGATCTGTCACTGGATGCCTCCTTCACCAACGTCGCGCAGGGCGAAAGCGGCCTGCCCGCCCTGGCTGTTTGTATTCCGGGTGTCCTCGGTGATGCGACCGCGATCGACTCCTGGGATCCCGGCACCACTGTGCTGGACGACGACAGCGCCTATGGTGGCGATGCCGCTCAGGACAGCGGTGCTCCTGGCGATGGCCTCTTCTATGAAAAGGCTGTCACCAAGGCTGCTGGTTCCGGCCAGTCCTTCGGTGATATCACCGGCATGGTGCGCGCGACGGATGTCGAAGCCTCCAGCCCCCTCTGGCTGGTCCTCGATGGCAACCTGGCCCCGGCGTCCAACCCGCCGGTGCCGGTGACCTACCAGGCTTTCACCGTCAACCAGCTTCCTGGCAACATCCTGCCTACCGGTAACTGGAGCATGGCGCCGACGACCATCATGAATGGTGGTTCGACCAGCGTCACCGTCAGCACGGTCGTTGATTCCGACAGCCCGACCTTCAACATCCAGGTCGACTGGGATAACGGTGGTGGCTTCGTGACTGTCGCCAGCGGCCTTGCCCCTGGCGCGGGTCCGTTCGGCCCCTACGCCTCCCCGGTGTACAACCTGTCCAACCCGTTGGTCGGC
Organism: bacterium; assembly: GCA_022072165.1. Lineage (NCBI taxonomy): Bacteria > bacterium. The sequence goes on along the minus strand of JAJVIF010000002.1, from coordinate 160,832 downwards.
GAGACCCGAACGCTGGCTGTCCGGCTGGTCGATGGCGCTTCTGCGGCGACCAATCTGGCGACCAACGTCGGTGGTGCCGTGCTGACGGTTGATCCGATTCCCCCGTGCACCAACCCCATCACCGAAGGGACGCAGGTCTTCAATGCGGACTTCGAATCCCTGACGGGTAACAACGCCTGGGTTGCTGGCGGTTTCGGCCTCCCCAACACGGACGGCTATGGTTGGTCGGCTTTCGCCCGTTGTAGCACCGTTATCACCGGGCAATCCGGGTTCAAGTGGCATACGGGGCCGGACAGCGGGTTTTGTGGGTCATACAACAACGACTACGCCGCTGGCCTGAATAACAACGTCGTGAGCCCGGCCATCAACCTCGCAGGGAAGACCGCTGCACGCTTGCGCTTCAACTCCTTCCGCAACGTCGATGTGAGCTCTGCAACCTGGGCGATCTACGTCTCGACCGATGGTGGCACAAGCTGGGGCACTCCAGTCTATACCGCGACTGGTTCGGCAGCTGGCGTCGTTGAAACACCGGTCGTGAACATTGATTCCAAAGTCGGTGGCAACGCGATCCTGCGCTTCTCGATCACTGATCCAACCAACTTTGGCTACGCCAACCCGATTTGCGGTTGGTCCATCGACAACGTCGAGGTCTTCACCTGCCCGTAGGCTCCGGCTGACTGGCATGACACAGCTACTACGGGGTGCCCACCGGGCGCCCCTTTTGCTTTCCCATGCAATGGGAAGGGACTGCTATCCGACCAGTACAGTCAGGTATAGTGACCCTCCTGACTGCTCTTTCGGGGCGGTCCCCTTTACGCGACTCCGCCCTCGTATCGCGGGCGCATCACGGGAGTTCCCATGATCCGCATCACTCTGCCCGATGGCAGCCTCAAAGAGTTTGATGGTCCGGTCACCCCACTGACAGTCGCTGCCAGCATCAGTCCCAACCTCGCCCGAATGGCCCTCGGGGCTCGCAGCAATGGCACCTTCTACGATTTGCGCACTCCCCTGACCGAGGATCTGGCTCTCACCATCGTCACCAGCCGCGACCCGGAAGGTCTCGATGTGCTCCGCCACAGTGCAGCCCACCTGCTGGCGAATGCGGTCCAGAATCTCTTCCCCAGCGCCAAACTGGGGTTTGGGCCAGCCACTGCAGACGGCTTCTTCTATGACTTCCAGGTGGAGCGCCCCTTCACCGAAGAAGACCTCGCGAGGATCGAAGCGGAAATGCGACGGCTCGCGAAAGAGGACCTGCCTATCGAGCGAGAGGAATTAACCTTCGATGTCGCCATCGCCCGGCTGGAAGCACAGGGCGAACAACTGAAGGCGGAGCATCTGAGGTCATTACTGGAAAAGGCTCTGGCAAGCGGCGGTGACGTGGCGTTCGATGCGGAAGACGATGCGGAACTGGCGGTCGCACCCCGACTCGCAGGGGGCGAACTCGGGGCAGCGGCCAATGCTGTCGATGCGCCAGCGACGCCAGCCGCCGACCTCACCATCACCATCTACAAACAGGATCGCTTCTGGGATCTCTGCCGGGGACCGCATGTCCAGTCCACCGGCGAACTGAAGCATGTCCGGCTCCTCGCAACGTCCGGGGCGTACTGGAAGGGCTCGGAAAAGAACCCGATGCTTCAGCGCATCTACGGCACCGTCTTCTTCAAGAAGCAGGACCTCGATGACTACCTGACCATGCTCGAGGAAGCCAAAAAGCGGGATCACCGGAAGCTCGGGCAGGAGATGGAACTCTTCATGTTCCCGGAGATTGTCGGGTCCGGGATGCCGCTCTATAAGCCGAAAGGGGCGCTGCTGCGGCAGGTCCTGATGGACTGGTGGCTCCAGAACCATCTGGCCCGCGGTTATGAGATCGTCGCGACCCCGCACCTCTTCAAGTCCACCCTGTGGCAGACTTCCGGGCATCTGGAGAACTACGGGGAAAACATGTATGTCTTCGAGCATCACGATGGGGCGCAGTACGGCCTCAAGCCGATGAACTGCCCCGGACACATCGTGATCTTCCGCGATGAGCAGCACAGCTACCGGTCGCTCCCCCGACGCTTCTTCGAATTCGGGACGGTCTACCGCTATGAACGGAGTGGTGTCCTCCACGGACTGATGCGGGTCCGGGCCCTGACCCAGGACGACTCCCACATTTTCTGTACCCCCGATCAGCTGGTGGACGAACTGGTGGGGGTCATCGACTTTGTCGACTTCCTCTACACCACCATGGACTTCCCCTATACCGCGAAGCTGGCCACCAAGCCGGCGAAGTCGGTGGGGAGCGATGAGATCTGGGACCTGGCGACCGGCAAACTCATCGAGGCGCTGGAAGCCCGGGGCATGGACTACGGCCTGGATCCGGGGGGGGGCGCCTTCTATGGGCCGAAGATCGACTTCTTCATGCGCGATGCCATCGGCAGGACCTGGCAGGGTGCGACCATCCAGTGCGACTTCAACTTGCCGCAACGCTTCGGGCTGCAGTACATCGGCTCCGACAACAGCAAGCACCAGCCGATCATGGTCCATCGGGCGATCCTCGGAACTATCGAACGGTTCCTGGGGGTCTACATCGAGCATGTGGCGGGGAACTTTCCGGCCTGGCTCGCGCCGGAGCAGGTCCGGGTGATGAACATCACCGATGCCCAGGCCGACTACGCCCAGGCGGTGGCGGCGGAACTCTTCGCCGCCGGGATACGGGCCCATGCCGACATCCGGAACGAAAAGATCGGCTTCAAGATTCGCGAGGGCGAAATCCAAAAGGTGCCGTATCTGCTGATCGTCGGTGGCAAAGAAAAAGAGAGCGGACAGGTGGCAGTGCGACGTCGCCATGAAGGCGACCTGGGGGCGATCCCGATCGCGGAGTTCCTCGCGCGCCACGGCGCGGAATTCGCGCCCCCGAAAATCGCAGCGCCCGTGCCCCGTTAGGCTGGGGCACGGTCTCCGGGTAACGGGCGATAGCAATTGAGGCAGCGAAGGGGCACAATGCGCTCATGCTCCTCACGTTCATTGCACAGGGCGGCGCGGGACTGGTCTCGAAGGGGACGGTCGCGCTCCACCCGGCGTATCAGGCGTTTCTCGGATTCGCCGCCCTCTTCTTCCTCATGGCGGTTCTGCGGGGGGCGATGGACCTGAGCCGGAAGCCGCCGGCGGGGACCCCGAAGCCGACGGTGGCGGTCTCTTTCAGCCGCTACTGGAGCTTTGTGCTGTCGCTGGTCTTTCTGATCGTCATCCTGCTGGTCTTTACGGGCCTGCTGCGGAGTGGGCAGCAGATGGGGCTCCTTGGGGTGCCGATGGGGATTCTCGCGGCGGGTCAGCTCTGGACAGTCGTCATGGTCTGGCGCAATCCGGAGTCGAAAAAGGTGATGCGGATCATCCACACGCTGCTGCTGGTCTGTGCGCTGGCGACTCTCCCGTTGCTCCTGATGCCGACCTCGGGCTAGGACGCAGAGGCCCCGGGGTCAGCCGAGGTTCTGCCAGGTCGCTTTGTTGTAGAGCTGAACGGCTTTCACCCGCTTGGGTGTGCCGTCCACGTTGGCGTAGCACTCCCCGTTGCTAAGGCGTGGCAGATCGTTTGCGATGGCTTCCGCCCCCTTTTTGTCGAGACTCAGATAGCCCTGCAGCTTGTTCGCAGGTGTTGGGTTACTGCCTGGCTTGAACAGCAGCCAGGTAGACAGGTTGGTGGTGAGCTCGTCGTTATCTGACTGGAAGTCTGTCAGTGACTGGGTCGAAAGCCAGAGTGCGACCCCGAAGGACCGGGCTTCCCGCACGATGTCATAAACCGGGCTTGCCTTCGCACTCAGATAGTGATGCGCTTCATCGATGAAGATCAGGGTTCGCATCTCGCGGTAACGGGTGCCATCCGGTCCCTGATGGACTGGTGCATCGCCCAGCAGCTTCATGCCGTTGTTGATGTAATTGAGGAGAAAGAAGGCGACCAGATCGCGAAAGGCTTCGGTGCCGGAGAAGTCAATGACGATCCTTTTTGAGAGAAACGTGGTGGGGTCCAGGCCGGTTTCACCCTGAAAGAGGTTGAACTCAGCGATGTCGCTGAGCAGCCCGATGGCAGTGTCGGGCCTGCCCCCCTTTCCGGACGCCTCATACTTCGCGAGCAGCATTTCCCGGAAGGCTGCGAGGGTCGGGACCTGCGCTTCACGCTCCTCGAAAAGCTCGTGAGCGGACTCCCGTATCAGGTGCATTTGTACAGGGCCAAGGCGTTGGATGTCGGACAGTCGCTGGGTGAGGCTCTGAGCAGCGATGCCAGGATGGATGCCAGGTGGCAGAAAGAGCGGATTGAGTGGTAGTGCTTGCCTTCCAGCCTCGTAGACCACGAAACCGAGTTCTTTGAGCAGTGTCCCTTGAGACTTCGAGATGTCTCCCTTGTAATCCAGAATCAGACAGCCTGTCTGGGGTGATTGCCGCAGCGTCTGGTCGATCAGCGCCAGGGACACCTGGGTCTTGCCCACCCCAGTGGTGCCAGCGATCGCCAGGTGCGCTGCGTTGCGAAGCCCCCCTTCCTGATTGGGGCAGAACCGGATCGGTTTCCCCTGTTGATCCGTTCCGAGCAGGATTTGAGGTGCACTGGAGACAAGCGCTGACAGGGTATCGGGGACAGACGTGGTCGTCAGGAGGTCGCGCAGGAAGGCGAAGAATTTGTACTTGTCCTCATCGCGTCCTTCCCAGGCTTCGTGGAGACGGCTTGCACCCAGATCGAGGTACTTAATGAGCCAGTCATTGGCATCGACCTGATCCAGGCGGCGGCCCTCTCGGTGCTCGACCAGTAGCTTGAAGATACGGATTTGGTTCTGCTCAGAATCGAGCTGCGAATCGTGAAGATAGCTTCCGCTCAGCTTGCCTGGAACATGATTGGCGACCTCCTGATGCGAATACAGCCGGAACCCGGCAGCCACTGCCAGCCGTGCGACGGCGTTCTGCTCCCAATTCAGGCCATCGGCGAGGATTTTGAGCCTTGCCAGGGTGTCGGTGGAGTAAGCGATGTACTGGGACATTAGAAGTAGCCCTCCCGCAAATACGAATGTTCCTTGCCACCTGCATGACGATCGATCAGATACTCCAGGCCGACAGCCGGTTTCAGAAGCTGATGGAGTGGTCCGATGATTTCAGAGTCCGTCGAGAGGATCACCACCTGCTCTGCCACCTTGGGAAAGAAGTGACTGCAGAGATTTTCCCGATGGAGTTGATCGAGCCGGGCCAGCGGAGTATCGATGATCATTGGCACTCCGCGTTCTGCAGTTCGTGCAAGCCCAGCTACCAGGGCCATGGCAATAATCTGCTGCTCACCGGCCGAGTGGCTGTACATCGACAGGACTTTCCTCTCCAGGTGGAGGCTGGCTGCGAAGGTCTCCGGATCGATGACGATCCGGCGATCCATATCAGGCTTGTTGGTGATCAGGGCGTAGGCGTGAGTCGCCGCCTCTTCCAGTGCGCTGACACGGCTGGCCCGGAAGGCTTTTCCCGCGTCGTTGATGAAGCTGCGAAAGGCGTCGATCTGTTCGATGAGCCGACTGAGTGCATTGAGATCAGATGAAAAGTCCTCATCCTTCCCTGCCCGCTCTCTGAGCGATGCCTGCTGCTTGGCTAAATCGCGTTGCTGCTCTTCCTGCTGCCGCAGCTCAATGCGCAGGGCATCGGCCTCCCGCAACAGCCGGTCGCGATCAGCCTGCAGGATTTTGTGGCGTTCTGCCATCTCAGTTTTGGGCGGAATCAGGGCATTTTTCCTGCGATTGAGCGACTCCATGGACTCAAGCAGCGTTCCCCGTTGAGAGAGAACTTCGGCAAAGCGACGACTCCCAGCCCGCTGCTGCAACAGCTCTTCGAGGGCTCGTACCTGCTGCTGGGTGTACTCCAGGGCACCGAACTCTGCGGTGGTTTCCTGCAGCAGCGACTGATACGGGCGAAAGATCTGCTCCAGATGCTCTTCGTCATAGCTGTATCGTCGGAAGATCTGACTCGCCCGGGTGTGCAATTCGCTGATGGCTTCTGCCACACCTGAACCGCTGCTCTGCAGACGTTGGCTTTGCGCCTGGCCGAGAAGATCCTCGACCTCAGCCATGATCAGGAAGAGTGGGAGCGATTCCCGCGCGAGCTTCTCAAGCTCTTCCTCGATCTGCCCGTACTCCCCCACCAAGGCTCCCAGTCGTTGCGTCGCCTGATCATATTCCTGATGGAGTTGCGGATCGAATACGGTGAGGAGCTTGTCGATGTCCGCATTGATGGTTGCCAGATCAGCTTCCGACTGTTTCAGTCGCTGTAGGGCTTGTTCTCGGGCAACACCAAGTTTGGCCTGCTCGGCCTCCAGTTCATCCAGCTGTTCCTGAATCTGCTTCTGCGTGACGCTGCCTTTGGCCTCGGTGACCTGCTTGTACTTCTTGCTACTCTGTGAGCGGAGTGCCTCGATCTGCTTTTCCAGTTCGTTGAGCTGCTCGATGCCCAGAATACGCTCGATGCCTGCCCGCAGTGTGCCCTCCTGGTTGTTGAGGAACTGTTGAATCTGGTCGTCAGCATCAAAGAAAAAGTACCCAGAAAGCGCACTGGGCAGGAATTGCTCGATCTCTTCACGGACCTGATCATCTCGCAGGACCCAGGTACCCCGTTTCAATGAAACTGTTTCGTGAGTCTGCACTGGCCTGGCACTGCTGAGACGGTAGTGGTACTCCCGGGTGAGGGTCGACACCTGAGATTCGCCGTCTTCAAGCAGGAGCGTGAATCGCATTGTGGAGCCGTTCGCGCCGTCGTTGTACAGCGGACTTCGCTCCTTGAAGTTGTCCGGCTCCATGCCATAGAGTGCCGCGCGGATCGCCCGAAAAAGTGAGGTCTTTCCGCGTCCGTTGTGGGCCCCTAACAGCGTGATTGGTTGCTCTTTGCTGGTCGCAAACTCCATCTGCAATTCAGGAAAGGGGCCAAAGTTTTGTACTTCCAGCCGCTTCAGTCGGAAGGTGTCATAACGCTTTGCATCTTTACTCTCCGCCAGCTGGGTCTGCAGCCACTTTTCCAGAGCATCCTGATTGATCCCGGGATTCTGGATCAGATATTCCAGGTTCTCGCGCAGTTGTTGCTTGCGGCGGCCAGAAAAGGACTGCGCCAGCGAAAAGGCGACATGGAAGTGCCCCGGCGTGTACCCGTACTTCTGCGCCAGTGTGGCGAGTTCCTGTTCCAGTGCCGGGGTCAGAAACTTCCCGTAGCCCAGACTCATTGGTCTGATTCCTCAGCCGACGCCCCCATGCGCGTCATTCAGATCACTGTACTGGCCGCAGATCATACTCCAGTCCCCCGCACGGCCCGGCCCCCTCGTCAGCTACAGGACCGTGAGATGGCCTACAATCTGCCATGGGATCCTCGCTCATCCCTGCTCACACATCAGACGAAAGGCAGAGAAGTAGCATGCCTGTCCGACTTTCTCCGCAGGAGGCGTATGCACGCCTTCGCGACAACCCGCGTACCATCCTCCTTGATGTGCGTTCGACTGCCGAGTTTGCTGCTGGACATCCGGCAGGCGCTTACAACATCCCGCTGCTGGACCAGGACCCGACCAACGGGGCACTGATCCCCAACACCGACTTTGTAGAACAGGTGAGTACGCTCTTTCCCTCAACGACTCCCATCATCGCCAGTTGCCGGTCCGGAGCGCGCTCCTTTCAGGCTGGGGTCCTGCTCAAGCAGGCGGGCTATGCCGACATCGCCAATCTGGAGGGGGGACTCATGGGACAGCGGGATCTGAACGGCGGAGTCGCCGTGACAGGCTGGGCCCAGTCCGGCCTGCCGGTCAGCCAGACCCCGGAGCCAGGCCGGGACTACGCCTCCCTGCTGGAGCAGATCGCAGCCAGCATGCCAACAGACGAGTAACTGTGCGACCATCCCCGGCCGTACCCACTACGGCACGGGGAGACCCACAGTTATGGCGACCTTCGAGATCGTCGAGAAACAGGGCCTGAAGATGATTCGGGCCACCATACAGGATGAACTGATTCGCAGCGAGGCCGGCGCACTGCATTACATGCGTGGGCCGATTCAGATGGATGTCGCGGCCCCATCTGCCGCCGGATTCCTGAAGGCGATGGCTGCTGGTGAGTCGGTGGTCCGCCCGACTTATCGCGGGACCGGCGAGGTCTACTTCGGCCCACCGATCTTTGGCGAGTACACCTTGCTCGATCTGGCGAATCACCAGTGGATTCTCGACCGCGGTGCCTATGTCTGCTCTGATGCCGGCATCGATGTCGGAGTCTGGCGCAACAAGACACTCACGGGTATTTTCGGGACAGAGGGACTCTGGCAGACCACAGTCAGTGGCACTGGGCGCGTAGTCATCCAGTCGTCAGGTCCGCTGGAAGTCCTGGATCTCCACAGCGACCGGCTGGTCGTGGATGGCAGCTTCGCCGTCGCCCGCACCGGCGACCTGACTCTGACCTATCAAAAAGCCACGAAAGGGTTTCTGGCCAGTGCGGCGTCGGGGGAAGGCTTCGTGAATGTCATTGAGGGGTCCGGCCGGGTCCTCTTAAGTCCGGTCCCCAATGCCTGGCATAACCTGGTCGAGGCCGTGGTCGCCGCTATCCCCACGAGCAGTGACTGACACTCGCAAAAGTGAGAACCGTATGACACCATGCGGCTGTTCGCACTATCGGCACGACGTCACGCTCGCAGGGAGGCACCATGGCAGTCTTTGAAGTCATCGAAAAGCAGGGTCTGAAAATGATCCGCGCAACCCTCAACAATGAGGTCATCCGCGCGGAAGCTGGCGCACTGCACTACATGCAAGGCCCGATTCAGATGGATGTCGCGGCTCCGTCGGCCGGTGGCATTCTCAAAGCGATGGCCACGGGGGAGTCCATCGTGCGCCCGACCTACACCGGGACGGGCCAGGTCTTTTTCGGCCCCCCCATCTTCGGCGAGTACACCATGCTCGAACTCGCCGGTCATGAGTACATCCTCGACCGCGGCGCGTACGTCTGTTCTGACATCGGCATCGAGGTGGGGGTCTGGCGCAACAAAGCCCTGACCGGCCTCTTCGGTGGCGAGGGTTTTTGGCAGACCCTGGTAAAGGGGCATGGACGCGTCATGATCAAGTCCAGCGGACCGCTGGAGGCGATCAACCTCGTGAATGACAAGCTCGTGGTCGATGGGAGCTTTGCGGTGGCCCGGACCGGTGCGCTGGAGTACTCCCTGCAGCGGGCGTCCAAAGGCTTCCTGGCCAGCGCCGCTTCCGGCGAGGGGATCGTCAGTGTCTTCCAGGGGACCGGACAGGTGCTGCTGTCACCGGTGCCGAATGTCTGGCACAACCTCGTGGATGCCATCATCGCGAACATCCCGGTGTCCTCTTCATAACGGGACCGTACAACCTGATTAGCTCACATCGTGAGCTGACCCTGCGGGCAGGACCACCGTTCCCAGTTGAGGGAAAGGAGTTCCTGCCCGCAGGGCGTTGACGCAGGCTGCAATCACAAGCGGGTAGAGCTGATGTTCGGCCGCAAGGACCCGATGCGCCAGCGACTCTGGTGTGTCGCCCTCCAGCACCGGCACCCGGGCCCGCGCCAGAACGGGGCCTTCGTCGTACTCCTCTGTTACCAGGTGGACCGTCGCGCCGCTTTCTGTCTCTCCAGCATTTAGTACTGCAGCGTGAACCCGTAATCCGTACATGCCCGGCCCGCCATGCTTGGGTAACAGCGCAGGATGGATGTTCAGAATCCGACCAGCGTAGGCCGCGATCACCGCTGGTGGAATCTGCTTCAGATACCCGGCGAGGACCAGGGCATCGATGCGGTAATGACGCAACCAGCGGAGCAGATCAGCCGCATACAGTGCTGGCGTAGGGTAGCGATTCGGATTCAGCGGCAGGGCGGGAATCCCCCGTCGCTGCGCGAGCGCCAACCCCCCGGCCTTCGCGGTATTGCTGACCACTAACCCAACTTCCGCAGCGATGGTGCCGTCATCGATCGCCCGGAGAATCGCCTCCGCGTTGGAGCCGCGTCCGGAGAGAAAGATCGCCAGTCGGGGTCGGGTGGTCATCAGCCGGATGATACGGTCACCCGAAGCACTACCGATGCCTGCCCCTTCGGAGTCAGATCCAGAGTTGCGAGCCCCGCTCGACCCAGTCGCGCCAGTCGAGGGCAGCCAGCTGGACTACCAGACGAGTATTCGCTGGTGGGAATTCGAACTGTGGCAGTTCATGGGGGAAAATCCAGCGGACCTCCGCCACCTCCAGGCATTGCGGTTCCTGAGCCGGGTCCACCCGACAGAGAAAGACTTCGAGCGTCAGATGTCCCACATTGTGCGGAAAATTGACACGCGCCACCTGTCGAAGAACTTCAACTTCCAGGGCGACCTCTTCCGCACACTCCCGGATCAGGGCTTCTTCCAGGGTTTCCCCTGGCTCCGGCTTCCCGCCCGGGAACTCCCAGCAGCCAGGAAAGCTGACATCGGCCCCGCGACGAGCAATTAGCAGGCGCGACCCATCGGTGATGATGCCGCAGGCGACAACGATGCGGGGGGAATCGGGCTCCATAACGGGGCTCCCAGGCGCAGGGACTGGGGAGTAGTGTACTGGGAGGAGCGGGGCGTGGGAAATCTGACACTGGGACTGGCATAGAGGCCCAAAAGCTGATAATCTCTCAACTCTCGCTCGCCCGGACTGGGCGAGCCTTTGTTGCCCGCCAAGGGAACGTCCCCCCCTGCCCGGTGGTCGGGGAGGCAAGAGGAGCAGGCCTGTGGCTCTGCGCATTCGTCTGAAGCGCGTCGGTATGAAGAAGCAGCCCAGTTATCGGGTCGTGATCATGGAGTCGTCCCAGACCCGGGATGGTCGCCCCATCGCCGAGGTCGGTCACTACACGCCGTATCGGGCCGATAAGCCGCTCAGCATTGATCTGGAAGCGGTGGACAGCTGGATGAGCAAAGGTGCGAAGCCGACCGAGACGGTCGAGCGGCTGATCAAAAAGCTCCGGACCCCGGCGTAACTTGCCTGCCCCCGATGGGGCAGCAGCGATGGCCAGTCCTGGTTACAGACACGGTCTGATCTCTGGACAAGGATGACCTGCATCCCATGGAAACCCTGTTGCGCGCCATCATTACCGAGCTCGTGGAGTTTCCCGATGACGTGGCGATTCAGACTCGCCGCTCGCCCCGGGGGACCATCATCGAGTTGCAGGTTCACGCCAACGACACCGCCAGGATCATCGGGAAGCAGGGGCGGGTGATCAACGCCCTGCGGACCATCGCTAAGGCCGCTGGCACCCGGGATCAGGCTAAAGTCTTCCTGAATCTAAACGTTCCCGGCGAAGAGCCGCGGCCCCGCTTCGGGGGGCCCGGGCGGGGAGGCCCCCGCCGTCGACCCTGATGGCGGCCCTTCCGGAAACCATCGTGATCGGCCGGACCACAGGGGTCTTTGGCATCAAAGGCGAATGTAAAGTCCAGGTCTTCTCTGACTCCCCGGAGCGCTTTCTTCCCATCCGGCATGTCTGGATCGAGCAGCTGACGGGGGCCCTGGAGCCCCGGACCATCGAGCGGGTCCGGATTCACAAAGGAGTCGCGCTGGTGACCTTCACCGGCATCGACTCCCCGGAGCAGGCTGAGCCGTTGCTCCGACGGAACCTTCACATACCCAAGAGCGAGCGTCAGCCTCTGGGGCCGGATGAGTTCTACGTCAGTGATCTCATCGGCCTGCTGGTGCTACTGCCCGATGACACCATCCTGGGGACCCTGCGGGAAGTCATCGAGACCGGTGCGAATGATGTCTACGAAGTTCAGGGGACCGGGCGGAACTACTACATCCCCGCCACAAGGGAAGTCATTGGTGACGTCGATTTGACCGCCCGCACGATGCGGATTACGCCGCTGCCGGGGCTGCTGGACTAAGCCATGCTCCAGGTCGATATCCTTACCCTCTTCCCGGACTTCTTCAACTCCCCCCTCGCTACCAGCTTCTTCCGACGAGCGTCCGATCAGCAAGCGTGGCGGGTCGGGGTTCACGACATTCGGGAACAGGCACCTCCCGGGATTCATCGTCAGGCCGATGATGCGCCTTACGGTGGCGGACCGGGGATGGTGATGCTGCTGGATCCAGTGGCGAAGAGTCTGGAAAAGCTGGGGTGCCGGGCGTTCCCGAAGCGTCGGACGCCGGATCGCAAAATCATCCTGCTCTCGGCCAGTGGCCAGCCGTTTAGGCAAGCCCAGGCGGAAGCCTTCGCCCGCTGTCGACAGCTCGTGCTGATCTGCGGGCACTACGAAGGAGTCGATGAGCGACTCCTCGACCTCTTCCCTATCGAAGAGGTCTCCATCGGGGATTATGTCCTCACGGGCGGCGAATCCGCCGCACTGGTGGTCCTGGATGCGGTCGTACGACTATTGCCGGAGGTCCTCGGAAACCCCGAGTCTCTCCGGGAAGAGTCGTTTCAGGACGGCCTTCTTGACTATCCGGTTTACTCCAGACCCGCGGACTATCGCGGTCTGGCAGTGCCGGAGGTGCTCCTCTCCGGACACCATGGGCAGATCGCCCAGTGGCGTCGGGAGCAGGCGCTCCTAAAAACCGCGCGCCAGCGGCCGGACCTCTTCGCCACCCTGCAGGTCACTGCACGGGAAGCGGAGTGGTTACGGGACCAGGGGATCGCAGTCGCGGAGTCCGCGATTTTGCCGACGCCCCGGAAGTCCCGCAGAGCGCGTTCCTGAACACTGCCAGGCTCTTCCGGTGAGCCTGCCGTCACGCCACCCCGCCCTGGCGTGCGCCGGCCTCTGACCGGTAACGACGCGGACCGCCAGGCCTGACCTGTGTCCGGGCTGACCCAAGGGGTACCAGCAATGACCGACGAAACTATGCAGGACGGCACCACGGAGCCGTCTGATTCCGCACCTGCCGAAGAGGCTGCTGCGCCTGCCGAAGCGGCAGCTCCCGCTGAAGAGGCGGCTCCCGAAGCCTCAGATCCCGCTGAGGAAGCGGTGACCGAGGCTGCCGCTCCCGCTGAAGAAGTGGCGGCTGAAGTACCGGCAGAGCCGGAGGCCGCGCCGGCTCCGGTCGCGACAGCACCGGCAGCAGACAAAGAAGGCGGACGTCGCCGACGCCGCGGACGCGGCAAGTCGAAGGGCGAGCCGAAGCCCCCGAAGCTGAATCTGGTCCGGCTCTTCGAAGAGAAAATGCTGCGCAGCGACATCCCGGTCTTTCGACCCGGAGATACTGTCAAAGTCAGCGTGAAGATTCGCGAAGGTGAAAAAGAGCGTATTCAGGCGTTCGAAGGGGTCTGCATCTCACGCAAGCATGGCGGGGTGCGGGAGACCTTCACCGTGCGGAAGATTTCCGCCGCGAATGTCGGGGTCGAGCGGACCTTCTATCTGCATTCGCGACGCCTCGACAAGGTCGAGCTGGTCCGCCGCGGTGTGGTCCGGCGCGCGAAGATCTACTACCTGCGGAAGCTCCGCGGGAAGGCCGCCCGCATCCGCGAACGTCGGGATTAGTCCCCGCGGCTGTTCAAGAGCAGACTGTCGCCTCTGGTTGTTTGGCCAGAGGCGATTTGTTTTAGTGCTTACACAAATGAAGTCTTCCGAGGAAAGTTGTCGTCGTGCTACTTGATTCTGACCGGCTGGGTCAGTACTTTGATTTGTCTCAGATTCCAGTACCGCACCGGGAGATCGCCAGCATGCTTCGTGCGATGGTTGCCTTGACTTTCGTCTCACTGATGGCGTGCACAACAGCATGCAGCCGCAGCGAAGGCGTTGACCATCTTGAGTCCGCTGGGTTGAGCCCCGAGCTGGCTGCAAGCATCGCTCTCCCACCGACTGTGGCACTTTTCGACCTCTACATCGACCCTCTGACCCTGGCCGGACAGGTGGTCCCTGTCAGGAGTGTGGTGGCGCAGCCACCCCAGGCCCTGCGTTTCGACCTGGACATCGAAAAGTTCCTCACGCCAGACACGCTGCAGGTCGCCGGCATCCGCCTCGACGGCTTCGAAGATGTTGTGGTGACGATGCGACACCGGCATCCTTTCCCGGCCCCGGACTTCACCGCTGGCATCACGGCGAAGAATCGTGCGGACCTGGGGTATACGGGCCGACTCTTCATCCTGAGCGATCAACAGGCCCAGCCCGTAGGTTCCGGGATCGTGCTGGATCGCTCGCTCGTCAGAGCACCGCATGGCTGGGCGTCGCCCGGTGATCTCCTGCGGGACTCCACCGGACTAAATGCGACGCACTATCCCTATGTTCTGCTGGTCGATGAAGCCATCAACAACCGCGAGGGCATTTCGAATGGCGGGCAGGGGACGGGAAACTATGACCCCGCTATCGGTGGCTGGCAGCAGGCCAATGCCGGCCCCCAAGGCAACGGCTGGACCGGGTATGACTACCTGCATGGCGGGCAGGCCTCCCTCCCCCGATTTGTCCTGCGCCGTGCTGCGCTGGATGCGACAGGCTGGCAGATCCGGCTGGCAGTGGTGATCCAGTACACCGACCCACGGGGTCAGGGTGGTCCTTCGCGACGTTTCCCCCTCGACCCACCAGATGTCATGGAGTTTGCCTACCGGCTCCCCTATGCGGCCCTCGATGTCTCGCAGGTCCTGACGCGAGGCGACTGGCAGCTCCGTCCGGATACTGATCAGCCAACGGTGATGGCCATTTTTGTCCGGGACTGGGATGCCCAGGCGACCGCTTCGTCTGATGCAAATCTCTCGGATGAACCCGATGTCTCAAAAGTCCAGCCGGGTGCACCCGGATTGCCGACCGTTCAGTTCTTGCTGGAACCCCTCTATTCGGGACTCCAGGATGTGCCCTATATCAGTGGCTCGGGAAAGGGAGCAGACTGGCTTATCTACCGGACCAACCTGGTGGATCAAAATCAGATCCGGGTGCCAGGCGTTGTGGAAGGGCTGATTATCGTGACTGACCCGGAGTTCTCAGCGGTCGATCGGGGGAGCTATCACTTCGGCGTTGACGCGGAGACCCTGGTTGCCGATGCCACCCGACGTCTGGAGCCGCAGACCGTCGTCCCCATCCGGGTCACGACTGCATATGACGCCACGGGCTGGGCGATGAGCTGGGGCGACATCAGGGACGAGGTCGCGCGACAGATTGCCGTGGAGCCGTCCGGATTCATCACTGTCGCGAGCCAGTACAACCATGTTGCATTTGACGCGGTGCCTGGCGATTTCCATGTTCAGACCACGCATCGCGGGGGATGGGACATCGCCTTCAGCCGCTTTGATCCCACCGGAGACTACCTGGGCGCGTTTACTGTCGGCGGGACTGGCAACGACTGGTGCGACGAAATGCGGTATGACAGCAGCGGCAGTTTCATTGTCCTGTACCGGACGAATTCACCAAGCTTCGATGTCGATCTCCAGGCGCCGGTCCTGGATTTAGGGACGGGGCAGGACGTGCAGATCATCGCGAAATACAACCTCGATGGCACGCTGGCCTGGGCGTATCGGCTGCCACAGGGAACGGTCACTGGGGAAAACAACAGCTACTGGCCAGCCATGGAACTCGCCACGGATGATGCCCTCCTCTTTGGCGGGTACTTTGAGGGGACCGCCGACTTTGATCCCGGACCCGGAGTCGAAGAGCGCACCTCGGCTAATGGCGGCAACAACTCCGATGCCTGTCTGCTTCGCCTCACCTCAAGTGGGTCATTTGCCTGGGTCCGCACCTGGGGCGATGCCGCCGATGGCACCGACCGTATTCTGGCGCTGGCACGTCTGCCGGGAGGTGGAGTGGTGGCTGCCGGGCAACTGGCGCTGGCGAACGCGGATGGCACCGGCACGGTGGACCTCGATCCGACGGCCGGGGAGGACCTGCAGCGCAGTCATTCGGCGGGGGCTCCGTTTTATGCCAAAGTCGCTGCTGATGGCTCCTACCAGGGAGGCTCCAGCTGGCTTCACCAGGCGATTGGACCGCTCGAAACTGATGGCTCGGGCTATGCCGCCAAGGTCGCGGTCGACAGTACCGGCCACATTTACCTGGCAGGGACCATGGACGGGGGCGGCGACTTTGATCCCGGTCCGGGGGAAGTGATCATCGAGGGCGATGGGTTCCGTCAGGCGGCCACCTGGGTTTACAGTGTGAACAGCGGGGGGGACTATCGCTGGGCCTTTATTCACCGGAATTCCGACCCGTTCAACGTGCCTGAGGGTCCATTTTTGATCAATGCCGACGGCAACCTCATCATGACCGGATTCCACGGCAATTCGGCCATTGACTACGACCCGGGACCCGGCGAAGCCACCATGCCGCCAGAGGCGATCCTGAACACATACATCGTGTCGTATACCTCAGCGGGCGAACTGCACTTCCTGAAGCAGATGGCGGGTCTTGCTGGGGGGTACCTGACCGACATGTACCAGCGACCCGGTGGGGCGCTCCTGGTTTGCGGGGCGGCGAATCTCAACATCGATATCGACCCGACGCTGGGACCAGGGAACCGGAAAAATCTGGTCGCTGTCGGGCGGACCGACGCCTACTTCATGCAGCTGGACAAAGACCTCTCTTGGTAACGGGGCCGCACGCAACCCGTGCGGCCCGGAAGCGGTCTGATACACTCAGTCGGTTAACGTCGTCCGCACCGTGGGGAGGCGCTACGCGCCATGAAAGAGCTTTTCGCCAAGATCTTCCGCGACCCGAAGCGGGAACTGGTCAAGTTCCGCGCCCTGGTCGATGCCATCAACGCGAAGGAAAAGGACTACAAGCCCCTTTCTGACAGCGCGCTCCTCGAACGGGCAGGTAACTGGCGACAGGCCTTCGCGGACCTCAAAGCCTCCCCCGACTACACCCCGCAAAAGCTCCAGGACAAGATGGACGAGCTGCTGCCCGATGTCTTCGCGGCGGTGCGCACCGCAGCGGAGCGGACCCTCGGGGAGCGCCACTACGATGTCCAGCTCATCGGCGGCATCGTCCTGCATCAGGGACGCATCGCGGAGATGAAAACCGGCGAGGGCAAGACCCTCGTCGCAACTCTCCCGGTGGCGCTCAACGCGCTCACGGGCAATGGCGTCCACGTCGTGACGGTTAACGATTACCTGGCCCGGCGCGACTCCGAATGGATGGGTGTGGTCTATGACAAGCTGGGACTGACGGTCGGTGCGCTGCAAAACATGCAGTTTGGTCAGATCCGGCGCGACCTCTATCTCAAAGATATTTGCTACGGGACGAACTCCGAGTTTGGCTTCGACTACCTGCGCGACAACATGGTCATCAGTGCCCGGGAGCGAGTCCAGCGGGAACGCTGGTTTGCCATCGTCGACGAGGTCGACTCCATCCTGGTGGACGAGGCCCGGACCCCCCTCATCATTTCCGGTGCGGGTGAGCACTCCAATGCGCTGTATGAGCAGATCAACGAGATCATTCCGGGGCTCGCGGAAGGCGTCCACTACGAGAAGGACGAAAAAGAGAAGCATGTGATGCTCACGGAGGAGGGGGTCGAAAAAGTCGAGGTCATCCTCCGGAACCGGGGACTCCTGGTTTCGCCGCACATGTACGACCCCGAGAACTCCATCCTGTTACACCACGTCAATCAGGCGCTCCGGTCGCATGTCCTCTTCCTGCGGGACCGGGAGTATGTGGTGGAAGGCGATGAAGTCATCATCGTCGACGAGTTCACCGGGCGCAAAATGTTCGGCCGACGGTACTCCGATGGACTCCATCAGGCGATTGAGGCCAAGGAAAAAGTCCGGGTCAAGAACGAAAACCAGACCCTCGCCACCATCACGATCCAGAACTACTACCGCCTCTATCAGAAGCTCGCCGGGATGACCGGGACCGCCAAAACTGAAGAGGAAGAGTTTGTTCAGATCTACGGCCTCTCGGTGGTGGAAATCCCGACCAACGTGCCGGTGACCCGCAAGGATCATCCGGACCTCGTGTACGCCACCCAGATGGGGAAGTACCGCGCCATCGTGGAAGAGACCGCCGAATGTCACAAGCGTGGCCAGCCGGTCCTGATCGGAACAGTTTCTGTGGCGGTATCAGAACTCATCGCAGAACTGCTGAGCAAAAAGAATGTCCCGCACAACGTGCTGAACGCCAAGCACCACGAGCGGGAAGCCGAGATCATCCAGCACGCCGGTGAAAAGGGCGCGGTGACGGTTGCGACCAACATGGCGGGCCGCGGGACCGACATCAAACTCACGCCTGAAGTGAAGGCCCTGGGGGGACTGGTGATTCTCGGCTCCGAGCGCCACGAGTCCCGGCGCATCGACAACCAGTTGCGGGGTCGTTCCGGACGACAGGGCGATCCGGGAGAGAGTCGCTTCTTCATCAGCCTGGAAGATGATCTGATGCGCATCTTCGGATCCGAGCGCGTCAAGAGCCTCATGACCAGCATGGGCATGAGCGATGAAGCCCCCCTCGAGCACTCCATGCTCACCAAAGCTATCGAGAACGCGCAAAAAAAGGTCGAGGCCCACAACTTCGAGATTCGCAAGCACGTCCTCAAGTACGACGACATCATGGAGAAGCAGCGCAACGTTATCTACAACGAGCGCGACCGCATTCTCCGGGGCGATGTCATCACCGACATGATTGAGGACATGCTCGAGCTCATCATCGACGCCCGGATGGACCGGTATGCCATTGAGGGCACCAAGCCGGTCGAATGGGAACTGGAGACGCTCCTGGAGTCGGTGAAGGCGGTCCTGCCCATCCCGCAGGAACTGACTGCGAAGGACCTGGAATTCCCCAAGCGAGCACAGGTCAAAGCCCGTCTGCTCCAGCTGGCCAAAGAAGCCTATGCTGCGAAGGAAGCACAAATCCTGGAAGCGGCCACAGTCCGGGCAGAAGCCGAAGGGCTCTCCGACGAAGAAGCCGCCGCCCTCATGGGACCGGAGCATCCGCAAAATCTCATGCGACAGATCGAGCGGTATTGGACCCTCCGGATGATCGACCGGCACTGGATCCGCCACTTGTATGCGCTGGACTCCCTCCGGGATGGCATCGGCCTGCAGGGCTACGGCCAGCGCGATCCCCTGGTGGAGTACACCCGGGAGTCCTATGTCCAGTTCCAGGTGATGCGCGACTCCATGCGCGCGGACATCCTCCGGTCCATCTTCGCCACACACTTCCAGTTGCCGCAGCAGCCTCAGGCACTGCGCCAGCAGCGCTTGAGTGCACCCATTGCCGCAGAGGCCGGCGTCCCGGACCTCGAGCATCAGCAGTCGAGCTACAAGGTGCGGACAGTCAGCGGTCCGGTCGATGGAGGGCCGACCGGCGCAGGCGCGGTGGCCGGCAAGAGCGGCAACGGTGCGAGCCCGGTCCGGCAGCAGGTCTTCACTGGTGGAGCGTCATATCGCGCCCGGGCGCAGGCGAAGTCCGCGCCAACTCCCACACAGCCAGTCGCTGCCGATGATGCTGCCGATGACGCGGAAGAATCACCGGAGGTCCGGGAGACCCATCGGGCCTCCAACGCCCCCGGTCGCAATGACCCCTGCTGGTGTGGGTCCGGCAAGAAGTACAAGGCGTGCCACTATCCGCAGGTGCCGGTCAGTTAGTCTGCAGGCGACCCGACGGAAACCCCGTATCATGCTCCGGTGACCTGGAGCCCCCTGCGGATGCTGGACCGGTTGCTCCTCCGGGAGTTCCTGCCCCTCTTTGGCATCGGCATCCTCACCTTCTCAGTTCTGATCGCGTCCTTCACTGTGTTGAAGGAGGCGGTGGACTATGCCTCCCGGGGGATTCCCCTCGACATCGTGATCCGCGGGTTCCTCCTCGGGCTGGCCCAGGTGGTGGCGTACACGCTGCCGATGGCGGTGTTGCTGGGGGCACTGCTCGCTTTCGGACGCCTGTCGTCGTCGGGAGAAATCACGGCGATGCGAGCAGGAGGCGTGAACTTCCTGCGGATCGCCGCCCCGGTCCTGTTCGCCGGCTACTGCATCGCCTGTCTGGCCTTCGGCTTCAATGAGCGGGTGGCGCCACAACTTACCCTCCAGGCGCAGCAGCTCATCAAAGACGCGGCTCTGAAGATGGGACTCACCCTTTCCAATAAGGAAATTTCTTACTACTTCTTCGACAAGGAGCAGGGGAAGGGGTATCTCCTCGGGGCGAACACGAGTGTCGGCAATGCCTTCAACGACTTCAAGCTCATCGAGTTCAGCCCCGACGAGATTCTCATCTACTTTGCGCGGAAAGCGGAGTGGGGGGAGGAGTTCTGGACTCTCCGTGAAGTGCGGTATCTCCGCTGGGCACCTGATGCGCCGGAGCCGGTGGCGCCCTACACCGTCGAATCCGGCGAGCTCCAGATCGACCTGAACAAGACCCCCGGAGAAATCCTGCGCGCCAGCCGGAATCCAGAAGAAATGTCGCTGGCGGAGCTTGGCGTCTTCCTTCAGCAGAAGGCGCAGGAACTGGAGACCGCCGAGACCGAACTGGTTCGACTCCAGGCGGATCCATCAGCGGAAGAGACCGTACGCCAGGCGCTGGCGGATGACGTGCAGCGTCAGCGCAATGCGATGCTGAAAAATCGGACGAAATACCAGCTGAAAATCGCGACCCCCTTTTCCTGCATGATCTTCGTGCTCCTGGCAGCTCCCCTGGGGATGAACCCCCTGCGCTCCACCAGCAGCGTCGGGTTTGGACTCTCCATGATCCTCGTCTTTGTCTACTACCTGCTCACTACCATCGCGGTGAATGCGGCTGTTACCGGCACGATCCCGCCGATTGTTCTCGCCTGGATCCCCAACACGGTCTTTACGTTCGCGGGGCTCTACCTCAATGGCCAGTTTGTCTGGAGCAGCGGCAAGTAGAAACGCGGGGCAATGTGCGACGCGTCGCCTGATTGAGTGTGAACGGGGGACTACAATGCCCCTATGCTGCACCTGAACAACCTCGGCTACTCCGCGACGGAGCTTTCCAATCTCGGCTTTGGTGCCTGGGGCATCGGCGGGACCGCCTACGGTCCCACGGACGACGAGGTCTCCCGGGCCGCCTTGCGCGATGCTTTCGAGCGGGGTATCAGCTTCTTCGACACCGCTGATGTCTATGGGAATGGCCACTCCGAACTCCTGATTGGGCAGACCCTTGGGCGATTCCGGGAAGCCATCACGATCGCCTCGAAGGTCGGCTTTAACTTCTATGACGGCACCGGCCGGCCGACATTCGACCCGGAGTACATCCGCTCCTGCTGCCACAAGTCGCTGGCCCGGCTACAGACGCACTACATCGATGTCTATCAGCTGCACAACCCACCCCCGTCGGTGATTCGGAATCCCGAAGTGCTGCAGACGCTCATCGATCTGCAACACGAAGGGAAAATCCGGGTGCCGGCGGTGTCCGTGAGTCGGGCGGAAGATGCCTTCGCGGTGTTGCAGACTCCAGGCTATGGAGCCATCCAGATCATCTACAACCTCATCGACCAGCGTCCCCAGGCCCTGGGTATTCTCACGCAGGCCCGAAGCCACGGAGTCGGCATCATCGCCCGGGTGCCGCTCGCCTACGGCTTCCTGACCGGCAAGTACCAGACTGGACACGCGTTCGGACGGCTGGATCACCGGGCGCGGCGGAGTAGCGCGGAAGTGAGTCGCTATCTCCACCGGGCCGCGACTTTCCAGTCCCTGATCGATGACGGCCTCGCAGCGAACATGACCGAACTCGCCCTCCGCTTCTGTATCAGCCACGAAGGGGTGACCTCGGTCATTCCGGGCCTGAAGACCCCCGAGCAGGTGCAGGCTGCTGTCCATGCCATTAGCCGGGGGCCCCTGCCCGGCGAAGCGCTTGTCCGCATTCATTCCGCCGGACTCGCCTGGGCTCACGAGGACACCCATCTGTCGCTGGCCTGACGCCCGATCAGCCCCGCTGGGTAATCGCGACACCCACGAGAGTCATCGCTGCGCCAACCAGAAAGAGGGGCGTCAGCGCATGCTCCGTGATGTTGAACAGGGGGCCGAGGCCGGCTGACACCAGCAGTGTGGTCCAGCCCATCACAAAAATCGGTTGAGCATTCTGCAGCACGGCGACCTTGCTCGTGTCCATTTGCAGCATTAGCCAGTACCAGAGGGTGTAAGCAATCACGCTGGTGAGAAAGACCATGTAGGCCAGCGATCCCCAGGCGAGGAGCGACAGGCTGGCGTAGTCCAGGCGACTCAGCTCGGTCGGCATCCAGGGGACAAAAAAGAGGGTCCCTAGAGAGATGGCAAGGGTGGTGGTCTGGATCGCACCGTACTTCTCCGAGAGGGGTTTGCCGTACACCGAGTAGAGCGCCCAGGCCCAGACCCCCACCAGCAGAATCATGTCGCCCTTGAGGGTGTCGTTGAAGGAAATCCCCCGCTCGAAGATCACCAGTGCGACACCCGCAAAAGCGAGTGGAATCCCGACCAGCTTCAGTGGAGTGATCGCTTCGTTAAGGATGAGACGGGCCGCGATGAGGACCCAGACTGGCGTGGTGGCATAGAGGAGCGCGCCATGCTCCGGCGGCACCAGCCCGATGCCCAGCAGATAGGGGTACTGATTCAGAGGGATCGCCAGGATCGCCAGCCGGATGAAGGCGGGCCGGTCCGCGGGAGCCACCGGCCGGTACCCTCTTGTCCGGGTCACCGTCCAGAGGGCGAGACTTGCAAGAATGAAGCGCCAGATGGCGAAGGGCAGGACACCGAACTCCGCGAGTCCGGGGCGAACGATGATGTAGTTGAACGAGGTGATGCAGAGGTGACCACCAATGATGAGCCAGAGCAGGGGAGCCGCGACCCGTCGCACCGACGGATTCTCAGGGGTGGTCACGGGGGCGGAGTATAGAGACTCTCTTCTCCCGCCGAAGCGGGGGGCATCGTTTCCTCAACGACCCCATGCGCTGCCAGACGCTCCCGCAGCCGCTCCAGGGTCGCCGGGGAGTGCCCCTCGAAATGATTGTTGACGTAGGCATAGACCCGTTCGACCCGGTTGCTGATACGGGCCAGCATGGCAGCCCACCGCTCCAGCTCGTCGCTGCGATCAATCTGCACGGCATGAAATTGCGAAATCAGTTCCCGTTCGCCCAGCAGCCGGACATAAGTAAACGGTGCGGTCAGCACCACTTCCCGCTGCTGATCGCTGTTCACCCAGGCGACACGGTACGCCGCCAGCAGGTCATGCACCGCTGGCTCCATCCAGCTGGGGTGGCGAAACTCGACCCCAAAGGGGAGGTCCTCCGGCAGCCAGCCGAGGAAGCGCTCCAGGGTCGGTTGCTGGCTCTGCCGAAACCACGGTGGCAGCTGAATGCAGATCACGCCCAGGCGGTCGCCAAACTGCCGCATCACGGCACAGAAGGCCTCCAGCAACGGACGGCAGTCCACCAGCTTGGCCTCATGGGTGATCGCCTTGGGAAGCTTGGGACTGAAAGCGAATCCGCGTGGAGTCTGGCCGATCCATTTCGCGACCGTGGTCTCGCGAGGTGCCCCATAGAACGTGGAGTCAATCTCCACGGTCCGCATCCTGGTGGCCACATAGGGCAACCACTGCGTCTTGGGGAGCTTGTCGGGATAGAACGGACCCACCCAGTCGGGATAGTCCCAGCCCGAAGTCCCGAGGAAGAGTTGCATAACCGCATGGAACCACGGGCGTCGCCAGTCGGCAACCAGACCAGACCCGTACAATCGCTCCGGCTATGCCGACCCCGCACCGCGATACGTTCCTGGCGACTCTCCGGGCGACCCACCCTTCCGCCGACCTGTTGGGCGTCCTGGTGGATACGATCCCCCTCGAAACGCTGGCGGAAGCGCTCATCGCGTGGCTGGAAGAAGCCGATGCCCCGCTCCATTTAGTAACGCTGAACCCTGAGATCATGGAGCGAGCGTGCCACGAGGCAGAGGTCATGGCGCTGATCCGCCAGGCGGATCTCATCGTCCCTGACGGGGCAGGCATCCGCTGGGGGATTCGTCGCCGCACGGGTCGCCAGGTGACGACTGTCCCGGGCATCGATCTGGCGTATCGCCTCCTGGAACTGAGCACCGCCAGGGGCTGGGAAGTCTTCTTCCTTGGAGGGGCACCGGGGGTCGCGGAGACCGCAGGGGAGCGTTTACAGAGTCAATTGCCTGGGCTGAATCTCATTGGAACGGATCACGGGTATCACCGGGATACGCCGGAGAATCCCAAGGATGAAACCCGGGTCATCAATACGCTCATCGCCCTGCAGCCCGACATCCTGCTGGTGGGAATGGGATCGCCGGCGCAGGAAGCCTTTATCCAACGCGTATTGCCGCGACTGAGCCGGACGATCATGATCGGGGTCGGGGGGAGTTTTGATGTCTGGGCCGGACTCCTTCCGCGCGCTCCTCGCTGGATGGCGCAGCTGCATCTGGAATGGCTGTTCCGGATGCTGCGACAACCGGCGCGTTTCCGACGCTTCCCACTGCTATTGGCGTATATGCGGCGTGTGCTGACGACGCCAACAACATGACGCCCCCCGGCGGCACCGGGGGGCGTGATTGACGATCAGTCTTCGGACGGTGCGCTTACTGCGCGGACCGGCTCCACTCGAGCAGCCAGAGGTACTTCGCCTGCAGGGCATCGCGCTCCGCCTGGCGGGCGTTCTGCTGCCTGGCCGAAGCGGCTGACAGCGCCCTCTCCGCCTTCTGGAGCTTCGCAGCGACCCGGTCGATGACCATCGGGACCACCACCGGATCGGACTTCAGCATCCGGGGGAGCTCCGTCGAGACATAGGCATCGATGAAGTACGCGCCGGTCTCAGCGGTGTAGGGCGTGGTGTAGGTCCAGGAGCCCTGCTGCTTCAGGACATCGCGGTCCACCGGGACGGCGAAGGGGAGTCCCAGTTCTTCCCCGAAGGTGCCGGCCTGCGCGAGGTCGGCGGCCACGAGGTACAGGGGCTGGCTCAGGTCCATACCAGGGGTGTACTGGACCGTAAACCGGGTCTGATAGGTCTTGCCCGGCATCAGGTAGTCATCGAGGTCGACCTGCACACGACTTCCAGCCGGCTGGCCGAGGCGCGCAAGGGTCGCCTGCCCTGTTTCGTACATGTTGGTTACGGCCGATTCCGGAGTGGCGGTGGGGAGCAGGGACTGCGCCAGCCGGGCTTCCAGACTCGGCATCTCTGCGCCGGGATCCGGCAGCGTAAAGGCGGCTGTCACCAGGGTGGTCCCCAGCATGGCAGCTCCCCGGCGACCAGCACAGTCACCTGCAGCGGTTCCGGCGGCATTGCGGTCATTGAAAAGGTCGTCGAAGAGATCCGCGCAGTCGCCCAGGGGGGTTGTGGGATCCGAGGCTGAGCCATTCACCAGGATCGCCAGCGCGATGCCAGCCCCCGCCAGAATCCAGAGCGAGTTCGGGTTCGTGGAGGAGACCACTTCCCCCTTCTTCTGCTGCGGGTCGTTGCGGGGCGGGTCGACCACCACGCCGGAGACAGTGGCTCCGTGACCACCACCGACAGGTGGGGTAAACGCAGCCCAAGCGGCCTTGGGTAGCTGAACAGTGAGTGTGCTCACCAGGAGTCCGGTCCCCAGCAAGCGCATACCGATCTGGCGCATGAGCGATACCTCCGGGCATGGGTCGGGTCTCCCGAACCTGCCTCTCCAACGTATGGGAGACACATTATGGGGTGGGGAGGGCACTCCCTGCAAGCCGCATTTTTGGCTGCTTTGTGCCGAGACAGATTCCCCGCCGCGGCCAGGTCAGGCTCCCATCCCGACCCGCTGAGCCTTCTGCAGTGCTTTCCCTTCACTGCCAAAGCTCGGGGCGATCACCATCCGGGCCTGCTGGAGGTCCGCGATGGTGTGGCAGCCCAGGAGCCCCATGCCGTTCCGCAGCGCCCCGACGAGGTTCAGGACCCCGTCGGTCCGCTCTCCGGCGGGACCGAACAGCAGCCGCTCCAGGGACCCGAGGAGGGTCGTTTCGACCCGGGTCCCCCGGGGCAGGCCAGCATCACCGGTCGCCATGCCCCAGTGGAAGCCCTGCCCCGGCGACTCCGTGGTCCGGGTGAAGGGGGAGCCGAGCATCACGCCATCAGCCCCGGCGGCAAAGGCTTTCATCAGGTCGCCCCCTTTGCTCATCCCGCCATCCGTGATCATCACGGTTTCCCGACCCGACTCCTGGAAGTAATCCTCGCGGGCGGCGGCACATTCGGCGGTTGCGCTGATTTGCCCTGCTCCGACACCCACCACCGCCCGGGTAGTACAGGCCGCGCCAGGGCCGATGCCAACCAGGAGTCCGGCTGCCCCAGCCCGCAGGAGGGACATCGCGACGTCATACGTCACGCAGTTACCGACAATCACCGGCACGGAGACGCTGCTGCAGAGTCCGGCGAGATCGAGGCCCGGCGCGTGGGTCGACTGATGGTCAATAGCGGTGACCGTGCTCTGGATGACAAGGATGTCGAGGCCGAGCTCCACCGCTTTCTTGCCCAGGGTGTCGCCAAATGCCGGTGTGACAGAGCCGGCAGCGATGACGCCTGCCTCCTTGATCTCCCGGATACGCTGCGCCACCAGGGCTTCCTGGACCGGCGGCTGATACGCCTCCTGGATGACACTGGCGCTGGAGGCAGCATCGGCTGCGGCAATGCGTTTGAGCGCGGCGGAGGGGTCGTCGTAGCGGGTATTGAGCCCCTGGAGATTCAGGACACCGAGTCCGCCAGCCTGTCCGAGGGCAATTGCCATCCGGCTATCGACCGCACTGTCCATCGCACTGGCCAGAATGGGGATAGTGAGCCGATGCGGGCCGATCTGAAGATCGAGGGTGACATCCCGGGGGTCAACCGTGACTGGTCCTGGCACCAGGGCGACATCATCGAAGCCGAAGCTGTAATGGGCGGACTTATAGGGTGAGAGGCGGACTTCCATGGGGGGACCCTCCCTGCAGCAGGCGCGTGCGAATCACCGGGCATCGCGCACCGGAGCCAGAGGCGCGCAGGCCCTGAAGTGCCGGAGTCTAACAGGTGCCAGCCACCCTCACAATTCCCCCGGCGTACACTGAACGCCAGACCCAACGAGGAGGTCCGATAGCATCAATGGCAGGCAAAGCCCGCATTCCGTGGCCAATGCTTCTGGGCGTCGCCCTGGCGTTTCTCATCACCGTGGGGGGCGGTGGGTGGTACCTCTGGATGCAGACCCCCCAGTACGCAGTCGGGCAGATGCTCAAGGCCCAGGCAGACCGTGACGTGGAAGCTTTCGCGACCTGGGTCGATCTCGATGCCGTCTCCGAACAGGTGGTAGTGCTGGGCGAAGGGCGCCTGGATGAAGCCATGGAAAAACTGGCTGGGATGGCGGGGCAATGGGGTGGGGGAGTCCGGGCAATGGCCTCAAAAAAGCGTGGCGAGATCCGGGATGGACTCAAGCGCTTTGTGCAGGACGCCATCCGCGAGCGAGTCGCCGCAGGCACGTTTTCCTGGCATCTGCTGAGTGTGCTGGAACAGGGGAAACTCGATGAATTGCGGACCTGGCTGACATCGGGCTCCAGCGCCACCTTTGTCAGTCAGGGACCCGTGCGGGGGAGTGCGAAGTCAGCGGAAGCGACCTTGCGCTATCGCACTGAGGATGAAGAAGTCGTGGATGTCGTGATCCGCCTGCAAAAGGGGACCCGCTGGCAGGTCGTGTCGGTGCGTCAACTCCCCCCGTAGCCATGACCAAGGGTCGTGGCGGCCTTCCAGATTCCCTTCTCAGTTGCTGCCAAAAAAACGGGTCCCTGGTGCCAGGGACCCGGTAGGGATGACTTGGGACTGCCCGGAACGCCTAGCCGGGACGTGTGCCGCTGTTGCCCGGAGCAGGCATCGGCAGCACGTCGTCTTCTCCCCAATCGCAGGAGAGTCGTTCGATGTGTCGGGTGTAGCTCACGGCTCCCGACGGTTTCGGGATGCGGATCGCCACGGTCGGGCGCAATGTGTAGCCGTCGGCCGAGGGGCAATCCCCCGCAGGCTGCATCACCGTGTATTCGATGTTCGTCCCGCTGTTGCCCTCGGTGACAGCGTTCAGCCAGATACCGCCACCCCATCGAATCTGTGGGCCAGCCCGCAGGATCAGGATGGCGTGAGTGTCGAAGTTCACATCCAGGCCCCAGCTTTCCGGTGACGGTGGTCGGGGATCGACATTCGGGTCAGTCACCGGATTCTCCTTGGGGTAGTCCTCGTAATCCTGGTCAGGACCGGGATTGCCAGGCGAAGACCCCCCGCCGACTCCCGTGCTGGGCCCATTGGGCTCCATCCAGCCCGGGTCGTTCCAGCGCTCCAGATCGCAGTCATAGGCGGCATCCAGCCACTGCTCCCAGGCCGCTTTGGTCGTCAGCAACGACTCGTTCGGCCCCAGATTGCAGTCGGCATCGGTGTAGTAGACAGTCCATGGCTCGCTCGGATCCGGCTCCCACGTACAGTTCCAGGTGGTATCCGTCCGCTCGAAAGTGACGGGAGTCGTCAGGTCGGCCGGGACCATGACCGCAATCGATGGGGCGGTCGGATCCATCTCCACCGCCGGAAAGTAGCAGTCGTCGCCGGGGCTCGAGACTTCATAGGTGATGGTGGTGCCATCGGCAGTGGATACGACATTGGTGACCCAGATGCCACGCCCCCAGCTCGGGAGATTCTCGATGCCGATGGCTGCAACGGCGTACTTGCTGAAATCGATCTGGGGGGCTTCGGCAGGGAAGGGATCCCAGTAATAGTCATCGCCGGGTTCGATGGTTCCACCACCGCTGGAGCCGCTGCCGCTGCCAGGTTCGCTGCTGTTGGTGGGGGGCGGAGTCTTCGCACCATAGCGGGGCTGACAACTGATCGCCGTAGTCCACCAGGTCTGCAGGGCGGTCTGATTGGTCAGCAGTTCAGTAAACGGACCACTGAAGCAGTTGCGATCGGCGTAAAACACCGGAATGAAGGCCGGAGCCGGGGCGAAGGCCGGCGATTGCGGTCCGGAGTTTTCGCCACCACCCTTGGGGGCATCACTGCTCGCCCCACGCCCACCCCCTGCAAGCTGTGGCCGGTTCGTCGGATCAGGCGTGGTCGATCCGCCCCCACACCCCGCCAGCAGCAGGGCGGTCATCGCTCCTGCCACCAACCAGTTCAGTCGCACCTCGGTCATGACTCGCTCCTCAGGCTGCTCCGGTCCTGGCAGCCAGTCGTGTTGTAGTAGCGGAAAGTTACATGAGCATACAGCCTTCGTGGGGCCGATGCAACCCCTATGCTATCGTAAAACTGGCTGTCGCATTCCCGTTCACCTCTCTTCCGGAGCCTCCAACTATGCCGCACGACACCCCCTCCCACGATCCCGTAGCCCAGGAACGGAAGCTGGGTGCCGAGCTGTTTAACAAGACTTGGGGCTACATCGATAACGCCGCCAGAACCCCCGCTGAAACGGAAGCCATGCTGCATTGCGCTCACGCCTCGTTCTGGCACTGGAGCCAGTTTCCCGGCGTGACCGGGGAGAACTTCAACATTGGATACTGGCAGCTGAGTCGGGTCTATGCCCTGGCCGGACAGGGCGCTATGGCCGCCTATTGGGGCGAGTGCTGCCGCAAGACCGCCTATGAGCATGATCTCGCGCCGTTTTACAAGGCCTACGCCTGGGAAGCGCTGGCCAGAGCGGCACAGGTCTCGGGAGACGCCGTAGCTTGTGCGGAGTACCTGAAGGAAGCTGAAGCGCTGCTGCCACAGATCCTGAAGAAGGATGAGCTGGACCTCATCGAACCAGACCTCGCGCAGCTTCGCTAGCTGCGGTTTACCTCGCCTGACGTGCTCGCCAGGGGCGCAATCAGGCTGAATCATGCACAATGCAGCCCATGATGGCATCCCTTCGCCGCCTGGCGCTGCTGACCCTTCTGATCATCCCTGCCTGTGGCGGTGGAGGCGATTCGTCGCTCCGGCCCGTGATTTCTGGCATCGCCCCGACAGGGGTGGTAGGCATCACCGGGACCAGTGCCACTTTCACGGCGACGGTCGGGAATACCGTGGCGGGGAGTACCTACACCTGGTCCTTCGGCGGAGGCGCGACTCCAAACGCCTCCTCGGCAGTGTCGCCGAACGTGACTCTGGGGGGTAGCGGCAGCTACAACGGGAGCCTGGTGGTCTGTAACCCCGATGGTTGTTCCCCTGCCTTCCCGTTCAGCTTCACGGTGGCAGATCCGACTGATCCGCCAGTCATTTCTGCCGTGACGCCCACCGAGGGTTTCGTCGGCGAAGTGGTGGAGTTCACCGCCGTTGCCAGCAACGCGCCGTCGGGCTGGTCCTGGAACTTCGGCGGGGCTGGCACACCCAACACCTCCTCCAGCGCTAAGCCGGTGGTGACCCTTGGGGCGCAGGGGAGCTATGGCGGCACGGTGACAGCTACCAATGTCGCGGGGAGTTCTGTGGCCTTCGACTTCACCATCGTCGTGAATGAACCGACCGCCGCTCCGACTGTCACCAGCGTGACGCCCTCCGGGACCGCAGGTGAAAGTGGCGACCGCGCCACATTCCGCGGGACCGCGAGTCAGGGGCCGACCGGCTGGAGCTGGACCTTCGGCGGAGGCGCGACCCCCAACACCTCTTCGCTCTTCCAGCCGACTGTCCAGCTGGAACGACCAGGCAGCTACACCGGCACCGTGGTCGCGACCAATGGACTGGGGGCTTCGAGCGCCTTCAACTTCGACTACAGCGTCGATCTCCCCACCCTGCCGATCTGGAGCCAGCATCAGGTTGACAGCAGCCAGAACAGCGCCCAGGGAGGTTATGACCTCTTCCTGCTCGACGGAAGGCCGCTGGTCGCTTATAAAAAATCGAGCAATCGCGGTCTCACCATTGCCCGGGGCAAGACCGCCAAGCCGTTGCGGGAGACCGACTGGGAGGTCTATGAAATCGATCCCGGTACCGGCTTCGAAGCGGGCTTCAACCCCTCAATCGCGATCGTCAACGGACGGCTCGCCATTAGCCACGTGCGGGTGCGCGCTGGCAGTCTGGATGAACCCGCGCTCATGTACAGCCGGGCTAATGTCGACAGCCCCACCAGTGGATCGAGTTGGGTCACCAGTCTGGTGGTCCAGGAACCGATGGGAGCGACCAAACTGGTCGGTCTCCCCTCCGGTTTCCCGGCCATCGGTTACACCGGACCCCTGCAGCGCCCCAAGGTCGCGACTGCCAATACCACGACCCCCGGCAGCAGTGGCGACTGGAAGCCGCATTTCATCGCGGCGGCCGCCTTCAATGACCCAATGGACATCGCCGTAGTCGATGGACTGCTGCAGGTCGTCTTCGGCGGCGCGAGCGGGCTGCGCCATCTGCGGACGACCGATTCCCTGCCGGACAACGCCTCGGACTGGACTATCCATGCGCCCATTCCCACGCTGGCAACTGCCCAGGCTCCTCGCATCATCGATGGCGGTGGTTTCCCGGTGATTGCCCTGGGTTCGGACAATCGGGAAGCCTTCTCGACGCTATTGGTGGCGCGTGGCACGAAAGCCCAGCCTGTAGCTGAAAGCGACTGGATCACGATGGTGGCCAACAGCACCCAGCGGACCGGCATCGGGATCGGGCTGACCCTGGTCGATAACCGGGTGGTGGTGAGCTACTACGAGGCCGTGGCTTCGGGGAGTCTGTATGAGCTACAGGTAGTCAGGGCCCTCACATCGCAGCCGGAGCTCGATACCGACTGGCAGCGAGGCGTGGTCGTGCGGTCGACCTCGCTCACGCCGGCTCAGACCCGGGTAGCAGCTGTAGATGGGACGATCCGTATCCTGGGCACCATCCAGCCGAGCACCCGTATCAACATCTTCCAGGCCGAGAGTGTGTGGTAGCTGAGATACCAAAAATGGTATACTCTGGCGTGAGGGCCTGATGGCCAAACTGCTCGCATATCGTGGGGTTCGAGGTGATGTCCCGCTCCTCACCTGGCTGGGAAGCATCAGGGCTACGAACCTGCACACCTACAAGCGCCTCCAGATAGCGCTTGAGCGATTGGGGCAGCAGGGACATCTCCTAAGGCGCCCACTGGGGGATTATCTGGACGACGGCATCTACGAACTCCGGGTTCGTTCAGGACGCCAGCAGCTTCGAATCCTGTACTTCTTCATGGGAAGAGACGTGGTCGTGCTTTCCCACGGCATCCTGAAAGAAGGGCGCGTTCCGAAACAGTCACTGCGGCTGGCCAAGGAGCATCAGAGTCTCGTCGAATCCAATCGCGAGCTTCACACCATCCAGATCCTGCTCCAGGAGGACGAATCATGACCAGTCAGCACTATCTTCCAGGGCAAGCAGTCGACCTCGAGCGTGCAATTCTTGGGGAGGAGCGCTTTCCGGAGTCTGAGAAAATTGAGATGCGTCAGGCGCTTGATGTTGCCCAGCTCATCTATGATCTGCGGACTGCTCGCGGATTGACACAGAAGGAACTGGCCCGACTGGTCGGCACGACTCAACCGGTCATCTCGCGTCTCGAAGATGCTGACTATCGCGGTCATTCGCTCACTATGCTTCAGCGGATCGCGGCTGCATTGGGACTGCAGGTACAGCTCCGCCTGGTGCCTGGCCCTTCTGGCGTACATCCGGAAGCCGTACAGCGAGACTGAGGAATCTGATCAACCCCGCACGACTCCATAGATTTTTAGCGACTCACGCTCTACACTGAGGCGAAATGTCCCCTGCGCTTGCCGGGGATGCTGGTCTGTCGGACCCGCCTGGCCAAGGGCGCGCCCCATCACTGAGTTGCGCTCCTGCACTCCCACCGACCGCAGGATGTCGACCGACAGGCACCTCATCGCTTTCATTCCCTGGTCCCTGGCCGGAGGTGCTTCGCGTGAAGCGTTTTGGCGACATGCTGGTCGAAGAGGGGTTGATCAGCCTCTCAAAGCTCGATGAGGCGCTGAAGATGCAGCGCGCCACAGGCAAACGTCTGGGCGAAGTCATGCAGGACATGGAGCTACTGGTTGCTGACCAGATCCTCGACATCCTCTCCAAGCAACTGGACGTGCCGAAGATTGACCTCTTCGAAGAAGGGGTCGACCGGGAAGTCGCCTCCCTGATCGATCCGGAGCTGATCCAGCGGCATAAGGCCATTCCGGTCCGCCTGGATGGCAACGACCTCATCGTCGCCATGGTCGACCCCCTGAACCTGATGGCCATCGACGACATTCGACTGGCCACCGGCTATGAGGTCCAGCCCCGCATCTGCTCCGAGCAGGCCCTCGAGCGGATCTATCAGGACATGTTCGGTGTGTCCCACGAAGCGAAGAAGCACATCGATGAGTGGAAAGCGATCCAGATGAAGGAGGGGAACAGCCTCAAAGAAATGCTGAAGCAGGCCGCCTCCCTCAGCGAGATCGAGGATGCGCCGATTGTCCGCTTCGTGGAGGCCATCCTGGAAGGGGCGGTGGATCAGCGCTCGTCGGACATCCACCTGGAACCCAAAGAGGACCGTCTGGTGGTCCGGTACCGCGTTGACGGCATGTTGCACAAGGTGATGGACATCCCGATCCATGCCCAGAGCGCTGTGGTGGCCCGCCTGAAGATTCTGGCGGGGCTCGACACCTCTGAGCGCCGTCGCCCGCAGGACGGTCGTATCGACCTCAAAGTCCGCGACCGCAGTTTCGACATCCGGTTCTCGACCCTGCCGACCATCTTCGGCGAAAAGGTCGTGATGCGGTTGCTCGACAAGAGCAAGATCAACTTCAGCCTCGACATGCTCGGCTTTGAGAAGGACGAGCTTGATGTCTGGCAGACCCTGATCAAGCGGCCCCACGGCATCATCTACATCACCGGACCGACCGGCTCCGGGAAGTCCACCACCCTGATTGCCTCCCTCGCGTCGGTCGCCAACGAAAAGGTGAACGTCGTGACCGTCGAGGACCCGGTGGAATACCAGCTGGGGATTATTAATCAGGTCCAGGTGAATCCGAAGGTTGACTTCTCCTTCGCCCAGGCGCTGCGAACCATTCTGCGACAGGACCCCGACATCATCATGGTGGGGGAGACCCGCGACCGGGAAACCGCAGAACTGGCGATTAACGCCGCCCTCACCGGCCACCTGGTTTTCTCCACGCTGCACACCAACGATGCCGCTGGTGGGATCATCCGCCTCAACAACATGGGGGTGGAGCGGTTCCTGATCGTGGCCTCGGTGCTCGCGATGGTGGCCCAGCGCCTGGTCCGGCTCCTCTGCCGTAACTGCAAGGCACCGTATGAGCCTGAAGAGGAGGAGATGGCGATGATCCGGCCGTACCTCCCGCAGATGAATGGTGTCGCGCCCAAGCGGATCAAGCTCTACAACCCCAAGGGCTGCGAGGTCTGCCATAACCTGGGCTACTCCGGACGACAGGCGATCTACGAAATCCTGGTGATGAGCCGGGCGATCCGCGAGATGGCCATGGCCAACCAGCCGGTCCAGGACATCAAGCGCAAAGGTCGCGATGAGGGGATGAACACCCTCTTTGAGTCGGGTCTCAAGAAGATCTTCAAGGGACAGACGTCTGTCTCAGAACTCTTCCGGGTGGCGTCCATCGAGGAAGACGAGGACTCCGGGACCGCCATGCCGGGGACCGACGACCGCAAGATGGCGAAGCCGCTGCTGCAGGAGCTCCCCGAAGACCTCGCCGCCAGCTTCATCTAAGGCGGATTGTGGCCAACAACAGCCGTTCCGGCCTCCCCTGGTGGGAGGCCGGTTTTGCTTCTCCCTGTAAACTAGCGACAGGAGGCAAGCATCGTGAACGCTCGCATCAAGCTCATCCGTGTGCAGGAACCGGGAGTGGTCCAGGTTGAGTTGCACGACCCAGACTGGAAAGTTGGGCAGTATGTTCGCGTGAGTGTTGAAGCTGACGATGAAGCTCCCGCTGAACGTGCTGCAGAACTGGAGTTGCTGCTGGACCGGCTGGCGAATCAGGCCCAGTCAGCCGGCGTTACTGAAGAAGATGGGGATGCAGCTCTCAAGGACGTTCGCGAAAACCAGGAATGAGACTGGTTGTGGATACCAATGTGGTGGTTTCCGCCGTGCTCGGGGGGCAAACTTCAGATCGCGTGCTGGTGGCGATTGTCCGACAGCCAGCGCCTGCCTGGCTCGTAAGTGCCGAGATCGTGGCGGAGTATCGGGCAGTGTTCGCAAGGCCCCGACTGCGCATTCTTCAGGCTGATCAACAACGGCTGTGGCAGCTGATAGAGCCCGCATTTGTGGTGGTGGACCCGGAGCCGCTCCCTGTAATCCGCTGCGTGACCGGTCCGACCTGAAGTGGCTTGCCTGCTGCATGGCTGCTGGAGCTCAGTTGTTGGTGACTGGAGATCAGGATTTTGATGTCCTGAAGGGACAGGTGCCATTTCGAATTTGCACTCCAGCCGAAGCCCTCGATGAACTGGAAGCAGGTCACTGAAAGAGCCGTCTGCGTTACCATTCCCCTATGCGCGGATATCACGCCTTTCTGGCTCAGGTCCCGACCCCGGTCCCGCTCACCCCGACCGTCGGACATCGCGCCGATGCCCTGCCAACATCCCCGGAGCGGGAGCCAGCCGTGGTGCTGTTGACACGGCAGCCGCTGGTCGATCCAGTGGGAACTCCCACGGATGATGCCTCCGCGCCTCCCATGCAACCTCGTCCCGCCTGAGCTTTCCCCTGCTGGCCGGTGACGACCCGCGCCTGATGCGGCATAATGCGCCCTACCTGTCGCACCGGCCCGGTGCGTTCACTCTGACCTGAAGGGTTCCCATGGCAGCGAACTACACGATCGTCGATCTTCTGGTCGAACTCGCCGAGCGACAGGCGTCCGACCTCCACATCACCGTTGGGGTCCCCCCCACCCTCCGGGTGCACGGGCGGATGACCCGACTGGACTACGAACCCCTCACGCCGGAAGACACCCGCGGTCTCGCCTTCTCCCTCATGCGGGAAGATCAGCGCAAGACCCTGGAGCGCGACAAAGAAATCGACTTCGGCTACTCCCAGCGGGGGATTGGCCGGTTCCGCGTCAACTGCTTCTGGCAGAAGGGCTCCATCGGCATCGTCATGCGCTCCATCCCGGAGCGGATTCCGACCATGGAAGAACTGTTGATTCCGGAGATTCTGAAGGACGTCATCATCGAGCCCCGCGGTCTGGTGCTGGTGACCGGACCGACTGGTTCTGGTAAGTCCACGTCGCTCGCGGCGATGCTCAATGTCATCAATGAAAGCCGCGACCTGCATATCATCACGATGGAAGACCCCATCGAGTACGTGCATGAGCACAAGCTCTCCAACATCAACCAGCGCGAAGTCCACACCGACACTCTTTCGTTCAACACCGCGCTGGTGAAGGCCCTGCGTCAGGACCCGGACGTCATCCTCGTGGGTGAAATGCGCGACCTCGAAACCATTTCCACCGCAATCACTGCGGCGGAGACGGGCCACCTGGTGTTTGCCACCCTGCATACCAACTCCTGCCCCGCCACCATCGACCGCATCATCGACGTCTTCCCCTTCGGGCAGCAGGACCAGATTCGCGCCCAGCTGGCCAACGCCCTGGTCTGCGTCATGACCCAGCTGCTCCTCCCCCGCGCCGATGGTGCCGGACGTATCGCGGCGTTTGAGGTCATGCTCAACATCCCGGCCATCCGGAACCTCATCCGTGAGAAGAAGATCTTCCAGATTCACTCCACGATGATGACCCACTCCAAGCTGGGGATGATCACCCTCGACCAGAGCCTCCGCGACATGTATTTCCGTCGCGAGATCACCATGGAAACCGCCATGACCGTGGCGACCAGCCCCTCGAACCTGCAGCGACTCATCGCGGCGGGCCCCCCTGGTGGTGGTGGCGAGGAAGGCGGAGGTCAGGATATGACCAACGTCGCCAAGTTCCGCCAGGCCGAGTAATCCCACGGCGCTTTTGCCAGCGTGTTCTAATGGCGGCATGAGCCCCGCACTGCGGATCGCCCTCGCCTGCCTGCTCCTCCCGCTGATCAGCATGAGTGGCTGTCAGATGGGTGCGGGTGCCGATGGTGCGAATCCGCTGGGCTTGCCGACCGCCAGCCCGCTCTTCGCGCAGGACCCACAGCTTCCGCCCCGGATTCTGTCCGGGGCTTCGCTGTTGGCCCGGGCTTCCGGCTCGCTCGTCGCCAGTGGTGACATCCTGTGGAGCATTGATCCACAACGAGGGATTCGGGAGATTCATCCCGTCGCCGACGCGGAATCAGATATCGCGCTAAGGGAACTCGCGCTCCTCCGACCGTTGCAGCAGCCAGCCGAAGTGGTCCATCCCGACCCGGCGGCTCTGGTGGTCCGGTCGCGACAGGGTCCCTTCGCGCTGGAATTGTTCCTGAAAGAAGCCACAGACCCCGCACGCCCCGGTGAGGTCGCCTGGCACCACGTGGGAGTCTTCCAGCGCGGACACTACGACCAGTTGTTCGCCGTGTCGCCCGAGCGGGTCATCGCCTGGCATCAGCCGACACAGCGTCTCGACTGCTGGATCATCGACCGCGCGCAGCGGAAGCTGACACCCGCCTGGCAATGGCCGTTGCCACCTCAGACAACCAGTCTGGCGATCCAGGGTGAATCACTCGCGATTGCCGTCACAGACACCGAATTCCATGTCAGGGGACGTCCCCGGACCGGTAGCGGTATCCTCCTCTATGGACTGGGCGATTCCCCGGTAGAGCCCATTCTTCACGACCGGTGGGCTGCACCGCAGCAGTCCCCCATTGAAGCGCTCCATTGGGTTGGCTCGCACGGACTGGTGGCGGTGCAGGGTGTCGCGCTGCAGGTATTGCAACGGACACTCCGGGGGCGACTTGTTTCCGGTAAGCGGCTGCAGACCACCGAGTGGCTGCGCCCGCTGGCCTCCGATGGCGCAACGCTGCTGCTCAAGGGGGCGTCATCCACCTGGCATCTTTCAGTGCGTTCAGCCCAGGCTCCATCACTGAAGCAAATCGACCTCGCGCCGCTTCCTCCCGATGTCCCTGTGGCGCTGTTGCAGGGGCGACTCTGGTATGTCGATCCCAATCCGCCTGCGCCTGATCTGGAGTCACAGCCGCCGCTCACCCTGGGAACTGCCAGTCAGACCGTGCAGTCGCATCCGCTGGTCTCCATACGGGGCCTGGATCTCACTCAACGACGCGCCAGTGGCCGTCCGATGCTGCCGGGGACCGGAGAGCGGCACTACCCCCAGGATGTCGTACAGGTCGGGGAACACCTGCTGGTCGCGATGGGCGAGGGAGGACTGGCACTGGTGGCTCCTGGCAGCGATCCCACCGAGCCCTTCACGGAGGCGCAGGTCATCCGCCAGCTCCCGGTGAAAGGCGACATCCAGCAACTGATCGTGCGGGACAACTGGGCGTATTGCACGTCGAATGCTGGCTGGCAAGTGCTGGATCTGCGGAACTCGGCCGAGCCGCTGCTGCTCCCCAGCATGGACCACCAGCGACGGGGTCAGGGGTTGGCGGCGGTCCAGGGGCGACGACTCCTCGCCGCTGATCAACAGTTGACCCTGATGCGGAACAGTCAGCCCGGTGCGATCTATGACGATCTGCAGTACACCCTGCCAGATCGGGCCACTGGATTGGCGGTCATGAACAACAGGACCTATGTCGCCTGCGGGAACAAGGGCATCGAAGTCCTCGACACCGGCGAGGGCCACCCGGTCATCATCCTCCACCAGATCGTGACCGGGCATCACTGGGGCGCACTTGCGACCCAGGGTCAGCTCCTGGCAGCAGTCCGCAATCAGAGCGAAGTCGCGATCTTCGACATGTCCCGGGCGAATGCCCCCGAGCTCCGGGGCCTCCTTGCTCCCGGGGGACCGGTGACTGCGCTGACCATACTGGAGGACCAGCTCTATGTTGGGGTGCGACTCTCCGCGCGCTGGGGTGTGGTACGGGCCTATCGGCTGGCTCCCGATGGCAGCACGACCCTCCTCGGTTCCACGCTGCTGCATGGTCCCCCCACCGCGATTCGGCAGCTGCCCAATAGCGCAGTGCTGGCGGTCGCCTGGGGGGAACCGGGTGGTCCCCGGGGAGTCCAGAGCCTCGATGCACATGGGGGGCAACAGCGCATCCAGCGGACAGGCACCATCACGCTCGCGACCGGGACCGGTCCCTGGTGCCTGGGGGGATTGGAACTCTGGTCGGCGACTGATGCTTTCCTCTCGGTGGTTGCACCCGGCACTGATCCGCCGACCCCGGTCGCGCAGGCCCCATTCAATCTCGATCCCACCATCTGGGTGCCGAAAGAGCGGCGTCGGGCACAGGACACCCTCCTGCACCCCGCCGGCACCGGGGTCCTGGCGGTGGTCCGGAAGCAATGGGTCCATCTCCACACGACTTCCTACGGCACCATCGCGACTGATCCCTGGCCCCTCAAAGCCAGCGAACATGTGCTCAGCGCCATCGACGGCCATGTTCTGGTCTGGGATCACGAGCGGCTGAGCTATGAAGTTTTGCGCCTGCAGCCCGACAGTGCACCGCAGCCGCTGGATGCAGTGAGTTGGCAAGGGACGCATCCGGGCACGACCGCCGGTGCCTTCGAGGTGGTCGATGGGGCGGTACTCGCCGGGAGCTCAGGTGCGGTCTTCGCGACCGCGGAAGCCTTCGGCGGAGCCTGGTTGTTTCAGGACGGCAAGGAAACAGATGCCATCCCGCAGCTACAGGCGACAGCCGTTGCTGTGGTGTCGCCCGACACCTGGGCCGCTGCGGGCGAACGCCTGGCGGCGGGCAGCCCCCCACAGGCGGTCGTCGTCGTCAGGCAGGGGGGAGCCACCATCGCCGAACATCTTTTGCCAGGTCCCCCGGATCGACTCTGGCTCACGCCGGACCTGGTGGTCGTTGCCTGGTGGAGTGGGGGTATCACCTGTCGTTGGCCCAACGGCGGGGAGACCACGCTGCCTGGGGCGTTCGATGGGGTCCAGGTAGTCCCCGACGCTCCGGGCGCTGGTGCAGCTGAGTTGTGGGTGCGGGAAACCGGGAGCTGGGAAATCCAGCGCTGGAGACTCCTACAGACAGGAGCCACCCCCTGAAGCGACAGAATTCATGGCATAATGCCCGGCAGGTCGACGCGCTCGCGGCGACTTCCCCGGCAGGTCGCTTCCTCCTGATCCTGCCGGACCCCCACTTCTTTGTCGGCGAGGACCGCAGGCTGCGCTACAATCGGCGCTGTGTGCCCGGTCTCACCTGACGGGGAAGGCACCACTCTTGTCACTTCACCCTGCGTGAGGCTCCATGGCCAAGCAATACGTCTTCGTCGCCCGCGACTCTTCCGGCAACATCATCCGGAACTCGGTCGATGCGGATTCCCAGCACTCCGTTGTCGATACCCTCCAGAAGGAGGGGTACTTCGTTCTCAAGATCTATGAGAAGAAGCAATGGGGCTGGCATCCCTGGGATGTCATCGACTACTTCACGAAAGTCGGGCTCAAGCTCCTCACCCTCTCTTCCCGGCAGATGAGCCTCCTGGTGAACGCCGGGCTCACGATCTCCGAGACCCTGGATACGGTGGAAGAGCAGACCACCAACCGGAAGTTCAAGAAGATCCTGCACAAGGTCCGCATGGACGTCCAGGGGGGCGAGACCCTCGCCAAGTCGATGAAGAAGCATCCGGCGGCGTTTTCCAACTTCTTCATCGCCATGATCCACTCCGGCGAGGTCGGTGGCGTGCTGGACAAGATCCTCCAGCGCGTGGCGAAGTTCTATGAAAACGAACTCGAACTCCGCAACAAAATCAAGTCGGCGATGGTGTATCCGAGCCTGGTGGTCGGGGTCTCGATCCTGATCATCCTGTTCATGTTCATCTACATCATCCCGCAGTTCGCCGAGTTCTATAAGGACTTCTCCGGCGGCGAGGCGCAACTCCCCGAACTCACGCAGAAGATGCTGGAGATCTCGGAAGAGTTCCGCTACCACTGGTACTACTACACCATCATTCCCGCCATCGCGGCGATCTTCTTCTGGAAGTTCCGGGGCACGAAGCTGGGCCACCGGGTCTGCGACCCGATCTCCCTGCGGATGCCCATCTTTGGCCCGCTGGCCCGCAAGGTCGCCATCACCCGGTTTACCAGGACCCTGGGGACCCTCCAGGAGTCCGGCGTGCCGCTGGTGGAAGCCCTCGAGGTGACCCGCGATACGGCGCACAACATCGTGATCGCCAACGCCATCGACTACACCCGCGACCGCATCCGGGAAGGGGAGTCGATCAACGCGCCCATGAAGCGGACCAAGCAGTTCCCGGCCATGGTCACGAACCTGATTGCGGTCGGGGAGGATGCCGGGAACCTGGAGGAGATGCTCTACAAGCTCTCCGACTACTACGATGATGAGATCGACAACACGGTCCGGGGTCTGGCCTCGCTCATCGAGCCGCTGCTGATCGTGATCATCGGTGGGATCATCGGGGTCATCGTGGTCTCCCTCTATCTGCCGATCTTCAACCTGGTGAACGTGATCAAGTAGCGATCCCGCCTGCACCAGCACGAAATGCCACCGCCCCCGGAGCCTTCCGGGGGCGCGCTCTGCTTTAGGAATGGCACAACAAGTAGGAGCGGACAACCGTTTCTGGCGGCTCCTCTTGCATCATTCCGCTGAAAGTTGTATGGTTGCTAGTGTGCTGATTCAGCCGGTAATATTGAATCACTTGCACCACCGCTGGCTCTACCGTGCAGTGTCCCTGCTGCTAGCACACGTCGTGTCCGGTTGCT
Source organism: bacterium (assembly GCA_022072165.1). Lineage (NCBI taxonomy): Bacteria > bacterium. Next base: position 119,354 of record JAJVIF010000002.1, on the reverse strand, counting down.
CGACGAAAGGAACCAACCCGGGCATGCCGCTCACGATTTCCCCCATCGGTACTATCGGTGCCCCGGATGCCGAGGTGCAATTCTCCGCTGAGATCGACGAGCTCAGCCTCGGAGCGACCTATGCGTGGAGTTTTGGTGATGGGACGATGCCGTCGACCAGCACCGATGCGACGCCTACAGTCATCCTTCGAGATCCCGGTGCCTATGCAGTCAGCTTGGAAATCACCGATGGCGGTATGACTCACTCCGCCTCAGAAGTGTACGTTGTAGCTGGCGTCCCTGTGATCGACTCAGTGACACCGGAAAGTGACGTGGGGCTGCCTGCGGGCACCGTGCTGTTCAGCGCGGTCCTGAATTGGCCGAACGCGACGGCCTGGTAGTGGGAATTCAACCTTATGTCAGCAGCACCAGCCGAATTCGATGTCGCGGAACCGGAAGTCTCACTCCCAAATCCTGGTACCTATAGCGGCACTGTGCGCGCCTCAAACGTGTATGGCAGTTCAAACACGCTTACCTTCAAGTTCACGGTCGGCACCCCAGTTGTGCCGACCTGGACCGTCCAGGATTTAGGGCCATGTGCCGGAAGCCAGGAGCGGGGAATTCTGCGCGCTCCCTACGCCATGGTGACTGGCCTGGTGATGGATGGGCGAGTCGTGCTGGCTTACTCCTCGCCTGAGGGACTAGCGATTCGTCGAGCCCTGGTCGCGATGCCCTTAACACCTGAGGACTGAGAGGAACACATCATTGATCCCGACGGCTTCGTCTCGGGAAGATACTCCTTAACAATCCAACAGGGTCGGTTGGCGATTCTCTACCAGAGGCACTTCGGCACCAACCGCCGTCCCCGAACCGATGTTCGCGAATACTTGGCTTGGGCGGATGTTGCGCAACCAGCGACGAGTGCGGACTGGCAGATCCACGAGGTGAAGCACGGCACTACAATGGGGTTCGCCCTCTATGCTCTCACCAGCATCAATGACGAATTTTTGTTAGGAACGACCATGGGCCGTGGGCTGCCTGTCCTCGTGTCGGCGGACGCTCCTTACTCAACCGAGGATTGGATAGTGTACTTCGTCGAAGCCCCATATTCTGGCGGTGGTGGGCAAGCCGCAGTCCTTGGCCGCATTATTGAACGGGATGGGAGCATTTACTCTATCGCCTCGACTTATGGCCCACTGGATAACTGGGGGCCGGCGGGGGAGTCCGCTGTGTTGTATCGCTGAACGGACAGCCCGCCTCGTGCCAGTGAGGACTGGACAGCCGAGTTCATTGGAGGTAACAGCGGCATGGATGGTAATCTTGACCTATGGCCGCATAAATCTGGCTGGGGAGTAGTGGCCAACGATTTCATGATGAAGAACGTGACAGTGGCGAGCACTCCGCTCTCAAATCCTGGGTACACGGATTGGACATATTTCATTTTGGAGAGTCCTCCTGCGGCAAGCGTTGCTCCCTCCGTAGGCATCGTTTTGGGACGCGCTGCCGTCGCCTATTTTGACAACACGAATCAGAGGCTTCGCCTCGCCCGTCAGGTGACGACCGATATAGAGAGACTCCAGGATTGGCGGCGCACAACTGTGGCGTTTGCCCAGGGGAACGAGGGGCGCTACTGGGTGCCACCTTTGGTGCTGGAGCTCAATGGGCGCATTGCCATCTTCTGGTGTGAACCGACCACTACGCGCTTGCGATATGCCTTAGCCGATAGCGCCTACTAGTTGTCAGACTCCTGCAGATCAGAAGGGACTCATCGATGGCACTCTCTCCCATCAATCTTCCATGGTTCTTTGGTACTCCTGCCCAACGGGTGGCTGACACTCTGTCCCACCAAAACAAGTGGTTCCGCCCGGCATTGCTCTAGGCGAGTTCGACATTGATCCGGGCGAGGTCCTGCTCCAGGGCATCGGCAGTCTGCGACAGCCCCAGCGCGAGGGACTCCACTTCCCGGGTGGACAACGTTTCGTCTGCATGAGTCTGTCGCGCGAAGGACCCGAGCTTGTGCCGCATCAGCGCCGCGTCCAGACTCTCCAGATGCGCGATCTGCTCCTCGAACTTCCCCTCAACCGTCGCCAGATAGCGTTCCAGCGCCTGGAAGTCCCGGACCGTCCGCTCTTTGATGCTGATGAGTTTCGCCAGCGACTCGGCCCGGGCATCCCCGGGTGCGAGCTGCTCCTGCTGGACCCGGAGCCGGGCCAGGTCGGTCTGGGCCTCCGCCAGTCCGCCGACCTCATTCAGATATTCCCGAATCTCGATGGCCTTGGCCTCGTAGTGGGAGGCGAGCTCGCTGTAGCGCCCCAGTTCGCTGACGCTGATGGCGGGTTGATCCTCGTCCATGCGCGACCGGATCCGGCTGATGAGGGCATCCATGCGGGCACGGGGCGAGTCGGGGTCGGTCACGGCGGCGTGTGTTGCATAAGCCTGCGGGAGGGAGATCGGAGTGGCTTCTGGCTGATACGCCGGGAGTTCCCCCTGCTGGATCATGCGCCGCAGTTTGCGTTCGCGACGGGCCTCCAGAGCGGAGTACTCCCCCGCCGCGATGGCCACATAGAAGATGAATCCCGCCACAATGAAGGCGATGCCGATGCCCTCCTGAAACGTAATCAGGCCCGGAATCATCATGCCCCCGAAGGTGAAGAGGGCGCCGGGACTCACCACAGCCTTCCAGAATCGCTCGCGCTTCTCGACATCGGTTTCCGGGGGAATCGCGATGGGTCCGCTGATCTGTGCTGCAGACTCGCGACCCCGTCGCTTCCGGCTGGTTTTCTCGCCCGGCTGCTCAATCCGAATTTCCAGACCCTTGAAGTCTTTAAGCGACTCCTCCAGCTTCTTGACGCCCCGCTCAACCTTCTGCTCGATGACGTCCCCGATATCCTCGAGGAACTCCCCATCCAGTTCGATTCGGATGCCCCGATTTTTCGAGCTTCCCATGAGTGAGCAGGTCCTGACTATTCTGAGGTGGTCTCCAGCGCCGGAGGCTGTTCCTCCATGGCAACCTCCGTGGAGTGTACTGCCTCCGCCGGGTGCTGATGCTCCATGACTGCCAGATCGGCGGCGACGCGAAGGCGTCCGCGTTCCGCATCAGCCGCCGCTTCCGCTTCCGCCAGCAGATGCGTGCTCAGGGTAGGACTGCTGCCAGCGGCGACCGTTGCATGAATGGCCTGGACTTCTGCCATGAGTGCCGCAGTGGCATGTTCCCGTAGCAGGCTACGCAGACGCTGGGTTTCTTCAGCCTGACGCTTCATGAAGTGACGCCGGATGCGCTCGGTCTGCTCCCAGTCCGCCCGGGCGCGTCGCAGCTGCTCCTCCCGGTGCGGGCGACGCGCCTGGAGCTGCTCCCGCTCCAGTGCCAGACTCGCGGCGTGCGCCCGGTCCCCACGCTTCAGGGCGTCGGCGATCTGCGCTTCGCTGTCGGCGATGTGGAACTCCAGTTGCTCCAGGAGATGCTCTGCCCCGGTCGCTTCCGCCTTCAGACGCGCCGCGGCGTTATCGAGTCGGGGTACCTGGGCCGCGAGTTCCTGCAGCCAGGCTTCGACCTGTTCTTCAGGAGAGCGGGCTTTTTGCCCGAGGAGTTGATGAATCCAGGCCAGGAATCGTTGCCACATCTGTTGTTAGTCCTCTCCCGCTGTCGACCCGGCTTCAGTAACTGCCCCGGCCTGCTGCGGATCGGCGTCCTGTAGGAGTCGTGCTGCCAGCGACCCGGCTCCCGCCGCTTTGGCTTCCGATGCCAGCGTGGCGACCCGCGTTGCGAGTCGCGGCGCGGAGGGCTCCTGCAGCAGCGCCTGGAGTTCCCGCAGCTGAAGCGTCATGGCATGGAGGTACCGACTTCTGATGTCTTCGGCCCGTGACAGCGACTCCCTGGCCCGGTCCAGTGAGGCGTGTCGTTGCTCCAGTACGCCCCGCAAGCGCTCCCGTTCCAGCGCCAGCGAGCCGGCGTGCGTCCGGTCACCGGCTTCCAGCGAAGCCGTGATCTCCTGCTCTACCGCCTGCAGGCGGATGGCGGTCTGCCGTACGAGCGCTTCACGCCCCGGGAGTTCCTCCCGAATCCGGGCAACAGTCTGATCCAGCACCGGAAGCTGCTCCCGGAGTTCCTGAATCCATGCCCGGACTTGTGCTTTGGGATCGGCGGTCGCTGCAGAGGAGGCGGAAGTGGTAGTCAGGCCGGACTCGGCGGTGCCCAGCAGACGCCTGAGAAACTGCCAGGGATGTGAGCCCGACGCCATCCCGACCCCTCCGGGGGAGGGATTGTACGCCTCAGACCTGCCAGCGGTTGCCGCAGCCCCGGCACTCCCGGTACCGGTAGGTGTTGCGCTTCATCAAAAACGGCGCAATCAGCAGGAAGGGCCAGGCGCAGCAGGCCCCGAGACAGCAGGAAGTCGCCGCCAGATTGTTGTCACCGCTGGTTTCCTGCCCTTCCCGGATATGCGTACTGCCGCACTGCGGGCAATACCCCAGGCCCTGGCTTGGTGGACGCGGCACCATCGACTGCGACATGACTCAATACTCCTGCGGGCATCTTCGTTCGGTGAACATGGGAATGGTACGGCACCGGGGATGTCGGTCTAACTCCACTCCCAGTCCCCCGGGATCTCCCAGGGACCCGTGACCCCTGGATGCGATGAGCGTCCGATCGTGAACCGCAGCAGCGCAGGCTTCGGGGTGTACCGCTCCAGTAGATTCCGGTCCCAGACTTCCACAGCTATCAGGTATTCCCCCTTGTTCAGCGGCAGCCGGTGAAAGCGAAAAGCGCCGCCGGTAGAGCCCTCCACGAACTCAGGAAGGGGAACCGTGATGGGGCCGAGGAGGGTCTCGCCCTGCAGGCTCCGGACCGACAGCTGGATGTAGGCGTCCTTGGGTGCATGGAGCGCCCGCAGATTCACATAGAGATTCGCCGGATCGCCGGTGTTGAACAACGTGGACTCATGGCCATTGATGTCCCAGAGCTGCAGCCGCTCCACGATGATGGGAGCGTGGTCGAGCGATGGCATCTCGCCGGTAGCACTGGTGACAGTCGATGGGCTGATGTCCTGATGCCGTAACAGGTTCAGATAGTCTTTGACCACATTCGCTGGTTCTCCCTCACCCCGTAATTGCCCTCCCTCCAGCCAGAGTACGCGGTCGGAAAGCTCCGTGACCAGGGGGAGATCATGGGAGACAAAAATGACCGTATGCCCATTGCGGACAAACTCGCGGATGGTCTCTACCGACTTCACCGCGAAGGCGGTATCCCCGACTCCCAGGACTTCGTCCACCAGCAGAATCTCCGGTTCCGCCGCCATTGCGACCGAAAATCCCAGGCGGACCACCATGCCGCTGGAGTAGGCGCGAATGGGGGTATCGAGAAAGTCCTCGAGGCCGGAGAATTCCACGATCCGGTCGAACTGTTGCCGGATGGTCCGGGCGGGAATGCCGAGAATGGACCCGTTGAGGAAAATGTTTTCGCGTCCGGTGAGCTCCGGATGAAAGCCCGCCCCCAGCTCCAGCAGGCCCGCCATCCTGCCGGCGGTCCGGTAGTGCCCCCGGTCGGCGACATAGATGCCAGAGAGGACTTTGAGCAGCGTTGATTTGCCAGAACCATTGCGACCAATGAGTCCGAGGAGTGTCCCGGGTTTGACCGTGAAGGAGACCTCGTGGAGGGCTTCCAGCGGTCGCCAGGCCGAGACGCGACCCATCAGCAGCCGTTCCAGTAGCGACTGGGTCTTCCGGTTGTAGAGCCTGAAAGACTTAGAGAGGCCTTCGACTTCCAGCGCTGAGGTCATGGCGAGATTGTAGGCCCCGGCACGCAACCGGGGAGGTGGGGTACGCTTCCTACAGACACTATGGACTTCCTCCTCTGGACCTGCCTTGTTCTCGGTCTGCTGGGTGCCATCTCCCTGGCGCTCGGTGGGCTGGGCCTGGAGTCGGCAGACTCGGTTGCCAGCGCCGGTGATGTGGCGGAACTCGGCGAGGTTCTGGACCTGGCAGACGCCGGGGATCTCACGGATGCCCTGGAGAGTCACGAGGCCTTCGCCGATTCCCATGCGGCCTTTCATGCCCACGCAGCTCATCTGGAGCTGACACAGGTCGCGCAGGTGCTGGACCAGCACTCCGGTGCCGGGTCCCGACTGCCCGATACCCCGGTCCCCCGGATCAAGCCGGTCTCCTCGTTCACAATCTTCGGCTTTCTGGCAGGCTTCGGCGTCGTCGGGCTCGGCTTGCGCTACGGCATCACAGATTTGCCGCAGGCGGTCATCCTTGGGGGCGGGCTCACTGGCGGATTCCTCCTTGCCTGGATCCTCTGGCGCTTGCTTGACCGGATGATGCAGTTTGTGGAGTCCAACTCGACCCTGACCGAGCGGGACTATCTGGGAGTCCTGGCAGAAACCACGATTCCCATGGAGATCGGAGCGATCGGTGAGGTCGCCTTTGAGGTCGGGGGACGCCGCCAGACAGGACCCGCAAAAAACACCACAGGGCAGCCGCTCGGTCGACGCGCCAAGGTCCGGCTCGCCGGCCGGGAAGGTGCTTTCTTCCGCCTCAGTCCATTGACGCGGGAGGATCTGGAGTTTCTCCTGGCCCTGGGGTCGCTGGAAGCGACCCTGGACCAGGCGCCTGATCGGCAGACTGAGGCTCCGGTCCAGGCTGATGATCGTCCGACTCTGACACACTGACCGCACCCCTGGTCGCAGCGAGCACAATCGCGGCAATCCAGGGGAGTCCGGCCAGTAGTCGCATGGTGGTGTACTCCTGCCAGGTGGGGATCGCCTGGCCGGCAGTCGGCAGATCGGAGGTCGCCATCGCCGCCGCGTGCCATTGCACCACCAGGATCATTTCCACGAACACCGCCACATACGACGCAACCACCAGCGCTGCGGCCCGCGCCCCGCCCCGCCAGCCATCCCAGCGAAGCGGACGCTCCAGCAGCGCCGGGAGTCCGAGGAGTAACCCTGCTCCCATCAGGACCGCCCGCATGAGCGGGGGGTCGAACTCCACGAGTCGCGGCGACCCGCCCACGATCAGCCAGGCGCTGACCGCGACGAGTGTGACTACCACATCCCTCCAGCGGGGGGGTGGCGACGCTACGGTTCGGTCCGCTGGCTCCACCGCGGCGCTCCTTTCCCGGCTGGAGAGATTCAGGATGATTAAGGGACTGCCATATACTAGTGTCTCCTGCAAAAATCGCAGCCTGACTGCAACGGGCGGCGACTGAAAGCGTCACATTGATGTGCCCCGGCCCGCAGCCGGGGAACGTCTCCCCAGCCCGAGGTACTGCTATGGATCCGCTCACGTTGCTGGCTGTCGCGCTGATACTCCTGTTCGTTGTCTTCGTCCTCCTCTTTGCGTTCGTCCTGCGCATCGCGAAGGCAGGACCCAACGAAGCGCTGGTAGTGTCTGGTCCCCGAGTCAACAAGGGACGACGCTTCCGGGTGGTCCAGGGTGGCACCACCTGGTACTTTCCGCTGCTGGAACGGCTGGATCGGCTGAGCCTGGAAATCCTGACACTGGATGTCCAGACGCCTCCGGTCTACACCTCCCGGGGTGTGCCGATCGTGGTGGATGGCATCGCGCAGATCAAAATCGATGGCAACGAGATGGCCATCGCGACCGCGGCGGAACAGTTCCTGTCCAAAACGCGTCCTGAAATCCAGCGGATCGCCCTCCAGACTGTGGAAGGGCACCTCCGTGCAATCCTCGGCAAACTGACCGTCGAAGAGGTCTACTCCGACCGGGACAAATTTGCCTCGCAGGTCCAGGAGACCGCTGCGGCTGACCTCGGCAATATGGGGATGAAGGTCGTGAGCTTCACGATCCGCGACATCCGGGACGAGCATGGTTACCTGGATGCCCTCGGTAAGCCGCAGATTGCCTTGGTGAAGAAAGAGGCCATCATCGGACAGGCCGATGCGGATGCCGAAGCCGCGCAGCGATCGTCTGAAGCGCGTCGGTTGGCCGAGGAAGCCCGGTTCGCTGCTGAAGCGGCCATCTCAGCCGCCGAAGCCCGGAAGAACGCCGCGCAGGGTGAGGCAAAGTTTGTAGCTGAAGCGGAAGTTGCGGCGAATGAGCGCGACTATCAGGTCAAGCTCGCGGAGTACACCGCCCAGGTCAACAAGACCAAGGCGGAAGCCGAACTGGCGTACGAACTGCAGCGGAACATCACGGCCCAGCAGGTGAAAGAGCAGGAGCTCCAGATTCAGGTCGTGGAGAAAAACAAGCAGCTGCAGATTCAGCAGCAGGAGATTCTCCGCCGGGAGAAGGAACTCGAAGCCACGGTGACGAAGCCTGCCGAAGCGGAGCGCCTGCGGATCCAGACCCTGGCGGAAGCCGAGAAGTTCCAGTTGGAAACCACGGCTCGTGGTGCGGCGGAATCTGCCAAGCTCCGGGGCTTCGCAGACGCGGAAGTCGAGAAGGCTCAGGCTGATGCCCGCAAAGTGGAGGGTCTCGTGAAAGCCGAGATCCTCGCCGCGCAGGGACGCTCCGAAGCGGAAGTCCTCCGCGCCAAGGGCCTCGCGGATGCCGAGGTCGTGCTCAAGCGCGGTGAAGCAGAAGCCGAGGCGATGCGCCTGAGGGCGGAAGCGTTCAAGGAGTACGGCGCGGCGGCCATCCTCGAGCAACTCATCGACCGGCTGCCGGACCTCGCGCGCGCCATTAGCGAGCCGCTCGCCAAGACCGACAAGATCGTGATGATTAACTACGGTGGTGGCGGGCAGGGGAGCGGGCAGCAGGGGGGGGGACTGGCATCGCAGGTGACGAAGGAAGTGACCGATGTCATGACCCAACTGCCGCCAGTTCTGGAAGCTCTCACGGGGATCGACTTCCAGACGCTGATGGAGCAGCTTCCCGCCCTGAAGGAAGCGATGGCTGAACGGGCCGCCGCCAATGGAGCGTCGGATGGTCCAGAGGCTACCCCGACGGACAAAGCGACGGCCTATCCCGCTGCGATCCCGGGCGAAGTGATCGCCCCTGGCGGCACCGCGCCGCATGTGCGTCCGGGCATCCCCGAGTAGTCACACGAAACGTCAGTCGGACATCAACGAGTTGCGGCGGAGCCTGCTCCGCCGCTTTGCTGTTGCGGACCGTTCCTGTCTCTGGTCTTTGTCTTTGGACGACGTCGCTTGCGCCGTCGATTCGAATACTGCATGACGCGACCACGCCTGTACGGTCATCAATCCAGCAGAATCCAAACGAACGCTATGGTCCAGCGCTGCGAGCGAAGGCGTAGCGACGTGCCACCGCTTCCATCCCCTCCAGCAGGTCTAGCCGGCCCGTGAACTGGGCGAAGCGCGCGTACTCCTCCGCCAGATCGACCCCATGCAGTCCCGGATTGTCTGTACCGAGCACGATCGGGACGCCATGCTCAATGAAAGTCGTGGCGGGATGGTCCTCCAGTCTGGAGATGCCGCCGGTGAGCCAGTTGCTGGTGGGACAAATCTCGATGGGGATGTCCCGCTCTCTTAACTCCGCCATCAGCGACTCATCTTTCGCCGCCGCCAGCCCGTGCCCGATGCGATCCGCCCCGCACTCATCAATGGCCCACCGGATGTGCTCCACGATGCCGGTCTCACCCGCATGGACCGTCAGTTTCAGCCCCAGGAGGTCCTGCCCGCGACGTAAGAACTCCGCGGCCCGCAGTGGTGCCGGATGCGCTTCATCGCCGGCGGAGTCGAGCCCCACGATGGTGGGATCCTGCAGCCGCAGCACCGCCCCCAGGAGATCCTCATAGTTCCAGGCATCGAACTTGTCGCGCAGGAATGGCACGATGAGCCGTGCCTCGACCCCCCATCGGGAGCCGGCATCCTGCAGCTCCTCGCATATCCAGCCCAGGGCTCGTTCATAGGTCAGGTGATTCAGTTGCGCGAGGGTGACCACGCTGTGTCGCAGTTCCACATAGCGCACGCCCGCTTCCGCCTGCGCCCGGATGGCGGCATCGACCATGGCATGAAAGCAGGCGCGACCTGCAGGGAGCTTCCGGAGCAACGACCAGACTTCGAGGTACTCCCCCAGGCTGCCACAGGGCACGCTGTAGGTCAGGCGTTGTCGCAGACGATCAGGATCCTGCAGCTCTGGTGGTGCCAGCTGGTAGCGCAAGAGCAAACTCGCCAGGACATCCGCCGGGACCGCACCATTCAGGTGGCAATGCAGTTCAGCTTTGGGGAGTGCGCGCAGGTCCATTCCCGACCGATTGTAGTGGGGAGCTACGAGAAGGAGGGCCTACGGTGAAGCCGGACGCTCCACAAACGGGCAATGCCGGCATCCGGAATCACAACATGTGCCCTGATCCCACAGCGCTTGCGCCGTAAAAACCTGGTAGCCCGTTCGCGGATCGATGTACGTCGGATGTCCGGCGGCGAGGGCCTGGGCATGACGCCGCTGGATCTCGGCGAAGTCCGGACGATGCGTGGGGCAGCGGTCCGGGTGTGGCGTCAGCCGGTCGGCGGGAAGGGGTACACGAGCCATCGTCAGACGCGAATCGACTCCAGGGCTCCGGCGGGTGGGAGTTCCGACAGGAGCAGTCCCTTCACCGCTTCCAGCGCGTAGTTCATCTCCCAGTCGCTCTTGAACAACAGGACCGTATCGCCGTGCGAGTCCACCAGAATCCGCGCCCAGCGCCCGACACCCCGGACATCCTGCACCGAGTCCGGTGCGAGCCAGCGACTGGCGGCGTAAGGGAGCCGGTCGAGACGGACCTGACAGCCATACTCGTTTTCCAGCCGGTACTGGACCACCTGAAACTGCAACTCGCCGACGGCGGCCAGAATCGGATCACCAGAACCATCAGGATTTCGGAGCACCTGGATGGCCCCTTCTTCAGCGAGCTCCGTCAGCCCTTTGTGAAACTGTTTGTACTTCGCGGTGTTCTCGTTCCGGAGTGACGCAAAAAACTCGGCCGGGAAGTGGGGCATCCGCGGCAGTGGTGGCAGCTGTCCCACATAGAGCTGATCTCCAACTCGGAACTGCCCAGAGGTGATCAGCCCTACCACATCCCCCGGGAAAGCGGTCTCGACCAGGGTCCGCTCCTGCGCAAAGAACGCCGAGGAGTGACTCAGCTTCACGACCTTGCCGGTCCTGGCGAGCAGGACATCCATTCCCCGGTCAAACTGGCCGCTCGCGACCCGCACGAAGGCGATCCGGTCGCGGTGGGCCTTGTTCATGTTCGCCTGAATTTTGAAGATGAAGCCCGCGAAGGGGCCGGTGACTTCGGTGGTCAGACCATCGGCGGTTGCCAGGGTGCCGGGCGCGGGTGCCAGATCAATAAACCGCTCGAGGAAATGCTGCACCCCGAAGTTTGAGACCGCCGATCCAAAGAAAACCGGGGTCTGTAACTGGCCCCGGATCAGGTCCACATCGGGGAATCCCAGCATGTCGTCCAGGAGCTGCAAGTCTTCCTTCAGCTGTGCCAGCTCCGGCGCACCGATCAGTCCTGGCAGTGCGGGATCATCCAGCCCGTGCGTCTGAACCGCCGCCTTGCGCGCACCGTGGGTGGCATCTTTTTCAAACAGATGCACCAGACCCGTACTCCGCTCGTACACCCCCCGGAAAGTCGTGTGTGTCCCGATGGGCCAGGTCACCGGAACCGCCGTAATGCCCAGTACCTTTTCGATTTCATCGAGCAGATCAAACGGATCCCGTACCGGACGGTCCATCTTGTTGACGAACGTGGCGATGGGGATACCGCGCCGACGACAGACCGCGAAGAGCTTGCGGGTCTGGGCCTCGACCCCTTTAGCGCCATCTACCAGCATGACTGCGGAGTCCACTGCTGTAAGGGTGCGATAGGTGTCTTCGGAAAAATCCTGGTGCCCCGGGGTGTCCAGCAGATTGAGGCGATGGCCCTGATAGTCGAATTGCAGGACGGTCGAGGTAATCGAAATCCCGCGCTGCTTTTCGAGCTCCATCCAGTCGGAGGTGGCCGACTGCGCGGCACGACGTGCCTTCACCGCCCCGGCGGTTTCAATCGCGCCCCCATAAAGGAGCAACTTTTCGGTCAGGGTAGTTTTGCCGGCGTCGGGGTGCGAAATGATGGCGAAGGTCCGGCGACGCGCGGTTTCTTCGCGAATGAGGGATGCGAGTGGTGCAGTCGGTTCAGTCACGACAGGGGAGTGTACCCGTCAGGAGGCCATCGCATCAGCGCAGCGGAGCATCGATGCTCCAAAAGTCCGGAAATCAGGTGGCGACCAGGTCAGCGAGCTTCTGCCAGAATCCGGTGCCCTGGGCGGTCAGGACCGGGGTCACGGTCTCACCAGTGAGGCTGTCTGCCAGATGCTGGATGGCGATGCTGGCCGGATGTGTGGGATAGGCCAGGATGAAGGGTGTGCGGTTCATTTCGGCGGTAATGAACTTCTCCCGGGCGTGTGGGACCTCGCCCATCAGCCGCAGGTCGCAGCCGAGTTCGATCCCCTGCAACAGCTCGGGCGTGAGTCCTTCAGCCAGGGCTGCGCCATCGCCGCCGCGGGCCGTGATGCCCGGGACCTGCTGAAAGTACTGCATGATGGCCGGATCTTTGGTCGCCCGCTCCCGGGCATACTCCCTGAGCAGATTCCGCATGGTGCTGGCGACCACCTTGCCCTGTCCTGGTTCCATGACCTGATTCACCACCAACAGGGGGCGGAACTGGCCGTTGATGAACCATTGTGGCCGATGGGGGGCCAGGTCGAGGAACCGATAGAGCAGCGCCTTCAGACAACCGTAGCCCGCCAGGACATCCTGCGGCGTGGTCACCACCACTGGATAATCCGCAGCCAGCGCGGTATCCAGGGTCCGGGCTTCGACACCTGCGCCGAGGTCGTAAATGATGAAGTCGCCCCGGGCGTGGTCGGCGATTTCCCGGAAACCGGTCAGGAGGCGGAGCTTGCGCGCCTGGTCCATGTTGGCAATGGCGAACTCGCCTGGCGAGCCGGCAAGGATGTAGAGATTCGGGTGGTGCGGGGTCGCGCAGATGAGGTCCGTAATGGAGCATTCATCGGCGAAGTACTGCCGCAGGGTCCGGGGCGGGGTGAGTCCCAGCTTCCGGGTGACATTGGCGCTGGACCAGTCGGCATCGATGATCAGGACTTTTTTACCGCGCTGGGCCAGGGCAATTGCAAGCGAAGTTGCGAGGTGGGTTTTCCCCACCCCCCCTTTATTGGAAAGAATGCCTAGGACCTGAGCGGGCACGAGGGGTAGTTGTACGGGACTTCAAGACAGATTGCAAGCGCAGGGATTGTAACAGAATGCTTTTAGAAGTATGACCTCTGATTCAGCAGCGCCGAAAATAGTCCAGCTTTGCGCCGTTGAATTGCAGGCTTGCTGGGGAGAGAAGTGGAGAAGTGCCGCGCCCCAGCTGCATCAACGTGGAACCGGACGCTCCTGACCTCCCATCAACAAGGCCAGCCGATCCCAAAAGCCGCCAGTCGGAGGAGGTGTGTCGCGGTGTGTGCCGGTCAATGGATGGGCCGCGACCGCCGCACCAAGCTCCCGAATCGCCTGCGTCGCCCGGTCCGTCGGGAAGGCGCGGATGAACGGTGTCTTGTTGAGTTCCGCAAGGATAAAGCGTTCCCGGACATAGGGGATCTCGCCGACGAACAGGACATCGCACCAGGCATCCAGTGGCAGGTCCGGCCGGGGCTCCCCCCAGACCCCTCGTCGCTGCGGGTAGTCCGGTGTGCCGAACGGTGCCTTGTCGGCCAGCGCCCGTTCCCGGGCGTACTCTTGCAGCAGATGCCGCATGGTCCGGACGACGTTGTGTCCCTGTCCAGGCTCCAGCACCATGTTGACCGCCACCATTGGCTTGAAGTGACGTCGCACAAACCAGTCGGGGGAGTCTTCGCAGAGTTCCAGATAGCGATGCAGCAGCGCTTTCAGGCAGCCGTAGCCATGCAGGACATCCTGCGGCGTCGTGATGAGCAGGATGCGGTCGGCGGCGAGGGCGGTATCGAGGGTTCGGGCATCGATGCCCGCGCCGAGGTCGAAGAAGATGATGTCGCCCCGGGCGTGAGTCGCCAGGTTCCGCAGAGTCATCAACATCCGGTTCTTTTGCGCATCGTCCATGTTGGCGACCCGCAATTCGCCGGTAGTACCTGGCAGAACATAGAGGTTGTGGTGATACGGCGCTCGCTGGATCAGATCATTGATATGCGCTTCGCCCTGAAAATACTGGGTCCAGGTCTTCATCGGTGAAAGCCCCAGTTTGCGGGTCACCGATGCCGAGGACCAGTCGGCATCCACGACGAGCACCTGGAGTCCGCGTTCAGCCAGACTGAGCGCCATATTCGTGGCGAGATGAGTCTTCCCGACGCCTCCCTTATTAGAGAGGATGGCCACGGTTTCTGAAGGCACGGCCCATCATCATATGTCGTATACCGGGGAGTCAATGGGAGAACCCATAACGGGGCAAAAAAGTTGACTCAAAACCGACAGATCGGTACCGCGTTCGTGCGATATGTCACGGCGCATGGCTCTCCAGTGACTGATCGACCTCGTTTAACAAGGCTTGCCTAAAGAGATGGCGGCGGAGATTCTCCTCGAAAATCGCGGTGGTCGGCTCCCAGAAGCGATCCACAATATTGGTGATATGCGGCAGGACCCAGCAGTTTTCCAGTTGCCACAATGGGGAGTCTTCCGGCAGCGGTTCCGTGACAAAAACATCCAGGATCGCCCCACGAATAATCTGCGATGACAGCGCGGCAACAAGCGCCGATTCATCCACCGTCGCGCCTCGCCCGACATTGACGAAGAGGGCCTCTGGACCCATCTGTTCGAACTGGGCGGCACCGAAGAGCTGACGGGTCGAGGCATTGGCGGGCAGCGCATCGACCACTACCAGCGGCTCCCCTCCGAGGAGTTCCCCCAGCGCTTCGGGCGGCGCGATCCGGTCGACCCAGGGACAGTCCGTGCTCAGATCGCGTTTGGTGCCCCAGACTTCCATGCCAAAGGCCTTCGCCAGCCGCGCCACCTCCTGGCCGATGCTCCCCAGCCCCGCGATGACCATCAGCCGGCCATCCAGTGTCAGCAGCTGCTGATGGCGCAACCAGATGTCAGACGCGATCCATTCCTGCCGTCGTTGCGCTTCCCAGAGGCGCGGCAACTGCCGATTAAACGCAATGATGGCTCCCAGCATCCCCTCGGCCATGGCCCCGGACCGGGCACCTGCTGAGGTGGTCAGCACGATCTCCCGTTCCAGAAAGGCTGGGTAGAGCTGGCGTTCCACACCCGCCGCCGCCGTGTGAAACCAGACCAACTGCTCGGCGAGGGGGAGGTCTTCCGGACGGAGCCAGCGACCGAAGATGATCGTGGCTGATGGGAGATGCGTCCGAAAGTCAGCTTCCGAGGTGCACGCATGGAACATCACGGTCGGAAAGGCTTCCACCAGAGACGCAAACAGAGGTGCGGGAAAGTTCCAGAGGGGATAGCGCTCGGAGTGGAAGTCCACAAGGACCCGGACCGGACCTGCCATAAATGGGAGCGTAACACGCGGTCCTGAAACCACCGTTCAATTGGACATTACAGGTGCGTAGTCTGCCGCGACCTCATGGAAGGTCGTACCCCTGTCCGCGGATGGTCCCTTATGGGTCTGCTGCCACGCCTGGGACCGCAGGTCCCTTCGGCGGAAGAGGTCAAGCAGTTCTTCCTCCGGAAGGGGGAGCTGCCGACGTTCCCCGCTGTGGCAGCGGAGTTCATGTCGCTGGCCAATGATCCCTATGCCTCGGTGTTGCAGATTGCTGAAGTGGTGGAGCGGGATCCAGCCCTGGCGGCGAAGACACTCAAGCTGGCGAACTCGGCCTACATCGGCTACTCGCGACAGGTCTCGAATATCCGTGATGCCATCGTGCTGCTCGGCCTGCGGGAGATGCGTGCCCTCGTTCTCACCATCTCGGTCTTCCGCGCGTTCGGCGATTTGCAAAAGCAGATTCCGCCGGTCTGGGAGCAGTACTGGGTCCACTCACTGGCGGTCGCCCAGACCTCCCGCAAGCTCGCCAAAGCGCTCCGCATGAAAGACGCTGAGCAGGCGTACCTCGCCGGACTCCTCCACGATGTCGGCAAGCTCCTGTTCTATCTCTATGACGCCAATCGTTATCTGGAAGTCCTGGCCGCCCGGGAAGCATCGGGGGACAACCTGCTGGAAGCGGAGCGTCGTAACTTCGGCAATTGCCATCCTGAACTCGGCTGCTGGTTGCTGGAACTCTGGAACTTCCCGCCGCAGCTCGCAGAAGTGGTGCTCTATCACGAGACCCCGGAACTGGCGGATGCCTCGATGCCGCTGGTCGGTATCGTGTCACTGGCGGAAATCCTGGCCAAAGCCCAGGGCCTGGGAGTCGGCGATACCCTGCCAGTCGACTCCCTCAACTTCGACCAGATGCCAAGCTACCGTCTGCTGCAGGAGACCGCGCCGCAGATCAACTACATCGATCTGGGGACTTTCATTGAAGAACTGACATCGCTCGGTGACCAGGTGAAGAGCGCGATGATGGAACTCAATCTCGTGAGCTAACTGGACTTTCCTGCGACCTGTCGCTTTTCCTGACGCAACATGAGCCGGAGTCGCGGACGGCCATCGTGGGGCTCTGACAATGATGGTGTCTGCATCTGTCCCAGGACACAGACGCGATTGAACCCCGGTCCGGTGACTTCACCACTCGGCCCCTTTCCAAACAACCCACTCGATTGCCGAAAGCCCTTGAGGGGGACCGCCGGATGGAGCGCGACTCCCAGCGTCCCTAACCACTGCTGCCACGGGCGCAGGCGTTCCAAAACGCCCTGCGGAAAGCCGACGGGCGCCAGCACAAGCGTGCGGCCACCAGGCAGCAGCTTGATCGGGGTATCCGGATCGGTAACGACCGCGATGTTGTCATCGGCCCAGCAATGAGGGAGCCCCGGGTGTCCGCCCCTCATACGATGTGTGTCAAGCCAGGCGCGACGCGCGCTGAGGAATGCGGGGTGCCGCACGCCGACGGGCCAGCGCACGGTCTGTTCCTGCAATGCCGCGAACAGTGCTGCACCTATGACCGGCAGATCGGTTGGGAGGGCATCCTCAGCGAACACGACATGAGGACTCAGGCACCCCTGCTGATCGTAGGCGCAGGTATCGATCGCCAGGGCAGAAGCCGCGAGGACCAGTCGTTCCGGGTCATGCCAAATGGCGTGTGCCAGATATGCCGCACTCACGCGATGCCCAAATCCATGCACCACCCGCCCACGTCCATCAGCGGCGTTCACTCGTGCGGTCGCGTAGGTAACGGCCTCGACAGCGGCATCCGCGCCGGTGATCGTGATGACATCGGCCAGTGCGACAGCGGCATCCAGGGCTTCGGTGTCCTGATGGTCGAAAGTGACAGGGACCAACAAGGCGGCGAGGTCGGGGTCCACCTGGCTCAGGCCTTCGATGAACAACGCCAACATTGGTTTCTGCCCGGACGCGCAACGCACCAGTTGCACTGACCGGGAGAGGACCCCCGCCAGGAGCTGATGAAACAGCGCCGCGAACACATTGCCCGCGAGAATCTGCAGCGTCACGGAAACCGGGACCCAGCGATATTCCTCACCTGGACGAAAGCCTGGGACCCAGGTCCCGAGACTCGCGGGCTGCGTGAGTTCCGCCTGGAGCAACTCCCGGATCGCAGCGGCTTCATCCCGCTGCTGGCCAATCCAGGATCCGATGGTCGTATCCAGTCCCCAGGCGATGACCGACGGATGATGTCCCGTGCACTCTTCAAGGAGCGTGATGGTGCGCTGACGCAGGGGATCGGCGGGCTGACACCAGCGCTGGCAGAGCCCCACAATGGGATCAATCACGCCCTGGAGCGGACGCTGCAGCAGTTCGGGTTGCACGGCGATGGCGCGTGCCAGACGGGGGGCGTCGATCACGGTGGGGAGCATACGGGATGTCGCTCAAGTGAGCGGTCGCAGCGCGAGTCGGCTATGACTCTGCTGCGAGATAGGTCAGCCAGTGGGTGGGATTCAGCGCTTCGCCAGTGGCTGACGCGATCAGGGCATCCCAGCGGACAGACGCGCCGGGGTGGTAGACCCGCTCGCGCAGATACTGCCCCACTTCCGGACTCGCAAGGGGGCCGCCCTGGGTCACTTCGCGTCGCAGATAGGAGGCGAGCTGCGTGATGAACATGTAGCCGATCAGGTAGTTCTGGTACATGCAGGGTGCGACAGAAAAGTGGACCTTGGAGGCATAGTCGGGCCACTGGCGTCCTTCAGGACGGGTCAGTCCCTGATAGCGCTCCACCAGATCCCACCAGAAGGTGTTGAGGTCCTGGTCAGGGTCGCGATACAGCTCCCGTTCAAAGCGGACCATCACCTGCTCGTACCGGGTAAAGATCATATCTTCCAGACGCTTCTGCTCCTGGATGATCGGCAGGACTGCTGCGACCTGCGCTGCATCGATGCCAGCGTAGGCCGCCATCCAATCCGGATCGTTCGCCAGGTTCCCCATGAAGATGGCGATGCCCTCCGTGGTGATGCTGTGGCTGGCGGTCCGGAGGAGATACGGAAGCTGCGGGTCAACGAATTTTTCATACGCCGCATGGCCAAACTCGTGGAGATTGGTCGCCATCCAGCGCTCGTTCGGCACGATGCTGCAGCAGACCCGGATATCCCCTTCGTGGTCCACGTTCATGCAGAAAGCTGACTGGTACTTCCCTTCAGCGGGGTAGAGACTGGACTTTGGCAGCAGGTCGTCGATGGGCTGCAGCATCTGGCTGAACGTGGTGGTCGTGATCTGCTCGACATCGCGATCGGCGTACCACGCATCGAGGTTGGCCTCGGGATTCTGCGGTGCCTTCTGGAACTGCGGGTCCTCGTAGTGCCAGGGACGCAATTCTTCAACACTGATGCCGAATTTCTTCGCCAGCCGCGCATCGAGCTTCCCCTTCATGCGGGTCCAGACCGGATCGCTCTCGGTGGCGAGTCGGTCCCACCAGGCTTCCAGCTGGGGGACCTCGATTTCGGAGGCTGCCATCCGCAGATGCCAGTAATCCGGATAGCCCAACGCCTGGGCGGCGGCGTTACGCATTTTCACCAGTTCCAGCAGTCGGGGGGCGGCTTCGCCGGCCACCATCTTGGTGGCTTCCCAGGCCTTTCGGCGCTCTTCGCTGTCGAGGCTTTGCTGGAGAATCCGGACCGCCTCGTTGTCGGTGACCTGCACGCCATCGATGGTGCCGCGGAAGCTGGTGAAGAGCGCGTTCAGCTCTGTTTCCAGCCGGGCGATAGCCGCGACCTGGTCCGGCGCAAACTGATTCTGGAGGTACTCACGCTCCAGGATCTGCAGCTGACGCAACTCCAGCGGGTCGGTCGCCGCCGCCTGCAGGGCGCGCGCCTGCTCAAAGGGTTCCTTGCGGGAGTACTGCTCCAGGATGCGGCGATTTGCAGCTTCAGCGACCGTCGCTGCTTCTTCGGTCCCGGTGATCGACAGCTGCCAGTGCGCCTCCGCCATCGCGGGGAAGAGTTGCTGCATAACAGCGTTTTCAGCGGCCAAAAAGGCCTGGACATCGGACATGAGGGGATCGGTCCTCCAGTGGGAAGTGCGGCAGCCAGCGGGAGTGTACCCGCAACGGCGGCGGGGTACGATAGTGTCATGCCTCGCGTGATCACACTCCTCGTCCTGGGTCTCCTCTGGCTCGCTCCAGCCACTTCTGCACTTGCTCAGGGGACTCCGGAGCCGCTGGGGGTGGTCCTGCAGGACTATGCCGGGTTGCTGACTGAGGAGACCGCGATCGCCATTGAGTCAATCGGCGCGGAGGTCTGGGAAGCCGAGGCGATCCCCCTGATCGTCGTCATCCTCCCCGCCATGGCCGCCTTTCCGGACCTGCCGCAGGAGGACCTCGTCCCCTTCAGTACCCAATGGATGCTCGACTGGGAACTGGAAGACGACTCGGTGCGGGAGCAGACCGCCTGGTGTTTTGTTTCAGTCGGCGACCGGACTGCGCGACTGGCGCTGGGGCCGGCCTACACCGACACCACGCGCCTGGAATTGCAGATGCTGCTACTGGAGCACCTGGTGCCGCAACTGAAGCACGATGCCTGGGATGTCGGGATTCTGGCGACGGTGGCCGCCCTGGCCGATCTTGCCCGACAGGCACTCCCCGACGCGCCGGCCCCGAACTCCACCGTGTCCGGGGAATAGCTGGTACACTCCCTCGCTTGGCATCCCGCATCTGCGGGGGGCCGGTGTACGCACGCACGCACGTTCGCGACTGTACGATCCGCGACGAGGAGGACCCATGGAGATGACATACAAGCCGAGTCCGGCGGACATCAAAGCCCTGCGCGAGGCCACACTCGCCGGGATGTCCGACTGTAAAAAGGCCCTGGAAGAGACCAATGGCGACATGGAAGCGGCCCGGGACTGGCTTCGCACCAAGGGGCTGGCCTCCGCTGCCAAGCGCGCGGATCGGGCAGCCAGCGCCGGCATGATCTGGAGCGCTATCAGCGAGAATCGCCAGATCGGTGCCCTGGTGGAGGTCAACTCCGAGTCGGACTTCGTGGCCAACAACGAGGTCTTCCAGGAATTCGTCCGCGACCTCGCCCAGCTGGTGGTTGATCAGAACCCCACGGGTGTCGAGGATCCGGGCAACCCCAACATCCCCGGTGAAAGTCTCCTCAACCTGAACTGGAAGGGGAATCCCCAGGTGAATGTTGGCCTCGAGCTTGGCGGGCTGCTGGGCAAGATGGGCGAGAACATCGTCATCCGCCGTTTCACCCGCTTCGACCTCGCCGGCACCCCGGGGGCCGTGGACAGCTACATCCATCTGGGTGGCAAAGTCGGCGTCCTGGTGGAGTTCGAAGTCAGCGATGTTTCCTGCCTGAGCCATCCGGACTTCGAGGCATTCCGCAAAGATGTCGCGATGCACATCGCCGCCTCCAACCCGGAGTACGTCTACAAGGAGCAGATCACCGAGGACGCTCTGGCCCGGGAGCGGAAGATCGCAGAGGAGCGGACCCGGGAAGAGGGCAAGCCCGAGCATGTGATCCCCGGCATCGTCGAAGGCCGCATCAAAAAGTGGATGAGCGAAGTCGTCCTCGTGATGCAGCAGTACGTCAAGGAGCCCGACAAAAACGTCGAGCAGTACATCACCGAGTCCGGCAAAGCGCTGGGCGGGGCGGTGAAAGTCCGACGGTTTGTCCGCTACGCCCTCGGCGGCTAAGCGCTCTGCTTCGCTGTCAGTGTCAGTTTCAACACGCCCCGGGTCCTGCCCGGGGCGTGGTCCGTTTGGGGAAAAGCGAGCGGGGGAGACGCAGTGTCGCCTGATGGTGAGTCGACGGGGCGTGGGGTGGCCGGCGGAAGAGGTGTTACCATAACGGTCCGGCAATCCGGTTTTTCCGGACGCCGCGACTCCCCAGCGCTGGAGCCGCATTCCGCCACGGAGCATCCAGTGAATCCGACCTCTACCGACCTCCCTGACACTGCCGCGGAGAGTGGCATCTTTCCGGTCGATCAGCCGGTTGTCTACAAGCGGATCCTGCTGAAAATTTCCGGCGAGGCTCTCATGGGTGACCGGGAATCCGGCTTCTCGCCTGAAGTCCTGGATGCACTGGCCAAAGAGATTTGTCTGCTGCATGGCATGAATGTGGAAGTCGCCATCATGGTCGGAGGCGGCAACATCTTTCGCGGGATGCAGGGGTCAGACAAGCTGGGGATGGACCGGTCGACTGCCGATCAGATGGGGATGCTGGCGACCCTGATGAACGCCCTCGCACTGCAGGATCGGCTCGAGAAAGAGGAACTCTATGTCCGGGTGATGTCTGGTATCGAGGTCCGGGACATCTGTGAGCCGTTCATTGTCCGGCGCGCCCGGCGTCATCTGGAAAAGGGACGCATCGTGATTTTTGGGGCGGGCATCGGACGCCCCTTCTTCACCACCGACACCGCCGCTGCCCTCCGCGCGCTGGAAATCAAAGCCGATGCGCTGCTAAAAGCGTCGAAAGAGGACGCGATCTTCGACAGTGACCCCCGGAAGAATCCCGGCGCCACCAGGCTGAAAAACATCTCCTATCAGGACTACCTGACCATGGACCTCAAAGCGATGGACCTCACCGCCATCGCCCTGACCAAGGACTACCACATCCCCATCATCTTCTTCAACATGCACCAGTACGGGAACATGATCCGGGCAGTGACTGGTCATGCCCCCGGCACCACCATCGGGTAGGCTGCGACTTGCGGGGTGATGCTTTACCCTCGTCCCGCAGCAGGCCATAATCACCCACAGCCGGATCGCCGCCGCACGCAGGCGCTTCCGGACAGCCAGTCTTCCCGGGAGAGTCCGACCCATGCAGACGCTCGATGAGGTTTACGCCGACGCCAAGCACCGGATGGAAGCCTCGCTCCATGCCATGCACCATGAGTTTGGGGCCTTGCGGACTGGCCGGGCATCCGCAGCGCTGCTGGATCGGGTGATGGTGGATGCCTATGGCTCCTCCATGCCGATCAACCAGGTCGCGACCGTGACAGTGGGCGATGCCCAGTCGCTCCTGATCAAGCCCTTTGACAAAAACGTCATTGGCGCAATCGAAAAGGGGATCAGCGCGGCCAACATCGGGCTGACTCCCAACAATGATGGACTCACGATTCGCCTCAATATCCCGGCGCTGACCACGCAGCGACGTGAGGAGATCGTCAAACAGGCCAAGTCCGAAGCTGAAAGCACCCGGGTCGCCATCCGTAACGTGCGCCGGGATGCCAATGACCACATCAAGAAGCTGAAGGCCGACAGCCTGATCACCGAGGATCAGGAAAAGAAGGGCCACGACGAGATCCAGAAAATCACGGACAAGTTCATGGGCCAGATCGATGAGGATCTCAAGAAGAAGGAGGCGGAGATTCTGGAGTAGCCCCTGCCCCGGTTTTTCCGACAGCACCCATGAGTGCGGTCATCCCGAATACCTCCGCCCCCCGTAATCTGACGCTTGAGCGCCATCCACAGCTGGTGTCCCAGATCCAGCTCGACAAGCTGCCCCGTCACATCGCCTTCATCATGGATGGCAATCGCCGCTGGGCCCGGGACCGGGGGCTTCATGCGCTGGTGGGGCACGCCGAGGGCGTCAAAACGATCCGGGAGATCGCGGAAACGGCCCTGGATGTCAATCTGCTGGCGAATCCGGAAGAACGGATTCAGCACCTGACTTTCTATGCGTTCTCCAAAGAGAACTGGTTACGCCCGGTGGAAGAAGTCTCCGGACTCATGGAGATCTTCAAGAAGGCCGCGATGCAGGAAATCCGGAATCTCCATCAGCGGAACATCCGGGTCCGGATCATCGGCGATCCTGCCGAACTCCCGAAGCAAACTTTCGCGGCCATTAAGGAAATTGTCGACCTCACGGTCGGTAACTCAGGCCTGACGATGAACTTTGCGCTCTCGTACTCCGGGCGCGAGGAAATCGTGAAGGCGGTCAAACGACTCGCGCTGGATGTCCGGGATGCCGGGCTCGATCCCGAGACCATTGATGTCGAGCTGTTCCAAAAGTATCTCGATACCTGGGATGCCCCGGATCCGGATTTCCTGATTCGTACCTCCGGCGAGCGACGGCTCTCCAATTTCCTGCTCTGGCAACTCGCGTATACAGAGATATGGGTCACCGATGAGAAGTGGCCCGACTTCCAGCGCCCCAATTTTCTGGAAGCGCTGCTGGACTTCCAGACCCGGGATCGCCGCTACGGCAAACAGTAACTACGCTGCTGTCGGGTCCCCGCGCGCCTCGCCTTCTGCTCCTGCCTTTGCTGTTTCATCGATTTGCCACCAGGTCCAGCCGGGGCAAAGCACTGGCGTCAGACTCGGCGCTTCAATCTCGACTCTCCTTTCCGCCGGGAAGTAGGGGAACTCCTCTGCTTCATCACCGAACAGCAGGCATCGCCAGCGCTCACTGGTGCTCTCCACAAGTCCCGGGACCGCCTGCGACTGCCCGAGCGACCTCAGGTGCCGGCAGGTGACACAGGTGCGCAAGGGGAGTGGCGGCAGCTCGGTGGACACGGCAGCAACGTACCATTCAGGCGTGGACGCCGATCAGCTTTCCCAGAAGCAGCAAGATGTCGCGGCTGTTGAAGAGTGGCTCACTTCACAGGGCCTCCACTGGTTGCAGCGTCTGGGGACCCCGGACGGCGAAATCGACTGGATTTTAAGGCTGGCTGATGGAGCGTATGGCGTTTGTCGACTCTACTGCCCGGACCCAAAGCATCCTGTCGGTCTGCATGAGCTCCAGGGGTTGCTGGAACTGCGGGTCAGTCATCCCGACTGGCGCTGTATCGCCGCGATTTTTGGTCCTATCGCTCCGGGCGCGCTGTGGGCTGCGGAAAATGCCGGGATTCAGGTCCACCAACGCGAGGCAGATTTTCTCGCCCTGGGGGATTGACACGTTCTGTTAGTTCGTGTAACTTCCTGTAAGCTCTAAGGTCACCAGGGAACCGACCAGGGGAGTTGCGGGGCGCCAACCCTGCCAGCCTGCAGGCCAGAAGCGATCGCGAAAGGTCTGGAGGCCGTGTCAGTTTCTGTAACGGCATGTATGACCTGATGGGACGTGGCGGACCGGGTGTGTTACTATCCGGCCACCGCCTGGACCGCCAGGCGAGATATGTGCATCCCCCGGGGCACTACGCGGTCGCGTGGAGCTATACAGGGGAAGCATGCAGACGAAGGAGATACGGGCTATGACCGCAGTATGGACACGCGGAGCCGGGATGCTGGCGCTGGTGCTCGCTGCAGCACTCACCGGATGCAACGGCGGTGGCGGAGGCAGCCTGCTCGCTGGCTCTGTGAATCCCCCGAACCGGCCCGCCGGGACCGTGCAGGGCACGGTGATCAGTTCGGTCGACAATCGCCCCATCCCGAATGCCACGATCATCGTGGTTAGTGATGTTGGGCCGACTGGCGGATTTCCGGACAACAAGAAGTTCACTTTCGGCAGCCTGACCAGTGTGGAGGGGACCTACAACGCCCCCAACACACCCGTCGGTCTGCTCACGGTCCGGGCGTATGCCAAGGGGTTCCGGAGCAGCAAGCCAGTGCAGTATTCCCTGGCGGCTGATGGGAAAGTGGTGCTGGACTTCACGCTTTCACCGGGTGAAGCCCCGACTTCGGATGGGTCCGCCTATGATCCTGATAAGGAAAACAAGGACGACCGGATCGCCTTCCCCTATAACTACGACGGCAACTTCTTCAGCTATCGGCCTGAAGACGACTAAGACCGCCTTCCCGTTAGAACCGCGGTGTGAGAGTACGCCGGACCTGAAACTACGGCAGGTTCGGATGTGAGACGCAAGGAGAGACACATGCCTGTGCTGAATCAGCGGATGCTCCGCCTCACCCTCGTCGGCGCCCTTCTGGCCGCCGGTCTGGTGACGGGCATCAACTGTAAGAATGCGGACGAGTTCAATCCGAACCTCGGGTTCCGCCTGTATGACACTCCGAACGTACGGGTGGTGGTGACCGATCCGCGGTTCCGCCAGCCTGGCACAGACGATCGCACCCGGTACCTGCTCGATCAGTTTCGGCTGACCTACCACACCCTCCAGGATGTGCTGACGGAGATTCAGGGCGCGAAGTCCTCGCTGGACATCGCCGCCTTCAGCCTCTCCAGCCAGACCATGGTGAATACCCTGGTTCAGTTGGCAAACCGGGGTGTGACAGTCCGCGTAGTGACGGAGAGTGGTCAGTTCTCGACCATCGCCCCGCCCCCCTCCGGCAGCCCGAATCCCCAGGCACTGCTCAGCTCGCTGCAGCAGGCTGGTGTGCAGGTTCGGTTTGATGGCGACGATCTGAACCGGGCGATGAATGCCCGGTACGCCATCATCGATAACCGGACGGTCATTGTGGGATCCGCCGACCTCCTCTCCCGTGACTTCTATGACATCGCGGATGGCAACCCCAGCGGCGCAGTCAATACGGTCTTCATGATCAATGGCTCCCGCTCCCTGGCTCCTGGCGGCAGCGCGGCGGATGTCACGACCGTGATCGACGCCTTCGCGTTTGACTTCGAGGAAATGTTCCTCCGTCAGCGCTTCGGCAATGCGAAAACTCCCATTACCCGCACCGAGTTCAACGTCGGTGTCCCGGTGGACCTCTATTTTGGTCCCAAGGGGAACATCCGCAATGCCCTCTCCGAGACCCTTTTCGACACCCGGGTCCGGGGCGTGTATGCCTGTGGTCGGCTCACCGACAGCGAGCTGCAGACCCGCTTTCTCTTCCCGGCGGTGAATCGCACAGATGGCAACGTGTCCGGATACTTTGATGGATTCCTGACCCCTAACGGCCAGGCGCTCTTTCAGAACGGCAACGCGCTGCCGTATATCTATGCCGGCGCGAACATCTCTCTGAACACGATGCAGCACAGCTGGTTCGCCTCTGACTTCCCGACCGCGATCCAGGAGTTCCGCATCACGCCGCCGGCCCTGGCGAACCCCATCGTTTTCCTGACCACTAACCCCTGGACCGCCAACTCCTTTGACGGGGATGACGCCGTTGCGGTCCGTGTCCACGACACGGCAGCCGCTGTTCGTCTCGGCCTGGTCGAAGCGGAAGCGATCAATCGTGCCTGCGGCATCGATCCGGTAAACGGTCAGCAGACCGGCCGGACGGTCCTCATCTTCGGCGAGGTCCGCTCTGGAGCCAACAACGCGCCGCTGGAAGCGACCGTGACGGTCCGCTCCCGCCCCGTGGGGTATCTTCCTGGCGATGGCGGCGAGCCGGTGGAGGTCGATACCGATCCTGACACCGGGCAGTACTTTGCCCTGATTCCGGCAGGACTCATTACCGTCGATGTGACCTCCGTGGATGGGCCGTTCCTCCTCCCGCCGACCATCCGTGAGATCGGTGCCCGCTTCCCGGGCGGGTCCGAGGAAACCAACTACTACCTGCCCCTCTTTACTTCTGGTACAAGCGGCTCGTAAGGCCTGCTGAAACAGAAGTGGCTGACCAGCAGTGTGCGGGGTGATGGCCATCCCGGACCGGTCAGCCCGGAGTTGCCCTGGCAACAGCGCCGCTCCCCGGTTCCTGTGACGTACGAAAGGACAGACCCATGAGGCAGATGCACAACACGCCGTCCCGTTGGCTCTTCACCCTGCTGACCGCTGGAGCGCTGGCGCTCGCCAGTTGCTCGAACAGCGGGGAGCCATCTCCGGTCGTGCCGAATCCCCAGGATCCCGGCTCAGGCGCGGGTAGTGGCGGCGGCGGTGTCGGCAACATCGACTTCACGCCCTTTGAGGATCTGCGGAGCGAAAACACGCAGATCGCCGACCTCGACTTCGAGGCCGACGGGGATATCGTGGTGTACGACAGCCAGGGCTGGAAGCTCTACACCCCCGGTGGCGTCTTCAAACGCAACCTGCAGGGTGGTCCGGCGCTCGGTCTCTCTAACCGGGACTCTGGTCGCGGGATGTGCTTTATTGGGGAAGATGGCGCGTTGGGCGGCGTGGATGACGACGCCTTCGTGCAAAACACCCATAACTGCACCACCTACAACGGCGACTGGTTCGGCGGCATCGCGGACCCGAGCCGACTGGGCTGCACCACGGGTATTTCTGCCCAGTGGCGTGGATCGGGCCTTGCGGCGCCGGTTGGCTTCGATCATCATCCGGTCTCACTGCGACCTTACACCCGTGTCGCGGCGCAGTCGCTGACCATCGACAATGACAACGATGGTGGCGCTGCTCCCTGTAATGCCATTCCGCCGACCATCACGTTCGGCACGCCGGTGCAGGGTATTCTGGCGTATGACCGCCGGGCGCCCTTCATGGACCGCCTCTGGAATCTCCCCGGGTTCAGCGATCTGCCCGCCGGTGACTTCACCTTCTGGGTGCAGAAGTCGACTCACGACCAGATTCAGGCGATCCAGATGACTTTCCCCTCCTGGGCCCCCTGGTCGACCGGGATCCGGGCGGTCGCCTTCGACCGCATCCCGCCGACTCCCTTCACCTCTGGTGAAAGCCCCCGGACCGGCGTGACAGTCGCTGGCATCAAGGACTTCTGCTTCGATGGGCAGTCCCGTTTCATCGCTGCGATTCCGACAGCCAACACTGTGATCATCACCGAGCCGCACACCGATGAGTCGGCCCACATCATCATCCAGAAGGAACTGGGCGGGCTGCAGAACGGCGATGGCTCGGGTCCCCTGGACTTCCAGGGTCCCAGCTCTGTCGTCGTGAATCCCCGGACCCAGGACATTCTGGTGGCCGATACCGGTCATGACCGGATCGTCATCTTCACTAGCTCCGGCGAGTACAAGCGCCAGTTCGTGACTGGCCGCAACCCGTACATGGTCCGGGTCGACAACTTCGGCCGCATCTTCGTCGCCGTCCGCGGCGCGGGGAACACCGGTGATGGTGGTGGGCTGCAGATCTTCGACGAGTTCGGCAAGACCCCCATCTTCGGTTCCATCGAAGGCCTCGTGAAGGACAGCCAGACCAGCCGCACCGTCTCCCGGGCCCTGGTCCGCATCAACTATCCGACGTCCTACAGCACCCCCAACGCGGATCCCAATAACCCCGCCGACAATCCGTTCCTGCGCCAGCAGGTGCTGACCGACGACGCTGGTTACTTCCGCTTCAATCAGGTGGTGCTCGCCGATCAGCTTGGTCTTACCTCGACCCGCGCTGGCTATGTGGATGCCACGGTCTCCGTGGATGTCACTCCTGGCCAGACCACCACTGTCGAGATCGTGATGGTGCCTCAGAACACCAGCACCCCCGGCTTCGGCGTGGTGACCGGCACCCTGCAGAGCAGCAAGAACGGGTCCCCCCTGCCGAACTTCAACGTCGGCATCCAGGGCACCGGTATCTCTGACCGCTCGAACGGGGCTGGCGAGTTCGCCATCCTGGGTGTCCCGGCGGGAACCCAGACCGTGGTCATCAGCGCGAACGGGACCATCGTGAAGACGATCCCTGGCGTGCAGGTCGCTGACGGGCAGACCAAGGACCTCGGGTCGATCCGCATCGACATCTAGCGGGATCGCGTCGCACTGACGCGCCCACGACATTGCCTGCCGATACGGGTCCCTAGGGGCCCGTGTCGTGCTTTTCACTACAATGCCCCTATGGCAGACCCCCTGGTACTGGCCATCGATGGACAGGCTCTGGCTGGCGACCGTCCGACCGGTCTCGGTCGTGTCGCGCGGTCTGTGACTGCTGCCCTGAAACAGGGCTCGCGACTGGCGCTACTGCCGCTCATGCCGCCAGCACCAGAGGGCTTTGCGCGGGCCTGGGAGCGTTTTGTCTGGGAACAGGCCACGCTGCCCTGTAAGGTGAAGGACCAGGGCGCCGATGTGCTGTACTCCCCAGCCTTCGGGACACCCCGCCTCAGTGCGACTCCCCGCATCCTGATGGTGCATGACCTGATTCCCCGACTGCAGCCCTGGGAGACAGGACGCGCCCGGTGGTACTGGAGCCAGTACCTGCCGGAGTCCGCCACTTGGGCCGATGCGGTGATCACTAATTCACGTCAGACACGTCTGGACCTCTGCCGCCTGGTTCCTGTGGATCCGGCGCGCGTGTTTGTGAATCCCCTGGGGCTCCCCTGGGATCTCGCAGAGCTACCCAATACGGCGGTAGAAGCCGAGTGGCGGGAGCGCTGTCCCTTCGACCGCTACCTGCTGTTTGTCGGGAGTCTCGTTCCCCGTAAAGCCCCGGGGCTCCTCCTTGCTGCAATCGCACGGTTACGGCAGCGCGGACTAAGTGTGCCGGTCGTGCTGGTGGGTGATGGCGACCCGTATCGGTGGGAACTGCAGGCGGAGGCTCAGCGTGCGGGCATCGCGGACCTCTGCTCCTGGCAGCCGTTCGTGAGCGACGATGCCAGTCTCAGAGCGATGTACACCGCTGCCCATTGCACGGTGTCGCCATCGCTGGCCGAGGGCTTCAATCTGCCCCTGATCGAATCAGCGAGTGTCGGGACACCGGTTATCTGCTCTGATCTGCCGGTTCATCGGGAAGTGCTGGGACGCGCGGGCACCTATGCCGCCGTCGGCGATCCCATCGACCTGGCCGAGGCGATTGCTCGTCTATGGACTCAGGATGCGGAGCATCGGGAGATGGCTGCACGAAGTCGGGGAGTCGCGCAGCAGTACCGTTGGGACCGCCACGCAGCGGGGATCGCAGCACTGGCGCTGACTCTGGCTGCACGGGAGCCCCTCCCCTCCGCCGAGACCTTCGCCGAAATCCGTCAGGCTGGCCTGCCGGTGCCGGAACTCCTTGCGCCATCGGCGGCGGTATGAGTGGTCCGATCGCACTGACCATTGGCTTGTTGAGCTGGAACGGTGCTGCCACGCTCCCCGCCTGTTTGAACAGCCTGGCAGCGATCCCCACAGATGACTGGGAACTGGTCGTGGTGGACAACGCCTCCGCTGATGACTCCCGGTCCATCATTGCTGCCTGGTGTTCCCAGACCCTGCCACCATCACGCTGGCGGCTGATACGTCAGCCCCGTAATACAGGCTACGCCGCCGGCATGAACGTCATCGCACAGCATTCCCACGCACCCTTTCTGCTGGCGCTGAATCAGGATGCCGCCCTCCATCCCGACTTCTGGACGGCCATGCGAGACACCATGGAGGCCCATCCGGAGACCGGCGCGGTGTGCGGAAGACTCTATCGCTCTGCCTCCCTCGCTGCCGATACCCCAGCTCTTCTTGCAGCTGCCGACTCGCTGAAGTTCGGCGCGGGTCTGACTTTTGACTCCACCGGGCATCTCCTCTTCCGGGACCGGATCGTGATGAATCGGCATGGGGGCGAAATTGATGCTGGCCAGGCGCGGGAGGCGGGGGAAGTGTTTGGGTGTCCGGGATCCGCGGCGCTCTATCGACGGTCGGCCCTCGATGCGATTCGGCGTTCCAATGGCGACTGGTGGGACGCCCGGCTCTTTGCCTATCTGGAAGATGTCGACCTCGACTACCGCCTGCGTCGTGCAGGCTTTACGTGTCGCTACGTCCCGGATGCTGTCGCCCTGCATCAGCCCCACGGGTCTGGCGGACGGGCGCGGGCTTCCATCCGGTGGCGGGCGCACATGAATCGGTACCGGCTCCTGGCGCAGCATGAGTCGCTGAGTTCACTGGCCCCGGATATCGGTCCGTTGCTGCTCCAGGAGGCGTACCAGTGCTTGCGGACCACCTGCACGAGTCCCTGGCTGCATCTGAGCGCGCTCCCGTTCTTCCTCGAATGGGTGACCGGTCAATGGCGACCGCTGCGCGGGACCCCGCCTGATCGCCGCTGGATCGACACCCGACCCCGGTGGGAGGTCAAGCGCGGGCCGGTCCCTGCCGATAAGTAGCCCTGGAGGGCACCGGACTGTGCTACGCGATCCCCTAATCGACGCCATGGGCGGCAAACTGGTCGAGAGCAGCCTGCGCCAGCGGGTGTTGGCGCACAACATCGCGAACGCTGAGACGCCTCGCTACAAGGCTTTCCGGCTCACTTTTGCGGATGCCCAGGCGAAAGCGGAAGGATCTGATGGTCCGCTGGCGCTCAGCCGGACACATCCGGCACATGTGCCGGGTGAGCGTGCCGATGGTCTGGCTGCCGCGACTGGAGCGCGACTTATCCGGGACAACGCCACCTCCATGCGCAATGACGGCAACAACGTCGACCTCGACCGGGAGCTCGCGGAGCTTTCGGCGAATCAGCTCTACTACGCCACGGTCAGCACGATGATTCGCAATCGCTTCTCTGGTTACGACCGGATCATCTCCGGACGCGCCGGCTAGCGCTCAGAGGGACGCACAGTCATGGGACTCTTCGAAACCTTTGCCATCAGTGGGTCGGGGCTGACCGCCGAGCGGATGCGCCTCGACCTGATCGCCTCCAACCTGGCGAATGCCAACACAACCCGTCCGGCAGGCGAAACGCCCTTTCAGCGACAACTGGCGCTGTTTCAGAGCCGGACCGCGGAGGGCGCGGGGGCAAGGGGGGGCGGCCCCCTCGCCGGACTCGCCGGGGTCCGGGTGAAGGGGATCCATCTCGACACCACTCCCGGACGACAGGTCTTTGACCCCTCGCATCCGGATGCGGACCCACAGGGCTATGTGCTCTATCCCAACGTGAACCCGATCAACGAAATGGTCGACATGATGGCGGCGAGTCGCGCCTACGAAGCGAACCTGACCGCCCTCGACAGCGGCAAGGAACTCTTCCTGCGCGCGCTGAACATCCTCCAGTAGCGCTGCCGTCGGCTGGCAGCCCAGGGGCAGCTCGTGCTGTCAGACCGGAGCGTGGGAGCGTTAAGATACCGACCAGCCCATGATCGATCCCCTCATCGGACCCGCCGCTGCTGCATCAGCCCAGACTACCCAGGTGGGAGGTCCGGGACCGACTGGGGCATTGACGAAGAGCTTCGGCGACATCCTCAGCGGCTACATGTCGCAGCTCACTTCCGCGCAGGCGGACTCCCGGGCATTGACACAGGAGTTTCTCGCCGGGGGGCCGGTGGATATCTCCCAGGTCGCCATCGCCCTTGAGGAGAGCAGCCTCGCGATGAATCTGCTCATCGAGGTGCGGAACAAGGTCCTGGAGGCGTACGAAACCCTCCTGCGGATGCCTGTTTAATCCACATCTCATTCACAGGTCCCTCACAGCCTGCCCAGGCTTCCTATAATGGCGACTTCGGAGACCTCCCTATGGATGGGGGGCTCCTGAGGACACGCCACGCATGGAAGCGAGTGTTGCGCCGCAATATCCGGCAGGGATGTCGGGCATGGGAGGCTGGTGGGAAAGCCAGGCTCCGAACAACCGGCTGGCCTATGGCCTGCTGGGGGCCGTGGCGTTGTCGTTGATGATCTTTTTAGGTGTGCGCCTCAATCAGCCGGAGTACCGCACGATGTACTCGGGGCTGACGCAGGAAGATGCTGCAAGTATCGCGAAGGTCCTCGATCAGCGATCGATCCCGTACCGGCTGAACGAGGCAGGCTCTGCCGTCCTGGTACCGTCACGTCAGCGCGATGCCGCCCGCATCGCCGTTGCTGGCGAAGGAGTCCTGCCCAGCGGTCCCCGGGGCTACGAAATCCTCGACAATCCGAATCCCTTTAGCCTGTCCGACTTTTCCCAGCGCATCAACCTGCAACGGGCCCGGGAAGGGGAACTCGCCCGGACCCTCATGAGCCTGGAGGTCGTGAAGGACGCCCGGGTCATGCTGACCCTCCCCAACGACTCCCCCTTCCTCAGTGACCGCGAAGAGCCCGGCGCGTCCGTGGCCCTGACCCTCCGGGGGGGCGTACGGTCCCTCAGTAGCGGCGAAGCCTCGACCATCGCCAATCTGGTGGCAGCGTCGGTCCCCGGACTCGATCCGCGCAATGTGGTCATCGTGGACCAGCGTGCGACCATGCTGGCCGGTCCCCATGCCCAGCCCACACTGATGCACGATTCCGAAGGGCGTTCGGTCGTGGCGCAGTTCGAAGAGCGGGTCGCCGAAAAGGTGCTGCTGATGCTGGAAGCATCGCACGGCAAAGGGAATGTCCGGGTCAGTGTCAGCGCCGACCTGGATCTCGACCGGGTCTCCAGCACCAAAGAAACATTTATTCCTGATGAAACCACCGGGAAGGGGATCCCGCGCAGCGAGGAGATGGTCGAAGAGTCCTCCCAGAATGCGCCCGCCTCCGATGAAGGGCTGGCGGGGACAGTCTCCAACATCCCCTCCTATCCCACGCCAGACAGCACAGGCGGCAATAGCCGGACCCGGAAGTCGTCATCGACCATCAACTACGAAGTGAACCGGATCCAGGAACTCCTCGACAAAGCCCCCGGGACCGTCAAGCGACTATCGGTCTCGGTGCTCATTGATCAGCCCGACGAGCTCGACTCTTCCCGCGCCATGCAAATCAGCAATCTCGTCAAGGCGGCTGTGGGCTACGACGAAACACGCGGCGATGCCATCGAAGTCCTGGCTCTCCCCTTCAATACTGAAGCTGAAGAGGCGATGCAGGCAGAATTCGCAGCTGCTAAACAGCAGCAGACAATGGACACGGCCCTGCAGGCTGGTGGCTGGCTCCTGGCGCTGGCCCTCTTTGCCTGGGGCACGATGCAGATCGTCAAAGTCCTCCAGCCTGGTGCAGGCATGAGTGGCACCCGCGTTCGGGGGAATGCCGTGCTGGCCGGCAGCGGTGCCGGAGGAGCCAGCATCGACATCGAGCGTCCCCAGCTCTCACCCGAAGAAGCGGCGAAACAGAAAATCCGCGATGAGATACTGGAAATCGCCAAGAGCCACCCCGATGAGGCCGCCCGGGTGATCCGCGCCTGGCTCCGGGAATAGGGGATGCGACTCCTCGTCATTCGTCATGGCAAAGCCGAGGAGCGCGACCCGGACCGCTGGCCTGATGATGGGCAACGCCCCCTCCTGCCACAGGGACATCAGGAGTCCCGACAGCTTGGACGCTTGTTGAGACACCATGACCTTCAGCCAGATCGCCTCTGGAGCAGTCCCCTGGTCCGGGCCTGGCAGACCGCCGAAGCGATCATCGAAGGGACTGAAGCCCCCCAGTCACCAGAAGTCTGTGACCTCCTGGGCATGGACTACACGCCGGATGGACTGCTCGATGCCATTCGCATGACTGATGTCGCCTCGATTGCACTGGTAGGGCATGAACCGGATCTCAGCTGGTTTATTCATTGGCTGCTGGGACTGCGATCAGGCACTCAAGGCGTCCGGATGAAGAAGGGGACCCTGGCCTTGCTGGATCTTTCCACACCGATTTTGCCGGGTCACGCCTCGCTGCTGGGGCTCATCCCGCCCCGCTGGCAGCGAACCCACTCGTCGACGCACTAGCATGCCCACGCAAAGTTAGTCTGATTCGTGGAGAACGGGTGCATGGCTGGGGAGAATGCGTCATAATCGCCGCCAGCCGGAGCGTCCGGCAGTCCAGGGTGAATAACAGTACCAGTCGCCGCGGCCAGGAGGGCCACCCGCCAGAAGGGAGGAGGCGCGGCAATGCCATTACGTGGACGGACCAAGGCCGCCATCTTCCTCCTCTTCGTGGGACGCGAAGTGGCGTCTGCCATCTATCCCCACTTATCGGAAGCCGAGATCGAGGACTTGACGATGGAAATCGCCAACCTCGGACCGGTGAGTCCCGATGTCGCCGACGAAGTCCTGGCAGACTTCTGGCATGCTGGCATGGCTTCACAGTTCATCTCCTCCGGGGATGTGGAGTTCGCCCGGGGCATTCTGTCCGAGGCGTTTGGCGACGATCGCGCCAGCGAGATCATTCAGCGGCTCTCCAACTTCCTCCAGGTGACGCCGTTTGACTTTATCCGGCGCACCGATGCCTCGAATCTCATCAATTTTCTCCACAATGAGCATCCGCAGACCATTGCGCTGATCCTCGCGTATCTGCATCCCACGCAATCCGGTGAACTCCTCTCGAAGCTCCCGCCGGAGATGCAGGCCGATGTCGCTCGACGCATGGCTCTCATGGAGCGGACCTCCCCCGAAGTCATTCGGGAGGTCGAGCGGGTCCTCGAAAAGAATCTCTCCGGCATCATCAGTCAGGTCTTCACCTCTGCGGGAGGGCTCGATGCGCTGGTGAACATCCTGAATTTGGTTGACCGGACCACTGAGCGTTCCATCCTCGAGATTCTCGAGCAGGATGACCCGCAACTGGCTGCCGAGATCAAAAACCGGATGTTCATCTTCGAGGACATCGTGCAGCTGGATGACCGGTCGATTCAGCAGATCCTGCGGGAAGTCGACTCCAAGCTCCTCGGCCTCGCGCTGCGAGGAGTCAACGAGGACGTCTCCGGCAAGATCTACCGCAACATGTCGAAACGGGCAGCTGCCATGCTCAAAGAGGACATGGAGTTCTCCGGCCCGGTGCGCGTGAAGGATGTCGAGGGAGCGCAGCAGCAGATTGTCGCCATCATTCGGGCGCTGGAGGAGTCCGGCGACATCATCATGGGACGGGGCGAAGGGGACAAACTCATCTAGCAGCGATGCCGCTGACTTGCCAGGTCAGCGGCGGACCCGGAAAGCGCCGGGTCAACACAAGGGGAAGCGGGTGGACTTTACATTCGATGACTCCGGCCCCGGTCGGAGCCAGCGGATGGCAGCAGTCTCCCCGCGCAACGACGCCGCTTTGGGGGCGTCGGAGCGCTGACAGGACCGAGCATGGGACACCTCATCCGCGCCGAGGTCATCCAGGTACTGGAGCCGACGCAGGACGCGGCGGTGATTGTCGTACCGGCGGAGAGCCACCGGTCGGGCACGTTGTCACGCGCCCTCGCTTCCGGTGTGCAGCAGGCTGCCGCCGATCCCCTCATGGATCTGCGACGCCATGCCGAGCAGCTCCGGGAGGAGGCCGAAGCCCAGGCCGCGAATATCCGCGCAGCGGCGGAACGGGATGCTGCTCAGCTGCGCGAGTCGGCGCGGCAGTCCGGCTATCAGGAAGGTCTCGCTGCAGCCCGCCAGGAAATCGAGCAGGCCTGTGGCCAGCAGCTCTGCGAGCTGACGAAAATACACGTCGAACTCGCCGCCCTCCGCAGCCGACTCCTCCAGGAGTTCGAGACCGCAGGACTGGAACTGGCGACCGTCATGGCCGACCGGATCCTGCGGGCGGATGTCGCCCGGGATCCAGCGCTGCTTATGGCAATGCTGACTGAGCTTCTCGAACCCCTCATGCCGGTTCCCACCCTCGGCCTCCGGGTCCATCCTGATGACCTCCCCTGGTTGCAGGAGCAGAGTGCGTCTCTCGCCGGCGGCATGGCAGGAGGGACCATCGCCTGGGTCGCGGACCCCTCCCTTCCTGTAGGCAGTCTAAAAGTCACCTTCGAGGGGGGCGATCTCGATGCCTCCCTGCACAGCCAGCTTGTCCGCCTCAAGGCGGAGCTGCTGCTCGCCCTCTGCCAGTCAGGCAAGCGGTCCGCTGCCACTGCTCCTTAGCTTTCAAGACCAGCCGACATGGACACCCCGCACACCATGACCACTCCGCCCCCCCTCGCACCCTTCTTCACCCGCGCAAAGGCGCAGGTGGAGGGGTGTGAGCCGGTCGTGGCTCGCGGACGCATCGCGCAGGTGGTGGGGACCATCGCTGAAGCGAGCGGCCTGCCGCTGCCCCTCGGGAGTCGCGTCGTTGCCCGGCATCAGGATCGCCGTTGGGAAATGGAAGTCATCGGTTTCCGGGGACGGACCCTGTTGCTGATGCCCTATGACTCCGTGGAAGGTCTGGCACCCGGCCTCCCGGTCGAGGCGCATCCGACAGCCCGGCAGATCCCCACCGGGGCAGGCCTCCTGGGCCGCATCATCGATGCCTTCGGCCAGCCCCTCGATGACCAGGGGCCTCTGCAGGATGTGGTCTGGCAGACCGCGAACACCAGCACCCTGAATCCGGTGCAACGTGCCCGCATCGAGACCCCCCTGGCGACCGGGGTCCGGGCGATTGACAGCTGCCTCACCATCGGACGGGGGCAAAAAATTGGCATCTTCGCCGGCTCGGGAGTCGGAAAGTCGGTCACCCTGGGGATGATCGCCCGTAACACGGCCGCTGATGTCAATGTCATCGCCCTGATCGGCGAGCGGGGGAAGGAAGTGCGGGAGTTCATTGAGAACGACCTTGGACCCACCGGACTCGCGCGCTCTGTGGTGGTCGTGGTAACCAGTGATGAGTCGCCGCTGCGTCGCCTGAAAGCCGCGCAACTTGCCACGGCTATCGCATCACAGTTCCGCGAGGATGGGCAGCAGGTGTTGCTGATGATGGACTCCCTCACCCGGGTCGCCCATGCACAGCGGGAGCTCGGTCTGGCGGTGGGGGAGCCCCCCACCAGTCGTGGCTATCCCCCGAGTGTTTTTGCCCTCCTGCCGCAGTTGCTCGAGCAGGCGGGACCCACAGCCAAAGGGGCGATCACCGGGATCTACACCGTCCTGGTGGAAGGCGACGACTTCAACGAGCCGGTCGCCGATCTCGCCCGCTCCATCCTCGAAGGCCACATCGTGTTGTCGCGACAACTGGCGAGTGCCGGCCATTACCCTGCCATCGATGTCCTGGAGAGTCTCTCGCGCTGCTTCACGCAGGTCGTGCCTCCTGCCCAGCGGGAACAAGCCGGAGCCCTCCGGTCGCAGCTCTCCGCCTGGAATGAGGTGAAAGACCTGGTGCAAATCGGGGCCTACAAGCCCGGCACGAATGCCGAGACAGATGCCCTATTACGGCAGGTGCCATCGCTAATGACATTCCTGAAGCAGCCGGTAGACGAGGGTGCCCCCCTGGCCGCTACGCAGGCAGCCCTGGCGACGCTGTTCCCGGGAGTCCGGGCCTAACCCATGCCAGCCCCCGACCCCCGTCTGCGACTGGATCGGCTGGAGCGACTCGAGCGCCTCCGGAGCGGGGAG
The DNA here is from genome assembly GCA_022072165.1 of bacterium. NCBI lineage: Bacteria > bacterium. Next base: position 81,120 of record JAJVIF010000002.1, on the reverse strand, counting down.
ACCCGCCTGGCGCGGGTGCAGTACCAGCAGGCGCTGGCGGAGGAGCGGACAGCGGAAGACCGGCTCCTCCTCTGTCAGCAGGCCTATCGCGAAATCCTGGCCGATGGAAATCACAAGCTCCAGGGGGAGGTCAATGTCCGCCGACTCCCGCTGCTGCAGCTGATGGTGGCAGATGCGCGTCGCGCCGTAGAGGGAGCAGAGCGTCAGCTGCAGGCAGCCCGCGCGATCGCTGCCCGGCAGCATCAGCACTGGCTGGCAGCGCGACAGGAAGAGCAGATCATGTCCCGGGCGACCGGGACGGCTCGGCAGCAATGGCAGGGGGCAGTCCGGACCCTGGAACAGCAGCAACTCGATGAACTGACGATTCTTCGTTATGGACGCCGACAGTTCTAGCTGACAGATCTCTGCTGGCTGACTCACACAGCTTCCGGACCCGTACAATGGCTCCGCTGTCGTCCTGCCGGATTACCGGTGCATCACAGCTCTGGAGTCGCTCGTCGTATGACACTTTTCGCCCTGGGGTCCCTGCTGCTCATGGTCATGGCGCTCACGCCTGAATCCTATCCGCCGACGCGGGTAGACGATGTCACCGAAGACTTCCACGGGCAGGTGGTCGCCGACCCATACCGTTGGCTGGAAGATGGATCTAACCCGGAGGTCCAGGCCTGGGTCGAGGCGCAAGGGGCCTACACCCGGGCGACCCTCGATGCCCACCCCGGACGGGAAGCGCTGCAGGCGCAGTACGAGGCCCTGTGGCAGTACCCCATCACCACTGAAGCCGAAATCGCAGGCGATCGCCTCTTCTGGAAGCGTCGGGATGCCGGCGCGGACCAGCCGGTGGTCTACTCCGGTACTTTCGCCCAGGGACCGACCGGGGGAACCGTCTTCCTGGACCTCAACACACTCAGCGAGGATGGCACAGTAGCGATGGACTGGATGCAGCCCTCCCGCGATGGTGTCCTGGTGGCGTATGGACTCAGCGAGGGCGGGAGCGAGCGCTCGACCCTCTATGTCCGGAATGCCCTCACCGGGGAGAAGCTCCCCGACGTGATCCCCTTTACCCGGGCCAGCTCCATTGCCTGGCTCCCGGACAACAGCGGCTTTTACTACAGCCGACTCCCGGAACCCGGGACGGTTCCTGAAGGAGAGGAATCCTTCTGGCGGCGCATCTACTTTCATGCACTGGGGTCTGACCCTGCTGAGGACCCGCTGGTGTTCGGCGATAGCTTCGATAAGGAAACCTGGGTGTCGGTGGGGGTCTCCCACGATTACTCCACGATCTTCGGGTTCGCGAGCACCGACTGGGCGCGCAATGACCTCTACATGCGCCCCCTCACCGGACCGGTCGATGCTCCCTGGACCCCTCTCGTGGTGGGAGAAGATGGCAGGACCTCCGCCGAAGTGGTGGGAGAGCATTTGATTCTGCTCTCCAATGTCGGGGCCCCCCGATTCCGAATCCTTAAGGGACTGCTGGCCGATCCCCTGGTGGCCGAAGAGATCATTCCCGAAGGCGATGGGGTCATTGAAACGTTCGCGGTCGTGGATGGGCTCCTGGCGGTCCAGACGCTGGAGAACGCCTTTCACCAACTCAACATCTACGACCTGAACGGCGCACTGCAGCGCACCATTGCATTGCCGACACTGGGAACCCTCTCCGGGCTCCACGCTCATCCCACGGAGCCCCTCCTCATTTGCTCTTTCACGAGCTTCACCTATGCCCCCGCGATTCTCCAGATCAACGCCCGAACCGGCGACGTCAGCGTGCTGTCGCAACTGGAGATCCCCCTGGACTGGGATCGCTATGCGGTCGCGCAGGAGTGGGCGACCTCGAAAGATGGGACCCAGGTCCCGATGTTTGTGGTCAGCCTCAAAGATCGCCCCCGGGATGGCAGCAATCCTACGATCCTGTACGGCTACGGCGGTTTCAACAACAGCCTCACGCCCTACTTCAGCCGGGGAGCGCTCCCCTGGATTGAGGCGGGCGGCATCTATGTCTACGCCAACCTCCGCGGTGGCGGGGAGTTCGGGAAAGAGTGGCATGAAGCAGGACGCCTGGAGCGGAAGCAGAATGTCTATGACGACTTCATCGCCTGCGCGGAGTATCTCTTTGCCGAGGGGTATACCCGACCGGAGAAGCTCGCGATTGCCGGTGGGTCAAATGGTGGCCTGCTGGTTGGGGCGGTCATGGTGCAGCGTCCGGACCTCTGCCGCGCGGTCATCTGCTCGGTGCCGCTCCTCGACATGCTGCGCTACCACCGCTTTCTGCTGGGACGCCTCTGGATCCCCGAGTACGGTGACCCTGAAAATCCGGAGCACTTCCCCTTCCTGCGGGCGTACTCCCCGTATCACAACGCCGTCCCCGGGACGGACTATCCCGCGGTCCTCTTCATGTCGGGTGACCAGGACAGCCGGGTGGACCCGCTCCACGCCCGCAAGATGGCCGCATTGCTGCAACAGGACAGCGCAAGCGGGCTGCCGGTCCTGCTGCGCGTAGAGTTCAAGGCGGGCCACGGCCAGGGTTCGCCCCTGAGCAAGGTCATCGTGGAACTCACAGACCAGTACACTTTTCTGGCTACTCAACTGGGGGTCGGGACCTTCCCGGTCGCTTCCCCGCTGCTGGTGCAGGACGCGACGGAGTAGGGAGCCGCAGGATGCGACTGAGTAGGGAGCTGCAGGAGGCAACAAGATGATCGGGCGACATCACCACCGGGGACTCTCCGCCGCCAGCGGCGTCGGGTGGTTCTTCCTCTTTACCTTCCTCACAGTCGCAGTCCTGTCGTACAAGGGCGTGGGAGTCATCAGCTATCCCCCGGAAGCTGCGGATATTCCGGTGATCGGAGGCTGGCTCAATGTTCCCGCACCGACCCCGGATCCGGAAGCCGCCACCCAGGGACGGCGCATGAGCGAACAGGAGATCCTGCAGCAGCAGGTCCGGGAACTGACCGCGAAGCTCGAAAACCATCAGCGACTGAAGTCATCGCTGGAAGCCGACCTGGAACAGCGCAATCAGGACATTGTGAAGCTGCAGGCGGATCTCGCTCGCCTCAAGGATCAGCAAAATCTCCAGAAGGACGCCCAGAAGGCGGCAGTGGCTAAAATCTACGAGCGGATGAACAGCAGCGATGCCGTGAAGATCCTCGAGGGGATGGAGCCAGAGCGCGCGGCGATCATCATCGGTGCGATGAAGCAGGAGATGGCGGCGGAAATCCTCGGTGGCCTCGACCCCTCCCGCGCCCGGCTCATCAGCGACATCCTCGCGGGCTTCACGCCACCGTTGTCTTCTGCGGATGTCCGTCCCCCGGTGAATCCGGCGACCCCGCCAACCCCCGCAAACACGACTGTTAACGTCGATCCCCTTGGCGGATTAGGAAACCAGGATGACAACGAAGAGGAGTCAGATGGGGCCAGTACTCCCGCTGGAGCGAACTGAGCTGAGCACTACTTGATGCCATGAGTCTGTAGCCGATCTAAAGCCGGGCAGACATCCGCCGATAGCAGACAGCGTCGCGGATGATCTCTTCCCGGCTCAGGACGGCGCATGACAGCCCTGCCAGGACTCTCACTTCCCGAACTCCTCCCCCTCGGCATGCCGGGTCCTTTACCGGTCCCCCCGCCTCCCACCGGGCCGATGCCCTTCCAGCAATTGCTGGTACAGGCCACCGATCGACAGGGGCAGGGAGCGCGCGAGATCGCTCCCCGACCCGGAAAAGCAGCAGATCAGCGTCGACCGGAACCGGCATCGGATAGGGGAGAGTGGCGGGAACTCCGCATTAATCGCGAATCCCCCGCCAATGACCCGCAGCGTCCGCGCCCCATTGCCGAACCGGCAGCCTCCTCGCGAAGCGACGTCCCGCGTGATCCGCAAGCTCCGGTCCAGGCGACAAAGGAACCCGCGCAGGAAGCGTCCGGGACCCGTCAGGATGCCCTGACTGAAAACGCGATCACCGGTACTGCAGATGCATCCGTTGCGCCGGATGCAGAATCCGTACCGGAGTCCGGGTTCGCCGATGGTGATGACGTGTCTCTTGCTATGGAACTCCTGGCGACTCCTCTGACCGGCCAGCCACTGAGCGAATCGCCGGTCGCCCCACCTCCAGTCCCGACTCTCGAGCAGCTGTTTCCGGAGTACTTCAGCGGGGCGGAGACACAGGGAAGCCTGCCCGTAGCGGACACCCCGAGTGAGCCCTCCGCTGCCGGGATGCTTCCTCCCGCCGTTCAACTTGTGCTGACTGCACTACCCCAGGAGGGGTCTGGAACCGCAACAAGTCAGGTCATCAGCCCAAGGGAACGTCGGTACGGTTTCGGCTTAGGGAAGCCCTTCGCCGGACACGCGGCGGTTAATCGGCGACATATCGATCGCTTCCAACGTCCTGTACCGTTGCCGGAAAACGTTGTGGTCGCGATCCCCCAGTCCAGGACTGGCTTGCCGACTCCCGCAGCAGCCATCAGTGTCGCGTCCGATTTCCCCGAGCTCAACGTGGGGCGTATGCAGCAGCAGGCTGACTCGGTAGCTGGGACAGTCCTCCGACCCGGTGGCGTTGCTCCGACAGTCAGTGAGCAATCCGCCGTGACTGAACCGGAGATCCCGACCTTCGGGCAGCCAGTGGCGTATCGCCCCCTGGCCACGCACCTGAAGGCCGCGACTCCGGGCTTTGAAGCTCCGATTCCTGTTGAGGCCGAAACGCCTGTCGCGCAGCCGGCGAATCTCACTGCTCCGGTCCCAGGAGCGCAGTTCAGTGCGCCGGGTCTGTCCGCACAGGTCATTGCCCCACCGCAACCGGTGCAGGGTCCAATGGCTGCCGGACCGCTCGCTCCTGATGTCGCAGCCGCGACCCTCCAGCAGGCACCTGCTGCGGGGGCCGTGACGCGATCTGCGGAAGCCGACGCACCGGTGCCGCTGCGCGAAGTCGCCAGTCGCCTGACCGCACAACTGACCAAAGACAACCTTCCCGAAGGGACCACTCGCCTCCGGGTGACCCTGCGTCCGCCAGACCTGGGAACGATCACCATCGAGCTGACCCGCAAGGGCGATCAGTTGCAGACCCGGATCGTGACCCGGACCAGCGAAGCGCATCTCCTCTTCGAGCGTCTGTTGCCTGAGTTGCGACAGCAGTTGACAGAGCGGGGATTCCAGGTCCGGGAGTTCGATCTCGCCCAGCAGCAGTCGCAGTACCACGATGGTGACCGCAGCGGTGGTCAACAGTGGGCGCGTCCGCAACAGGGCTGGGAGAAGCCACCCCTCGCCCCGCATCTGCTGGAAGTTCCGGAGCAGGAGGGGACAGACCTGGAACTCCAGGATCTCCTCCCGGGCATCCTGCAGGGACTCAATCTGACGGTCTAAGAGCCCAGGGAGGCCTCCGCCATGCTGTTCGCCGATGCCATCACGAGCCAGATCAACGCCACGACCCCCCAGCGGGGATCGACGCCCAACAATCAGCTCGATAAGGACGCATTCCTGCGGCTCCTCACAGCCCAGCTCCAGAATCAGGATCCGCTCAACCCGACGGATCAGGAGAATTTCATCCAGCAGGTCGCGACCTTCTCCAACCTCGAACAGCAGATCACCATGAATCAGCAGATGAGCCGGCTGTTGCAGTTCCAGCTCATCGGGCAGGCCGCGAGCCTGATCGGCCAGGAAGTCTCCGGCTTCTTCAACGGCCAGGTGGTGGAAGGGACGGTCCGGGAAATCATCTTTGTCGGCGGCGAGCCGGTCCTGACGCTCACGAATGGTCAGGAGATGCCGCACACCTCCCTGATCAGCATCGGCGCTCGAAAGAACCCTCCACCTGCACCAGCCACACCCCCGGCTGCGGCCCCTCCGCCAGCCGAGGAGCCAGCGCCAGAGCCGCCCGCCGACCCTCCCACTGACCCCACTGACGAGTAGCGCAGGCACCGTCGATTATTCCGCACAGGACAGCAGTCAGGTACCCGGTAAAGGAGCCCCCCCCTCATGGCAGGATCCGCCTTTTACGCCGCGATTTCAGGACTTCGCGCGAATCAGACCAAGCTCGATGTGGTCTCGAACAACATCGCCAACCTGAACACCTTCGGCTTTAAGTCGAGCCGTATCACCTTCTCGGATCTCCTCTCGCAGACGATCCGCGCCGGGTCGAGTCCGCAGGGGAGTCGGGGTGGGATCAATCCCCTGCAGGTCGGTTTGGGCGTCCAGGTGGCCTCTATCGACAACATCATGCAGCAGGGATCGATCCAGAGCACCGGCAACATCCGGGACCTCGCCATTGATGGAGCCGGCTTCTTTGTCCTGGAAGGAGAAGGCGGACGTTCTTACTCCCGGGCCGGGAACTTCACGGTGGACTACACCGGTAAACTGGTGACCACCAACGGTGAGCGGATCCAGGGCTACACGCTGCTTAATCGTGACGGGACGGCGATTGACCCCTCGTCGCCGCTGGGTGATATCCAGATCAACTTTGGTGCGAAGATCCCGGCGCGGACCACAACGTTCGTGAATTACCGCTCGAATCTTGACTCTTCTTCCGATACGTTCGGCACCGCTCGTCTTGCTTCAGCAGGTTCCACCGGCTTCACCCTCGCTGCGGGCATTGCCTCCCCCCTCGCGAGCTTCCGCGGCAACAACGTGACCACGAATGTCGTGCTCACCGATGCCGGCCCAGGTGACATCACCATCGATGGTACCGATGTGATCTTCAACTGGCCTGGCGGCTTCGACTTCACCGATGCCAACAACATCGCCAGCTTTGTCGTCAATCAGATCAACACGCAGGTTCCGACGGTCTACGCCCGGGTCGTCAACGGCAGTCAGATCGAGATTGAGTCCCTGTTTGGGAATGGGGCCTCCATTATTGTCAGTGGCAACCCGGTCAATCTGGGCGAACTCGGACTCTCGGCAGGGACCTTCCAGCAGCCGATCCAGGGACCGAATGAAGCCGGGGTCTACAACATCACGGTCCGGGAAGCGACCAACGCTTCCGGGACCACCACCCGACCCGTCCCGGCAGGACTGCTCGCCCCGGAGACAATTATCATCAACAACGTCTCCATCACCTATGGCCCCACCTCGTCTGCAAATACCGCCGCGCAAAATGCCCAGGTGATTGCTGATGCCATCAATGCCGCGACCTCCGCGTCGCCGACGCCGACCTATGTCCAGGCGACCGCCAATGCGAACGGCACCATATCGCTCCGTAACACACTCGCCGGAGCCAACAACCTCATCGCGATTGAGGATCCGGGTGCCAGCGGGAATACGGGCCTGGACACCATCGGCACCTTTACGCTGAACCCCTTTCCCGGCGCTCCTGATGGCCCCTCGCCATTGCAGGCTTATGTTCTCGCCAATGGCTCCGATGCGTTCGTGCGGGCGGAATACACCGCTGACAATGGCGTGATTCAGCGGACCCGCGAGTTCTTCAACTCACCCCCATTCGGCTCCGCCAGTTCACTCTCGAATCTTGGTCCGCAACTCCTGGGTGACAACGCTCCCTTGCCCCTCATTCCTGGTGTCACCCTGACGGCAGATGTGCTGCGCAATGGTCAGGCTCGCATCGTGACCGCCGATGCGTTCACTCACTCCACGACCATTGAAGTGTTCGACAGTGCCGGGGCACCTCATCAGTTCCGTATTGAGTTCCAGCATTTTGATCAGAATCGCTGGAAGTGGACCGCCAGTCTGCCAGCAGAGCCCAACATTGTCCTGAACAACGACGTGGGGTTCATCGATTTCGGCAACGATGGGCTGATTGCCTCACCGAATCCCCTGATCCCGGTCTCTTTCACCCCGCCGGGGGCGAATACGGTCGACCTCGAACTCCGTTTCGATGGTGGTGGGAGTCCAATCGAAGGCGTTACGCAGTTCGCCAGCGAGAGCACGACCGCCGCGAATTTCCAGGATGGCTATCCCCTGGGAGTGCTGCAGTCCTTCGCTTTCGACATCACCGGCACCATTCAGGGGTCGTTCTCTAATGGTCTGACCAGGCCGTTAGGGCAGCTCGCCCTGGCGAACTTCAACAACCCGGCAGGCCTTCAGCGCATCGGGAACAACGCCTGGGCGGTCAGTGCCAACTCCGGCGTCGTGACAGTCACGCGTCCGGGGAGCGGCGGGGCCGGGACCATCATCCCCGGCTCGCTGGAGCAGTCGAATGTCGACCTCGCCTTTGAGTTCACGGAACTGATCCAGGGACAGCGTGGCTTCCAGGCGAACACCCGTGTCATCACCACACAGGACGAGATTCTCGGTGAAGTGGTGAATCTGGTCCGGTAGTGACAAGCTGAAATCACCTGCGACTGTTGATCTTCACCGCCGGGATCTCCCGGCGGTGATTGCTTTTCACCGCGCCACTGCGGTTCACGCTCTTCCCACCTGACTGGACATTAATGCCGACCGGATAATGTGTCCTCCGCTTCGTGAAGCTGAATCCTGATGTGCGGGATGCAACCGACGTCAAGCAAGCTGTGCTCCTCTTGATATTAGGCATGGCACCTCATTTCCCAGCGCCGGCCGGGACCGGTCTGGGCCGTAGCGGGAGCGGACAGTCCACCCATGGACATCGCAACGATCATCGGCCTCATCGCGGGCATCGGCTGCTTCATCTGGGGGATGATGGGCTCCCAGGGACCCAGCAACCTGCGGCTCTTCTGGGATCCCGGGAGCTATGTCCTGGTGATGGGTGGCGCAGTCTGTGCCATCCTGATTTCGTTCCCGATGGACCAGGTCATCAACGCGGGCAAAGTGTTCGCCAAAACGCTCTTCAGCAAAAGCAAGGACCTCTATGGCCTCGTCGGTACGCTGGTGAGCATGGCGGAGAAGGCCCGACGTGAGGGACTGCTGGCTCTGGAAGAAGAAACCGCGAACATCGAGGACCCCTTCCTGCAGACCGGTTTGCAGATGGTGGTCGATGGGACCGAGCCGGAGATTGTCCGCTCGATTCTCGAAATCGACCTGGCCTTCCTGGAAGATCGTCACGCCGCCGGGAAGAAGGTGCTCGACCAGTTCGGCGCGCTCCTTCCGGCGATGGGGATGATCGGGACCGTCATGGGGCTCATCATCATGCTGGCAAACTTCTCGGATCCATCAGCCATCGGCCCCGGGATGTCCCTGGCCATGATCACCACGTTCGTCGGCGCCATCGGAGCGAACTTCATCTTCATCCCCATGAGCAACAAGCTCGAAATGCGCCATCGCGAGGAAATGCTCGGCAAGCAGGTCATCGTGGAGGGCATCCTCGCCATCCAGCAGGGCGAAAACCCCAAGCTGGTGGAGCAGAAGCTCCTGAGCTTCCTGTCACCGACCCTGCGTCGACGTTTCGCGGCGGAAGATGCCAAAGCCGCCGCTGTGGAGGCATAAGCACGTATGGCAGCCGGACGGAGTCGGGGAGGCGGTAGCGGCGGGGACAAGCCCGCTGGCGCGCCGCTGTGGATGGTCTCTTTCGCAGACATGATGACCACCCTCATGGCTTTCTTCGTCCTGCTTTACTCGATGTCGATGGTCGATGTCACGAAGTTCCAGGAAGTCGTGATCTCCCTCAATGGTGCTTTCGGTGTCCTCTCGGGAGGACCGGGCGTGCTCTATCTCGCTGACCTCCCCACCAATATCCCCCCCGGCGATGAGCGGGTCCCGACCCAGATCACGCCGCTCTATGTCATTCGTGAAAAGTACGCGAAGCAGATCGAAACCCTCGCTGTCGATGGGCGGATCGAAACCGAAATCACCGACCAGGGACTCAAGCTCCGTTTCACGGACCGGACGCTCTTCGCGCCGGGGTCCGCCCAGCTCCGGCCGGATGCCGGGGAAGTCCTCGGGCTGGTCGCCGACATGCTGCTCGAAGTGCCGAATCGGGTCGCCATTGAGGGGCACACCGACAGCACCCCGATCAACACGGCACAGTTCCCGTCGAACTGGGAACTCTCCACCGCCCGCGCAACCGCGGTCGTGCACTACTTCATCGAAAACGAAGGCATCACCCCGCATCGTCTGACCGCTGCCGGCTATGGCGAGTACTGGCCCCTGGTCCCCAACGACACCCCGGAGCGCCGGGCGTACAACCGGCGCGTGGAAATCATGATCCTGGCCGAAGAAGAGCACAAGACTGTCGAGGTCCCGACAGGGCAGTCCGGCGAAGAGACCATCGTGGTGCCGGAATCACTGCCAGGGGACAAGCAGCAGGTCGATCTTCTGGCCCTGCCGCCCGAAGTCGCCAAGGACTCGGCGGCAGCGACCGGTCCGTGATGAAGACTCCTTAAGTGAGTCAGCGTCCTGCGGATGACACTACTGCGGACCACACTGTCCTGGAGGCACCACATGGCAGAGAGTGAGAAGGCCACACCGTCCCGGGGCGCAGTCGCCCTGCCGCTCCCCCTGCTCATCGGGATTGTCCTGGCCGTTGCCCTGTTGGTCGGCGGCGGCAGTGTCGCGGCGATCCTGCTACTGCAGCCGAAGGCGCCTGTGTCCGCCGAGCAAACTGATGACGCCGATGGAATGGGAGATGAACGTCCCGCCGAAGGAGGCGCGTTCTACTCCATCGAAGATCCATTCATCGTCAATCTGGAGCCGAGCCAGGAGTTCCCCTACAGCTACCTGAAGTTCGCAATTTCCCTGGAAGTCACCGACACCCAGGCCGCCGATGCCCTGGGGGCGAAGCTTCCGAAGCTGAAGTCCATCATCAACGGCATCATGAACAATGTCGCCTACGCGTCCATCTCGACCGAGGCGGGCCAGCGCAAGTACGCGACAAAGCTGTTAGAGGCGCTGAACGTGGCTTTCACGCCCCCGGCGGACCCCAAAACCGGGAAGGCAGGGACGCCACCGGTCGTGCAGGTCCATTTCACGACCCTGGTCGCCCAGTAGCTCCACCACTCCAACGCTGACCTTCCCGCAGGCGGCCCAGGGCCGCCTGTGCTGTTTGAGGGAGCATAGTCCGATGCGACATAAGGGCGAGGAGTCTGCTCAGACGTGCTGACATCCGGCAGCAAAGGGAGTTTGTCACCGCTGGGGCCGCTATAATCCGCTTCACCAAGGAAGGACTGGACCCCAGCAGCCGGAGCGTTGCCCAACGGCGTCCTGAGAAAGCAACCACGGATGGTCGACACCCTCTCCCAGGCGGAAATTGATGCCTTGCTCGCCGCCCTGGAAGAGGGCGGTGCGTCAACAACTGCCAAGCCTTTTGGTGGCGGGACCCGGCTACTGCCGGCGCAGATCAAGGCCTACGATTTCCGGCGTCCCGATAAGTTTTCCAAAGATCAGATCCGGGCCCTGAACATGATCATGGAGGTCTTCACCCGGGGGTGGGGAACCTTCCTCTCCGCGAAGCTCCGGTCCGGGGTCTACCTCGAAGTTCAGACCATTGAACAGATGACCTATGAGGAGTTCCAGCAGTCCCTGGGAAGCCCGACAGTGGTGACAGTCTTTTCGATGGAGCCGCTGGAAGGCTCCGCCCTCATGGAGATCAAGTTGCCGCTGGCCTTCGCCTTCATCGACCGCCTGCTCGGCGGTCCCGGACGGGGTGGTGATTTCCGGCGGGAACTGACCGAGATCGAAGAAGCCATCATCGGCGGGATCATGGGCGACATGTGGGGCTACCTGCGGACTGCGTTCAAGGACATCGTCCCGGTGGCACCCCGTCTGGAGTCCCTGGAGTCTAACCCGCAGTTCGTACAGATCGTGCCCCCCGGCGACATCGTGCTCTATGTCGCCATCGACATGAAAGTTGGGGATGTTCAGGACCAGGTTGTTTTCTGCCTCCCCTTCATCCTCCTGGAACCGGCGGTGTCCCGTCTGAGTACGGAGCAATTCTTCGCGGGGAAGCGCGAAGTTGGCACTCACATGACCGAAGTGGCAGCAAGCATCGCGATGGTGCCGGTGCCTGTCTGTGCCCAACTCGGGGAAGCTCGCCTCAGTGTTGAAGAGGTTCTGAGTCTGGAAATCGGCGATGTCATCCGCCTCGACCAGCGGGTGAAGCTCCCCCTGGCGATCCAGATCCACAACCGCACGAAGTATCGGGGACGCCCCGGGCAGGTCGGGGATTACTACGCCATCGAGCTGACCGAAGTCGTGGATTTGACAGGGACTGGTGCTGAATCTGCGACCGGACGCCGGGCACCCTAGGGAGGCATGGCCAGCGTGACACCTCCCGCCTTCGATCTTGGCCATCCCCTCTATCGGGAAGCCATTGCATTGCTGGCCCCCGGCGCACAGGATGTCCTGGGCGCGATGCTGATCGGTGGGTCGCTGGAGTTCGGTGCCGCCAGCCCACAACTGTTACCAGTGACATCGGTCGCGCAGTCGCTCTCGCTCTCATCGATCGCCTTCCCATTCTCGATCGGACCTGATCTGCCGCTGGAAGGGGTCGTCCTCTGCGAAGGCGAGGGCCTTTTGCATCTCATCGGAGCGCTGCTGGGCGACCCCGGACCGGCAGCAGCGATCGAAGAGATCCATGTGCCGATGCTGCGGGATACCCTGGCCAATGTGCTGGGGCGCTGGAGCGCGAGTGTCAGTGCGATGCTGGGACAGGCGCGTCAGGAGGTCTCGCTGGAGTCCGCCGCCGATCCGCTGATGGCGGGCGGGGTCCTGCTGCAAAGCTCCCTGGCCCGTTCCGGACCGGCCATTCTCGAACATCATCCTTTTCTGGTGAATGGCGCGGCTGGCAGCCTGCAACTCTGGCTGACACCGGCTGCTGCTACCGTACTGGTCACCAGTCATCCTGCATACACCCCACCGGAGACCGCCCCCATGGATGCCGCCATGTCTGCCCCGACCCCAGGACCTGCCCCGGGCGGCTCGCCTGTTGAGCCCATCGCTGTCGGACGTCCACAGTTTCAGCAGTTGGGAGAGCGTCAGGCTCCTCAGACGGAACCCGCCCGCATTGATCTGCTGAAGGATGTCCCGCTCACCATTACGGTGGAGCTGGGGCGTCAGGACCTCACGATCAAGGAGATTCTCGAGCTCTCTCCCGGCGCGCTCATTGAACTCAATCGCCTCGCGGGCGAGCCCCTGGACCTGATGATCAATGGCCAGCTCTTCGCCAAGGGTGAGGTAGTCGTGATTGATGAAAGCTTCGGGATGCGGATCACATCTATTGTCTCGCCGGAGGAGCGACTGCAGAGCCTCCGGTGAGGCGCTACACTCCCGATCATGGCGCGGGTGATGATCGTCGATGACTCCCCGGAGTGGCGAGCAGTCGCCCGGGTGTCGCTTGTCCCTGCGGGGCATGAGATTGTTGGGGAAGCCGAAGATGGCGCGATCGCGCTGGCGCTCTATCCGTCGGTGACTCCCGATGTCGTGACCCTCGATGTGCAGATGCCCGTCCTCAATGGCCTGGATTGCCTTGCTGCCCTCCGCGCCCAGGATCCCACGGCCCGGGTCGTGATGGTTACGGGCTCTGCCAGTGCCGGAGTCCGGCAGCGTGCCCAGGAACTCGGTGCGCTTGGATTTGTCGCAAAGCCCTACGAGTCCGCCGACCTGGTCCTGGCCCTGAAAGAGGCGCTGTTGTGACTCGCGCTGTCCTCTGGCTCATATGCCTCCTCCTCGCGTTGTCGCCCATGGCGACCATGGCGCAACCCGCTGGCGACTCGCCAGCGGCTGACGAGACGGCAGCGCCGGTAGTGGACCCCCGCGAACAGCGGCCCCTGAATCTCGATGGCGATCTGGGCGCTGCCGGGATCGCTTCGGAGACTTCCCCGACCTCCAGCCTGCCGGGGGCGAGCATCGGACGCTATCTCCTGACTGTGGCGGTCTGGTTGCTGATCTGCAGCGGACTGATTTATGGCCTGGTCGCGATCATGCGCTGGCTCTATCGACGCTCCCCTGGGGGGATGGCAAGCAGCCTGATCGAACCCCTGACAGTCGTGCCCATCGCGCCGGGACTCGCGCTGCATGTAGTCCGCTTCCACGATGAGTTGCTGCTTCTCGGCGCGACTGGAACCAGCATCACCCTGATCGAACGGATTACCGATCCTGAGCGGGTCGCCTTCTTCCTCCGGACCCTGTCACCACCTCCCGGTACCCCCAACCCCGCCGGATTCGCTGCGGTCCTGCAGCGGGTGCAGCGCCAGATGGGGCAGGGGACCCCCCCGTTACCGCGTCTGGATGGTGCGACACTCTTTGGTCCGGAATCCGGCCAGGCGGAGCGTGAAGCCCGGGTCTGGGTTGTCGGCGACGACTCCGATGGGGCTGCTGCCGGAAGCGGTGACAAGCTCGCGGATTTGCGACAGGCGATCGAGGAATTGCGCGCACCGCAGGAGCCGGGGTCCGCCGGGCACTGACGCCCCTGACGATTCGCGGTAGCATCCCCCTGCTCATGGATGGGCCGCGCACCACACCAGTGACACCATTAACCGCCTGGTGGCACCGGCATCGCCGGGTCCTTGGCGTCGCGCTGGGTCTCGGCTGCCTCCTCTATGCTCTGCCGGCGATGGCTGGCGGTGGCGGTGAAGGTGGTGGCATGGGGGCCTTCCCCTTCCCTCGGGTGACACTGGAAGCAGGACCGGCTCAGTCGCCTCAGGAAGTTTCTGCCGGACTCCAGCTCCTCTTTCTCCTGACACTCCTCAGCCTGGCGCCGAGCATCATCATTCTTGCGACCGGCTTCACCCGGATCGTCATCGTGATGGGGCTGGTCCGCAATGCCCTGGGGACGCAGAATCTGCCGCCGAATCAGGTCATCGTGGGGCTTTCCCTCATCCTGACGTTTTTCGTGATGAGTCCGGTGCTGAATCAGATGAACGAGGAAGCACTGCAGCCGTTCCTCCGGGAAGAAATCACCTATCAGGATGGGCTGCAGAAGGCTCAGATTCCCCTGCGGGAGTTCATGTTTAACAACACCCGGGGACGCGATCTCAAAGTGATGCTCGAACTGGCCCGACTCCCCGCCCCACAGACCCGGGCCGATGTCCCGACCTGGGTGCTGCTGCCAGCGTTTGTACTCTCCGAGCTGAAGACCGCGTTCCAGATGGGCTTCGTGGTCTACATGCCCTTCCTCATCATCGACCTCGTCGTCTCCAGCACCCTCATGAGCATGGGCATGATCTTCCTGCCGCCAGTCCTGATCAGTCTGCCGTTCAAGATTCTGCTCTTTGTGATGACCGATGGCTGGGTCCTGATCGCCAGGAGCCTGGTGGGGAGCTTCCGCTTCTAGGGCTGCGAGAACGTCAGCGCTAGTAAATGACCCTGGAGGCGGAGTCGACAAACCCCGCCGTCACCAGGGCCTTCTTCGAGGCTTCGTCCTGCAGAATGGTGACGAACTCCTCGGCGTTCCCTTCATTCTGGCTCCCCGTCACCGGCATGGCGATGAACTCAGGGGGAGCATCCAGGCCGCAGGCGAGGGTGCTCTTCACCTGCTTGCGACCCCGGACCGCGCTGGCATAGGCAAAGCCGACCGTGACTTCCCCGCTGCCGACCGCCTTCACCACTTCGGCCACTGTCGGGTACTCCTTCAGGCGCGGCTGCAGGACATTCAGGAGTGTCTGATCCCCGAGGTAGGCCATGCTCGCCTTGCCCGCGGCGGTGGTGCTGGCCGGGATCCCGATGGTTTTGATCTCGGCCTTCCGGAGGTCTTCCGCGACCGACAGGAGAATCGGCTTCTCTGCATTGGTGATAACCACCAGCTGGGCCGCTGCCAGGACCGAGGCGTGCTCGATGAGCTTTTCTTCTTTCAGCATCCGCACCAGGTCGGGGTCATCGAGGATGAGGAGATCGGCGGCCTGGGAGTCCCGGATCTGACGAATCAGGTCGTCCGGTGTTCCGAACGTAATCGCCAGTTCCTTGCCGTTGTAGCTCTCCCGGTACCGGTTCGCGAGGGCGGGGAGGGCCGCGCTGAAGCTGTTTACGGCGAAGACCCGCAAGGGGATTTCTGACCGCAGCTTGCGACCTCCAGGAGCGGCCTCTTCGGTGGCTGCCGGGTCGCCACTGGTGGCTGCGGCTCCCTGCTTCTGATCGGCGGGGGCGTCGCCACACTTCGCACAGCCCAGGAGCCCCACAACCAGCAGCCCGATGATCAGTACCGCGCGATACGCCATGCCTGTCTCCCTTGTGATCCCTGCGAGTGTCCGGATACGACCGGTTTGAGGACCAGCCCGTTAGTGTACCCGGCTTGTCGGGCACAATACTGAATGTGGCTGAAAGCACATGTCATGCCGTGATTCTCGCAGCCGGGGCTGGTACCCGGCTGGGAGGGATCGCGAAGGGCCGACTCTTCCGGGGAGACCGATCCCTGCTGGGATTAGCGGTAGAACGCTGCCTGAGTGCAGGCATCGCTGCACCAGTCGTTGTGCTCGGCGCCGACCTCGAAGCCATGCTGGCCCTGCCCGACCTACCCCAGGAGGCGCGACTGCTGGCACATGCGACGTGGGCTGCCGGACGCACGTCCTCCCTGAAGGCCGGACTCCGGGCGTTGGGGCCACTCAGTCCCAGGACTCCCATCCTGCTGTTCCCGGTGGAATACGCCTGCATCGGACCGACGGTCATCCCGGCGCTGCTGTCGGCTTACGCCAGCGCAGCAGACCATGTCGCGGGACGCTGGGTCCCGGTCTGTGATGAGCGCCGTGGGCATCCCATCCTGTTCACAGCCAGTCTGATACCCACTCTCATGGACCTCGACCCGGAGGACTCGCTCCGTCCGGTCTTTCAGCAGGTTCCCCTGATCGAAGTAACCGTGAAGGACCCGGGAGTGTTGCAGGATGTCAACACGCCAGAGGATGCGCGAACGCTGGGGCTCTCGTTGTCACAGGACGACTCTACCCTCGCGAATCCGTAACGAAGCTGCCGGCATGTTCGATGGACCCCTGCGGCTGATGCTCCGGAGCCTGCAAGAGGTAATCCGCATAGTCCGCCGCCACCGCCGCGCAGCCCTGGCAGTTATCGACCCAGCGTGCGCCACCCGTGAAAAACTCTTTCTTCCAGATGGGAATCTCCAGCTTCAAGCGGTCGATACCCTCCCGGCAGGCGCGAAATGCTTCGTCGCGATGGACCGCACTGACCCCCACCACCACAGCGGCATCACCAATCGCCAGCCGCCCCAGTCGATGGACCAGCGCGAGTCGTACCGGGTGATAAGTGCGCTGCAGATGAGCCGCCAAAACTCCCAGTAACCGCTCCGCCATGGGGGCGTACGCCTCATACTCCAGATACTCCACCTGTAATCCATGATTGTGGTCCCGGACCCGTCCCACAAAGAGCGCTTCGCCTCCAGCCTTCGGATCCGTCAGGTAAGCGAGCACTTCCTCCAGATCCAAAGCACTGGTGGTTAACCGAATGAGCGGCGGATGGGGAGTGATAGGCGCACTGATGTCGTGGGGCATCGTCTAGCCACCTCCGAAGGGGGGCAAAATCGCCACTTCATCGCCCGGATGGACCAGGGTCGTGGGCAACGCGACCTGCTGATTCACAGCCACCGCACAGGACCCCAGGAGTGGTGCGACCTGGGGGACCGCCGCAGCGAGGGCGGCGCGCAGCGCATCGCAGGTCCCGCTGCTCCAGGGGAGTTCCACCGCGCTCTGCCCGGCGACATCCCGGGCCTGGGCGAAGAGCAGGATCGTGAGTGTCGTGCTGTCCATGGATACGGAGTGTACGCCCATCTATCGGACAAAGGGTGGGGGCGCGGTCCGCATGATCAGCGGCGCGCCGGTCAGCTGCCCATTGGCGTCCGGACGCGCCGGCGGGGCTTTCAGCGGCTGCAATGAATCGAGCGCGGTATGCAGCATGGTGCTTCGGGCCAGGTGGTACTCCCGGAGCATCCGGGAAGGGGCGAGCCGACGGCGTCGCATCTGCGCGGCTGCCCGGAGTCCCATCGGCACCATCCGGGCCTGCGGGTGAAAGCTGCGACGTCGGCGCTCGGCCGCACCCTCATGCAGCAGTGCGGTGTTTTTGGAGACCGGCAGGACCGCGATGAGCCCCTCGATCATCCGGCGATTGGAGTCGTGAGCCGCCTGGAGCTGCGGATCCTGCACCATCAGACGCTGGCCGAACGCTGGAGCTTCCGCAGGCTGACCGGCCGCAGCGCTCCAGTACTGGATGACTTCGTCGTACCCCTGGCCGCTGACGATTTGCCCTTCCAGTTGCCGTCGCCAGGCGGGGTCAAACAGCGGGAGTCCCTCTAAGAAGGGGATCTGCGTCCTTAGAGTGCTAACCAGACGGTGGTAGTCCTCATCGCTGAGCAAAAAGCCCTCAGTAGCACTGCCGTGCGGTTGCTCAACATCATCGTCGTCATCATCTGCTGGCTCCGGCTCGAAAAGCGCACCCAGCGCTTCTGAGAACCTGCTTTGCTGTCCAGACGTGGTTTGATGGCTCGATTCAAAGCGCTCTTTGTTGTAGCCCGCGAACAGACCCCAGGCGATGGCCAGAATCTCCCATCGACTGGCCCAGCCCTGTCCGGTGCCCAGGCCATAGAGCCAAAGTCCCACGATTGCCAGCGCGACTCCGAGCTTCCAGGGCATGGCCTTAGGCCTCAGGCTGCTGTCGTGCCTGATCCCGAAGCCGGACCAGGAGCCGACGTGCGAAGACTGCAGTCATCTGGCGACGATAGCCCGGTGGCAGCGCCGTATTGCGATAAGGCTGCAGCTTTTCCGGCAAAGCGGCACAGACTTGCGCGATGGCTTCGTCGGTGAGGGGTTGACCCAGCAGCGATGCCACCGCGTCATCGATCCGGTTCGGCACGGCATCGACCGCACAGAACGCCAGTCGCAGGGCCGCGAGGGTCCCGTCAGGATGCAGCGACAGCGCCGCGGCGACCCCCAGCTCGGGATAGTCGAAAGCGTCGCGGACCCGCAGTTTGCTGTAGCCACTGGTCAGCGTCTGCGCCTCCGCCGGGATGTCGACCCAGGTGATGATCTCGCCGGGCTGTTTGACATGCCGCGCAATGCCGTCGTACTGATAGAACGCCGTCAGCGGGACATCCCGCTCGCCATCGGGACCTGCCAGATGCACCGAAGCATCCCAGCACATCAGCAGCGCGGGCGTGTCCGCGCTGAAGGTGGCGTAGCAGGTGTCGGGGTTCGGCACCACCAGACAATCCTGCCCTTCACTCTTCAGGCAGGCTCCTTTGGAGAGTCGCCATTCATAGGACTGATTGACGTAGTAGCACCGGGTATCCACCAGCAGATTGCCGCCGAGGGTGGCCGTCGATCGAATCACCGGCGAGGCAATGACCTCGATGCACTCCACCAGGGCTGGCAGCTGTTCACCGATGGATGGATGCGTAGCGATGTCCGCCAGGGTCGCCAGCGCGCCGATCCGCGTGAGGGTGATGTCCCGGAGTCCCGGGAGATGCTGCAGCGAGATCACATGATCCGGCGTGTAGATCCGGTTCTTGAGATGCTGCAGCAGGTCGGTCCCTCCGGCTATGAATTGCGCGGAGTCGCCGTAGGTGGCTGCCAGCGCGACCGCGTCGCTAACCGACGTTGGCCGGTGCAAATGAAAGGGGGGTAAACGCATGAGCGGGCTTGTTCGCCTCCTTTCGCTGAATGGCCTCCAGCACCACGTCGGGTGTCACTGGCAGGGTCCGGATCCTGACGCCCACGGCGTCATAGATCGCGTTGACCACCGCGGGGAGGATCGGCGCGAGGGCGCCTTCGCCGCATTCTTTTGCGCCAAAGGGTCCTTCCGGGTCGTTCGACTCCACGATGAAGACATCCACTGGCGGCATTTCCAGCGGACCCGGGATCTTGTAGTCCAGCAGGTTGCCGTTGAGCAGATTCCCATCGGTCACCTTGTGGTTGTACCGCATGGCTTCCGAGAGCACCTGCCCGAGTCCCATGTGAATGGACCCAATGATCTGCCCCTCCACTGCGAGAGGATTCAGGGCCCTTCCGACATCGTGCGCGGCCCAGATATGTTCCAGCCGGACAAATCCGGTCTCCGGATCCACCTCGACTTCTGCAATAAATGCCTGGTAGGAGTAGGACGGCGCGGTGCCGGCCGCCGCCCCCTTAAATGTGCCGCCCATCGGCGGGGTCTCGTACTGCCCCCGGGCGATCAGCGCGCCGGTGTAGGCGATGGCTTCATCGACCGCCTGCAGATAGGGGACCCGGACTTCCGGCCGGACCTGGCAGACCAGATGTTCGTCCTCACATTCGAAGACTTCTGCTTCGTAGCCGGTGATCCGGGAGGCGGCGGCCTGCAGCTGCCGCTTGATGTCGATGGCGGCCTTCCGGGCTGCGTTGCCCGCCATAAAGGTCACCCGGCTGGAATACGACCCGAGATCAATCGGCGCGGTGTCCGTCGAGCGCGAATAGACTCGCATCCATTCCAACCCGAGTCCCAGCACTTCCGCAACGCACTGCGCGAGCATCGTGTCGGACCCCTGCCCGATCTCTGCCGCCAGCGAGTGGATCGTGATCCCGCCATCCATGTCGATCTTCAGGTGGACGGTCGACTGGGGCATCCGGGTCCGGTGAATCGGCTTCGCCGACCCGGAGATGTACATCCCGCAGCCGATGCCGATGCCCCGGCCATAGGGGAGCTTGCGGAACTTCTGGTCCCAGCCCGAGGCGGCCCGGACCCGGGCGATGCACTCCGGCAGGCCCATGCTGGTGACCCGCAGGTCATTCACCGTAAAGCTGTGCGGCTCCAGGGCATTCTTCAGACGCAGATCGCAGGGATCCACCCCGGCCTGCTCGGCCAGCTCATCGAGCAGACATTCCAGCGCCATCCGGGCATTCACTGACCCGTGTCCGCGCATCGCGCCGTGTGGTGGCTTGTTGGAATAGACCCGGCGTCCGGAGTACCTGAACGAGGGAATCTTGTAGGGACCCATCGACAGCACCCCGTTGTAGTAGGTCGTGACCACACCGAAGCTGGCCCAGGCGCCGCCCTCAATCAGTGCCCGGGAGTCGAGCAGGGAGATGTTGAGATCGGCGTCCAGCGCCAGAGTCATGGTGTTCTTGCCCGGATGCCGTCCGTGATTGGTCAGGAAGACCTCCTCGCGGTCGAAGAGAATCTTCACGGGTCGCCCGGTCTTGCGGGCCAGCAACGCTGCCACCATTTCATGCGGGAAGGGGTCGCTCTTGCCGCCGAAGCCGCCCCCCACCATCGGACGAATGACCGTGATCCGGTGCATGGGCATCTCCATGACATTGGCCAGTGACCGGTGGAGATAGTGCGGCACCTGCTGCGCGGTCCAGAGCGTCAGGCGGCCACCGTCGTACTTCGCGATGGCGCAGTGCGGCTCGGTGAATCCGTGATTGATGCCCGGAAACTCGAACGCACCACTGACCTGGAATGCTGCGTCGGCCAGCGCGGCTTCGACATCGCCGAACTCCTGGTCGACCCCTTTGTGCAGGTTCGATCCATCTTTGGAGCGGTCCGGATGGACCGGCTCGCCGTGCGGCTCAAGACACTTCTCCATCCGCTGATGACTGGGGAGGTCCTCCCACTCGATGCGGATCGCATGGCAGGCTGCCACCGCCTGGAGTTCGGTCTCGGCGGCGACTCCGGCGACAATGTCGCCGACATACTTCACTTTCTCGACCGCCAGTGCGGTCTCGTCGCGGCTGATGGGGAGTACCCCGAACTTGGTCGGTGCTTCCGACCCCACCACGATCGCCACGACGCCGGGCAGAGCGAGGGCCGCGCTGAGATCGATGGATTTGATGCGTGCATGGGGCTTGGGCGACCGCAGGAGCTTGCCAACCAGCATGTTGGGGAAGCTGAGGTCATCGGCATAGATTGCCTCCCCGGTCACCTTGGAGCGGGAATCAAGGAGGGGTGTCGGCTTGCCGACGATGTTGAAGGGCTTGGTGGGGTCGTGGTGGCTTTCGGCCATTGGTCTGGTTAGCCTCCCATCACGTTCGCGACCTTGCCGCTAGTCGGGTCCGGCTGACGGGGCTCGTCCAGGTGCGCCGCGGCGTACTCAATCGCCTCGATGATCTGCTGGAAACCCGTGCACCGGCAGAGATTGCCGCTGATGGCCCGACGAATCGTCTCCCGGTCGAGGGTGGCGGGATCCGGTGTGCTTTCTAATAGTGCCGTAGCGGTCATGATGAATCCGGGAGTGCAAAAGCCGCACTGCGACCCCCCCTTCACGACAAACCCTTCCTGCACCGGATGCAGGCAGCCCCCTTCCTGCAGCGACTCAATGGTCCGGATCGCCTTGCCTTCGGCGTCCAGGGCCAGCGTCAGGCAGCTCAGGACAGGTTTGCCATCCATGATGACCGTACAGCAGCCGCAGGTCCCCATGTCGCAGCCCCGCTTGGTGCCGGTCAGCTGGAGTTCTTCACGGATGACATCCAGCAGGATGGCTGACTGCTCCACGGCAACCTGCCGGGTCTGGCCATTGATGTGCAGCGTACAGAGCGCTTTGGGAGGCGTCTGGTGCTGCGCTGTGGGATCGAACTGATGGGGCATCCCGGGGCTCCGTGGCAAGGTCGGGTGTGGCACACACACGGGTCTGGCCGACCCGCCACGAAGTGTACCGAAGTTGGCCGGCGCAGGCGGCTAAAACCCGGTGATCGCAATAACTGTAGGACGGGGGATGTCCGGTGCGCCCTGGGGCCATCGGCTCGTGTAGTGCTCCAGCTCAGGAATGCTGCGCGAGCCTGGATGCTGGATCGACAAAAACAGCGTCTTCTCGTCCGGCGTGAAAAAGGGACCACAGATTTCACAGTCGTTCGGACCAGACAAAAACTGAAACGCAGTTCCAGCCGCAGGTCCTGTGGTGGGCACGCAAAACAGCCCGTTGCTGCCGAATTCCTGATACGGTCCTCCCCCAAAATCCGTGGCAATCCAGAGGTTGCCCTGCCGATCAAAGCAGAGATTGTCCGGACAGGCCACACCTGACTCAGGGCCGCCGGTGAGAAAGAGCTCCCAGCGAAAAGTCAGACTTTCTGCATCGTCTCCCTCTTCGATCAGGCGCAGGAGTTGCCCATACCAATTTCCGGCAGCGGTGTTGTTCGTCAGCGCCAGATAAAGCGACCCATCCAGCGGATGAATCTCGCAGTCTTCCGGCCGATCAAGGGGAGTCGCACCTAACCCCTTCGCAGCGGCTTGTGGACGCAGCAGCAGGTCCGCCTGCTCCTGATAAGCCGGCCTCCCCATCGCTGCGATCTTTGGGTTTGCCGCCAGATCCAGGGGATGCCAGCAGTTTCGATCCAGATCCGCGACATAAAGCACACCATTTGTCAGGAGCCGCCGCTGCTCTGCCCTGGGAGCCGACAGATCCAGCTTGTCGTGTGAAACAAACTTGTACAGGTGCTCCCCGGCGGTGTCATCCCCCATGTACACCACCAGCCGCCCGCTGGCTCCCACCGTGCAGGCACAGTTCTCATGCGCGAAATGGCCGAGGCTCGAGTGGACCTGCGGAGGTAGTTCACCATAGGGATCCACCTCCACCACCCAGCCATGCTCCGCAAGCGAATAGGGCTCTTTCCCCGTGTCGTGCCAGCCATAGTTGTCATACAGGGAGTCCCATTGCTCTTCGCAGGAGAGGATCGTGCCCCAGGGTGTCACCCCGCCGGAGCAGTTGCCGACCGTGCCACGGATCGCCGGGATCCTGGCAGCCAGTGGGCCTGTCATCGTGAATTCCGGATAGAGCCCCGTCACGCGCCGATTGGCCGGGTCGCCTGGCACCATCTGCCAACCATCTGCCGATCGCCGGACTGCGATGATGCTCCCGCCCACCGAGAGCATCTCCGCTTCGATCATCGCCCCTGTTTTCTTTCCACCTTGCCAGCCGCTAACAAACTTCGGATCCGGCACCTCATGATTCACCCAAAGTAAACCGCTCGAAGAATTCGCGCCGCCCTGCAACCGGTCGGCGGCGAGATAGGCGGTGAAATCGCAGTTAAACCCGAAGCTCTCCGGACCATACGGTCCCACGGAACCCAGCGAATCTCCCCACTTCGCGATCAGATCGGAGCGGAAGCCGACAGGGAGACGGACAGCATCGGCTTCTCCCGGAGCGACCACGGCCGGGATCGGATCAAAGCCTGGCAGCGGGGGGGTGGCGGCAGGCCGTATATCGGCGGCGATGCCCCGTCGGGCGCTCGAGAGAAGGGCGAGCGAGCCAACCCCGAGATAGGTGAGGAAGCGGCGGCGGGTCACGGGCATGGCTGCATCGTAGCGGGCCAGTGTTGCAGACTGGCAACAGCGCGCTGTCTTAGTACGCCTGGATTTCGTCGCCGGCGGTCAGGATCAGCACCAGCGCATCCGGCTGGCCATCAGGTGCCCCATAGATGAACTGATTGTTGTACTTGGGGTCCCGGTCGGGCGGAAACGCAGGTCCCCGATTGGCGTTGCCGCCCCCGGCGACCTCGGGCAACCCGGTGGTCCAGCCAGCCCCCCAGTCATTCCCCGACCCCACACAGCCATAGCCAAGGGTGATCCCCAGGTACCCGGCCGCCCCTTCCGGAGGCCAAGGCGGAGGGAAGCGATAGCGAATGGGTGTCCCGGTGGGGGAGGTCCCCTCCAGGCGGATGGCGTCGGTCCCCTCGGTGGTGTAGCCCCCGTAGGCCCCCATCATGTACCGGGCAACATGGGACCGTGTGAAGGACGCCGAGTTCTGGTAGGTCCAGCCCTTGCGGTCCAGCCCCCGCTCGCCGAATCCGCGATAAAAGAAGTTCCCCGGCCAGTGAGTGAAGACCGTCCCGGCCTGGCTGTTCACAGGGGCGCGTCGTCCCCCCATGGTGTAGTGCATCCCCGGGGGATTACTGGCCGATCCGGGATAGTTCGGGCCACCGCAGGTACCGAAACCCTTGGCCGACGGATTCCCGCCCGTGGTGGTCCACAGGGTCCGGTAGGTCTCGATGTTCTGGTCCAGATTGGTGTACCAGTTGGCAAAGACCTGGTTGTGCTCCAGCCCATTGCCCATCGTGTTGCCACGAAAGCCGAAGCGGGGATCGCCATCTCCGGGGGCGTAGCCGGCCGCTGGCGGATTCACCGGACCAGTCTGCGCCAGCAGCGCCAGCCCGTCATCCACAAACGGATTGAGCGGATAGCTCTGGAAGTAGCTGTACGCAATCAGGGGATCCCGGACCCAGGCATTCGCCCCCAGCCGTCCCGGATTCGGCTCATCGAACTTCTGATGCCAGTGCTTCCAGCCCTCGACATCTCCCCCCAGCAGAAAGAGGGGGTACTGCTCGAAGTCGGTGTGATAACGCTCGACTGCGGTCTGGATCGACCGGAGCGCGCTCTTCACCTGGACCTCTTTCGCCTTGTCCTTCGCCTTCACATAGTTCGGGAGGGCGATGGCCGCGAGGATGCCGATGATCGTGATGACCACCAGCAGCTCGATGAGGGTAAAGCCAGGACGTCGATGGCCAGCAGGCATGGCAGGCCTCCCCGACGGGTCGCGTGAGAGATCAGTACTGATGCCGGAAGGAATCCAAGCCTCAGTATACCGAAGGGCTACTACACAGGCCCTTGCTGATCTCCGCTCATCCGTGCTCCTGGCTCAGAAAGTCCAGACATACCGGCTGTATTGCAGCAGGCCAAGGTACGTCAGCGGATGCCCGAAGTGCGGTATGGGATCGGCATTGAGCAGGTCCTCAAAGGAAGTCCCCTCCGAGTGTCCCGTGCCGCTCATGGTGTCGAGGATTCCATCCTCGTCGGTATCCAGAATCGAGACGGTCAAGCTGAACACTGGCGGATTGGTGGACCAGGTATCAGCGATCGGCTCGGTGTACGCTGGCAACTCGCCGTAAAGTGGGGGGGGTATCAGACCCGTGTTCGTCTGAATCTGCGCCTGGTACTCATACCCCGCTTCGGACCGCGTCAGCGAAACGGTGGGGAAAATATTGCGACACCAGGCATACTGCCAGCGAAGAGAGTCATCAATAGGGGGAGGGGTGGCGCTGCCCCAGTACCACTGTTCCTCCCTCAGCAAGTCGTAGCCGGTTTCCAGATTCATGGCCCAGCTGTCAGCATACTCCGCTAGTCGTTGCCGAAGCACCTGCTCTTCCAGCGAAAGGGGGGCTCCGATTTCTTCCGCCAGTTCAATCTGTGACCGCATGGTCGCAGCGAGCTGATCCCAGTTACTCTGATCGGGATGCACGATCAATGCTTCTGTAAAGGTCTCTTCAAACTGACGTGCCAGGACGAGGTCATACTGCAGGTGCTGTCCAATGCTCGCGGTGTACGCCCCGGACTCCATGATCGCCTCGAGCATGGCGCGATACTCCGAGATCAGGGGGAGCAGTCTGAGGCCATAGTTCTGACGCGCCAGTGCCATGTCTTTGTTAGAAATCTCCGGAAAGAGTGGACCGGAGTGGACCCGTCCAACCCAAGCGACGCTGTTGTTCTGCGTATCGAAAAACTGTAACTGCAGCAGCTTCAGGCCTTCCCCGAGCCGATAGTCAGCGATGGCATCGATCACGAATGGCCCCCCCTCCAGGGGGATGACCGTGTTGGGGAACGTCACCGGATCCGGATCGAAGGTCACATCGACAGTCATCTGGGTTTCGACATCGATGATCCGGAGTTGACAGGGAAGCTCCGGGTTCAGTCCGTGCATGGTCTGTATGGTGCCGGCGAGTTGAAACTGGCCGAAGGGAAGGAACTCCCAGGAGGTGGGAGCCGTGGTCATTTCCAGGCTCAGTGCGCCATCGGTGGCCTGCCGTGGCGGGGTCGGCACGGGGGAGCGCGATCCGTTACAGGAGAGCAGGAACATGGCGCAGAGGCACCACAGGGTTGAGAGGAGGTGTCGCTCACGCATGATGCAAGTCCCTTTCCTTAACATGCTGTGTTTGCCCAACGGGGATCCTGACTGACTCTTCGAATCCGTCTTGTCAGTCTGTCCTGGCAATTTCTGGCGATAGCCTGTCCCACAATGTTATCTGAGTTGTGCTGCTGCTGCGCTGCAGCGGGAGTTTGCATCGGCGTCTGGCCCAGGCAGAGTACGGTGATCAGCTGGTCACAACCCATACAGCTGATGCCGATGATGCTCCCCTGCTGACAGTTCACATTTGGGAGAGTCCCCGGTCCATTGCAGTAGATTTCAAGACACTTGAGGCAGTTGAGCTCCCCCTGTGTCAGCCTAGCAGGGGGACCGGTGAATCCACCAGCACAGTCATTCCCCCAGGCGTCCAGCGCATCGGCGTAGTTCTGAGCGGCCTGCGGATTCCCAGACGTTCCGCAAGCTCCCATAAACAAGGAGAGCAACAACGGCAGGCAAGAGAGCATGTGCAACCCAGCACGGATCATCGACGGCCTCCTGAATCTGGGGATCACGTTGTCGACTCGTGGTGAGTCTTAACGTCTTTCGTATTCTCTCGCTCTCTCTCTCTCTTGTCAAGTGCCAAAATTGGAATTCTGGGTAGTTCAGTATGAACCAGGGTAGCACTTCCGATAGGATTCCTCGCGCTGCGTCGCCCTGTAGCATGGTGTCTGCACTGGTGTCCCGACTCAGAGCGGACTCTCTACTCCCCATATCCCGCGTACACTCCCTGCTGCGCCATGGCCGATGTCGCCCTCACCATGCTTGGCAACTCCTTTGCCACCCTGCTCACCGCCGCCCTCGCTGCGGTCCGGGGCATGGAGGTCTGCCTCGTCCTGGCAGGGCATGAGGGATTCGATGATTCCTTCCAGACCAGGGACATCTTCCTGGAGGGGGGACTCCTCCTGAGTGATGGGCACAATCCTCAGGGACCGGTCGTCCCGACTCTGGCCGAGCTCGGCATCCACGTCGACCTCCTCCCCATCGACCGGCCCACGACGTTTGTCACCAGTCTGGGCAGCGTGCGCCTTGGGCCACACTTCCAGCAGCTGGCGGCCGATCTGGGGGAGCGCTTTCCTCAGGACAAAGGCGCGCTGGAACGCCTCGCCCGATCCCTGCAGGACTGGTACGACCGCTGGGAAGCCGGCGCGCAGGCCCGGGGATTTGCTGATCCCAATCCGCGTGCCTGGCAGCACGAAACGATCGCGGAACTGTCGCTCACCGGCTCCTACCGCTATTCCTCGCAGCTGTTTCCCGGGCGACGCCTCTCCCAACTCGCCCGTACCTCCTTTGCGGCCGTGCTGGACGAACTGAAGCTACAGCCTGCACACCGGCAATGGTGGGACACCCTCCTGGTCCAGCGGACCGGACATCTCCCCCTCACCCTCGACTGCCTGACGGTCGCGCAAACCCTCGGGCGCGACCAGCGAGGCCTGAGCGGTATCGCTGGTGGCCTCGATCCGATCCGTCTGCAACTGCTCCACCGGATCCAGGCGCAGCCCGGCTGCCGCATCGTGGAGGGGCAGGTAGAGCATGTCTGCTTTACCGAAGGCGAACCGGTCCTTACGCAGGTCGATGGAGCGGGCCGCTGGTCGAGCCACCAGGTTCTGTGTGATCGTGCCTCCCTGATGTGGCAGGCGACTGCACTGCCTGATGGACGGGTCGCGCTCACCGCGATCCCCGGCGCGCAGCGCTACCCGCATGTCGTTGGAGTCCTGGCAGGACTCCAGACACCTGCCGGTCTCGCCCCTGCCAGCGGACAAACCTGGTATGTCCCGCGTCCTGATCTGCCACCGACGGCCTCCAATGGCTTCTGGATCACGCATCTGCCACCGGGGGCCGCGTTGCCAAATCCCCCAGGAATCCACTTGGCGACCATCCACGGGGCCTATCTGGAGTCGCAGTTGCTCGACCCCGGCGGACGGCTCTATCCCGAAGACGATCTCATCCGTCGGCTCTGGGACGCTGCCCAGACGCAGGATGCCGGTCTCCGTTGGCCGCTGGAAGCCTTTCTCGGCGTGGTTCCCCGCCGGGTCGCGCCCCTTCCCGAAATCCAGACACTCCTGCCGGACCCCAGGGTCCCAGTCGCCCGATTCATGCAGGAAGGACGTCTGGGGGGCGTGCCGCAATGCTGGTGGCTGAGCCGGAACCAGCATCCCCTCACCGACCTGCGCGCGGAATTCGTGCTGGCGCGTCAGACCGCCGAACAACTCCTGCAACCGACACCCTTTGAGCGGGTGGTCGGGGAGATTCAGCAGATCTTTGCGCCATTGCAGGTGCGAGAACTGCCTCCCCTCCCGACTGCGGAAGTCCCCGCCCGCAGCGTGCGACCCCAGCATGGCCTCGTCCCGGTGACGATGACCATCGCGGCGACGGAACTCGGGGTCCACCTCGCCACCGAAGAGATGGACGTTCCGCATTCCAGCGGGGATGCCAGAGTCGATGTGGTCGAGGATGGCTCGACGATGTCGGCGGTCGTTGCTGAACTACCCGAAGTGGCTGACGCTCACGCTGAGCCTGACGAATCGGAAGCTGTTGTGCAATCGACAGAATCCTGGGAAGAGCCACCTGAGGACGCCACAACGACAATCGACCAGGACGCTGGCGATGCGGAGCCAGAGGACACCGAGGGGTCGATACACTAGCCACATCTGTCAGCATCAAGCACCGCTCTACGGACCGCAGATCCTCAGCGGCAAATGACGGGAGTCCACCACATGGAATGGTCACCACAGCAGGCAAAGGCACTGGATGCGTTCCGCACCTGGCAAAAAGCAGGCTGCCCTGGCCAAATCTTTCGTCTCTTCGGATTCGCCGGGACCGGCAAAACTACCCTGGTGCGTCACATTGCCGCGAATCTCTCTCGGGAGGTCTGCTTTGCGGCCTATACCGGCAAAGCCGCGCTGGTCATGCGACGTCATGGGTGCGTTGGTGCGACCACCATTCATCAGCTCATCTACAAGGCCGAGGAAACCTCCGACCTCATCTATCGCGCCCTGCAGGAGCAGGTCCAGGACCTCCGGCAGCAGTACCTCGTAT
Source organism: bacterium (assembly GCA_022072165.1). Classification (NCBI taxonomy): domain Bacteria; species bacterium. The sequence continues at coordinate 51,469 of JAJVIF010000002.1, read as the reverse complement.
TGGCAGCGAATCCTGATGCCACCACTGCTGCAAAGGACGAACTGCTCGGCGCGATTGAAGCGGTAGAGGCGGAGATGCGGGAAACGAAAGAGCGCATCGCAGTCCCACGGTTCCACCTAAATCCCGACTCCCGGGCCAAGGACGCCGAACTCATCATCATCGATGAATGCTCCATGGTCGGCCAGGAAGTCGGCCGGGACCTCTGCTCGTACAAAACGCCCATCCTTGTCATTGGCGATCCCGGACAGTTGCCCCCTATCGGTGATTCCGGCTTCTTCACCAGTGAGGCTCCGGATGCCATGCTCGAAGAGATTCACCGGCAGGCTCAGGAGAGTCCCATCATCGAACTCTCCCGGCAGGTGCGTCTGGAGCAACGCCCGAGGCCGGGAGACTACGGAGTCTGTCAGATTCGTGCCGGACGCCATTTTGATCTCGCTTCCGCCATGGAGGCGGAGCAGATCATTGTCGGACGCAACCGAACCCGCAAAACGCTGAACCAACAGGTCCGCAAAGCGCGGGACTTCCCTCCCGACCTCCCGGCGGTCGGAGACAAGGTGGTCTGCCTCCGCAACAACCACTCCGAAGGGCTCCTCAACGGTGCCTTGTTTAAGGTAAGCCAGGTCAGCCGCAAGAAAACCGGGGCGCAGCGCGTATGGCTTACCCTGCGCGGCGATGGCATCGGTGAGGAGGCGGAGGTCGAAGAGAAAAAGATACTGTCATGGATGCATCACTTCCAGAATGAGGAAGAGTCCCTCGACCCGAAGGCCTACAAGGAAGCGAACTACTTCGATTACGGCTACGCCCTCACCTGCCACAAGTCACAAGGGAGTCAGTGGAAAGAGGTGGTGGTCCGCGACGAGTCCACGGACTTCCGGGAGGATCGCTGGCGCTGGCTCTACACCGCCATCACCCGTGCTGAAGAGCGCCTCACCCTCTACACTGACGACTACGCCTGAGCGCTCCGACCATCGCAGGAGCGCGCTCCATCCGAGGTCTGCCCGTTGACCCACCCCGAAACTCTGCCGCTGCCGAAGGGCCACTACTGGGGCGATCTCTTCATCGACCCGGAAGACCAGTCCCTCCTGCTCCCCCTGCGGGACCGAAAGCCGGCGATTCTCCGGGTGAGGCCCGATCTGTCGATGCAGATCGAGGCGGTCAGACTGACTCTCCCCGGAGCGCGGCTCCAGCTCGCCCACCCGGCGGGCTGCTGGCTCGTGACGACCCCCAGACATCCGATGTCGCTTTTCGCCGTCGACCGGTCGACCGGCGCGACCCGCTGGGAGCATCAGCTCACCAGTCGTTTTGATCCGGATGCCCGGCTGACCTGCGCGATCGACTCCGATGGCTCGATTCTCCTGGCCGGTTGTGGCATCCCTGCCGCACGTCGCTTATCTGACACCGGGGCACTGCTGCTGGATTACTACGCCCTGGAGTCGCGTCATGCGCTCGACTTCGCCTGGCGGGGTGTCCGGTGCATCGTGCCGGGGGAGGCTGGCAGGGTCTGTCTAATTGACCGGTACATGTTCGGTATCGTGCTGGTCATTGATCCGGCGCTGGGGCACATCGCCGACTGGGGTGTCCGGGGTCGCGCTCCCATGAGCCCAGCGCCCGATGGCTGGGCCGATCCTGCCTGGGGACTCCCGGATGGCGCGGGGGGTATGTGGCTGCTGGAACAGGGGCGTCCCTGCTGGACCCACCTTTCACGGGAGGGGAGGGTAGTGCAGCAACTGCCGCTGGACGCACCTCCCTGGCATTACCTGGAACAGGTCCAGGGGTGCCGGTCGCAGGCGTCGCTGGTCACCGTCGCCATCAATCCCAATCGGCTCTACTTCAAACCAATACCTGTGCGAGACTAGCCATGTGGAAGCCCCGACGTTCATCTATCTCGACCACGCCGCGACAACCCCCCTGCATCCGGTGGTCGCGGGGGCGATGCGCGATGTCCTGGAATCGCACTGGGGGAATCCTTCCAGCCTCCACCGGGTCGGACAGCAGGCGCGCCAGCGCATCGATGCCGCCCGCGATGAGGTTGCCGGACTCTGGCACTGCCATCCCCGGGAAGTGATCTTCACCGGGTCGGCGACCGAAGGCGACAACATGGCCCTCCGGGGCCTCGCCTGGGCGAATCAGCATCGGGGACGGCATCTGGTGATCAGCAGCATTGAGCATGAAGCGATTCTGAACACCGCGCGGCAGCTGGAAAAGCAGGGTTTTGAGGTCACAGCGGTTGATCCCGACAGCCAGGGCGTAGTGCAACCCGCAGCGGTCGCTGCCGCGCTCCGCCCCGACACCATCGCTGCCAGCATCATGTGGGTGAACAACGAAATCGGCAGCATCGCCCCCCTGGAGGCCATCGGGCACCTGTTGCGGGAACGACGAGTCTACTTTCACTCCGACATGACCCAGGCGATTGCGCATCTGCCGGTCGACTTCAGTCAGCTCCCAGTCGATGTCGCGACCTGCAGCGCGCATAAGTTTTACGGTCCCAAGGGGACCGGGATCAACTTCATCCGCTTCGGTACCCCGCTCTGGCCCCTCCTCACCGGCGGCAGCCACGAGTTCGACCTCCGGGCTTCGACCGAAAATCTCCCCGGCATTGTCGGGATCGTCACTGCCTTGAGACACGCCAGCGAGTCCCGGGCAGCCCACGAGGCGCATTGCGTGGCGTGCGCGGAGGCGATCCTGGCCCGGCTGGGCGGGCATCCTGCCATTGCCCGCAACGGCGACCCGGCGACGTGTGTCCCGGGGATTCTCAATCTGCGATTTCAGGGGATCGAGGCCGAAACCCTGCTGCTGAAACTGGACCTCGCCGGGGTCGCGGTTTCGACAGGCTCCGCCTGCTCTTCAGGAAGCGTCGAACCGAGCCATGTCATGACCGCGATGCAACTGCCCCTCACCGAAGGGCTCTCTTCCCTCCGGCTGAGCTTCGGCTGGGGCAATACGGTCGCTGGGGCCGCCCTGGCCGCCGACATCCTGAAGGTGGCACTTTCGCAACTCGCGCCGGAGCACTATGGGGCCTGGGCGGGTCCGCTCCCGACGTTGACCCCTGAAGCGACAGGCTTCGCTTTTCTGTAGGGCAACAACAACGTGCGTGACGAGTTCCCTCGCAAAAGCAAAGGCCACCCGACTTTGACGATTTGACTGGCTAAACCAACGGCCACCTGCTTCGCAGGGAGTTTGGCTAAAGCAACGGCCACCTGCTTCGCAGGGAGTTTGGTTAAAGCAACGGCCACCTGTCTGGAACAGGTGGCCATCACGGTCCTGGAATGCCCCGACACAGCGGGCTCCCGGTGGTTCAGGCGGGAGCAGTGCCAGGACACACATGTCCCGCGCGCGACCGGTGAAGGCGGCCGATCGCGCGCTACGCGGTCGTCACACAGCCAGATCGTGGGGAGTCGTGGTGCTCTGGGCAGCGACTCCATCGGCGAGGTGCTGAACAGTCGCGCTGATCGCAGGTTCGTACTGCACCAGCTCGAACTCCAGTCCCTCGGGGCCGGCGAAGAAGGCAATGCGCCGTCCCCCCGGCAGTTCGATGATTTCCGAGCGGAAGCGCACCCCGAGGGACTCCAGCCGTCGACGCTCCGCTGCGATGTCATCACAGCTGAAGGCGCAGCGGTTGTACCCCCAGGTCCCGGCCAGAGTCTCCGGCTCCTGGTCGTGGCGTGCGAGTCGGGCCCCATCGTGAATCAGACAGACCTGGCTGCCACTCCCCTCGCAAAAAACCACCCGGGTCTTGAGATGCGGGTAGTCCATCACCCGCCCCTTGGTGAAGCGGAGGATGTCGCAGAAGAAATGGACGCTGGCGTCCAGATCACGCACCGTGAAGGTGATGGTGTCCAGGCTCAGAGTCATGAGTAAGGGCCTCCGGACCGCCCGAAGTGCATCGCTTCGGTATCTCAATGTCGGGAACCGGGGGCCGGTGAACTCAGTGGATTCCAACCGAAGCCGATGGGCCTGTAGGCTGCTGAATCGAAGTTGGCATGACTTGGGGCACGGACCGCTCAGATCCAGCTGTCGATGAGGACTCCCAGATACAGGACCACCGACACCGCGCCATTGAGGGTAAAAAAGGCGACATTGATCCGCGACAGGTCATCGGGCTTCACGATCTGATGCTCCCAGAGAAGCAGCGCCCCGATGATGCCGACCGTGGCGTAGTACACCGCGCCGAGGCTGCACTCCAGCCCAAAGCTGATAAGCGCGCCAATAGTGATGACATGCAAGATGCTGGAGAGCTGCAGGGCCCCGGCCACTCCGAGCCGTCGCGGGAGGGAGTACAGCCCCTCGGATTCATCGAAGGCGACATCCTGGCATGAGTAGAGGACATCGAATCCCCCCACCCAGGTCATCACCGCCAGCACCAGCCAGAGGGGTTCCGGATCAAAGCGACCGGTCACCGCGACCCAGGCCCCCATCGGTGCAATGGCCAGGGCGAAGCCGAGCCACAGATGCGCCAGGCTGGTGAAGCGCTTCGCGGTGGAGTAGCCCAGGACGACTCCCAGCGCGATGGGGGCCAGCCAGAAGGCGAGGGGATTGATAAACCAGGTCACCACCCAGAACGCCACCACATTTGAGAGGGTAAAGGCGAGCATCTGCTCCGGCTCGACCTCACCGGCGGGGATGCTCCGGGATTGTGTCCGGGGGTTCCGGCTGTCGATGTCCCGGTCCAGCCAGCGGTTAAAGCCCATCGCAGCGGAGCGGGCGAAGACCATGCAGGCGAGGACATAGGCCACCAGGTCCCACTGGTACCCGGTCCCTTCCCGCAAGAAAGCCAGATGCGCCGCCAGCAGGGCAAAGGGGAGGGCGAAAATTGTATGCGCCAGCTTGATGTCCGCCAGGATGGCCTGGAATCGGGCAAGCGGTGGGGGATTCGGCGGGGAGCTCTCGGCAGCCATATGTGCGCTTGTGAGAGTAGCACTGGAGGATTGCCAGTCTGGAGTGTTGCGGTTATTCCGCCTCGATTTCCACCGCCGACCGACGTTGCGACGGTCGAACCTGCGGCAGCTCCAGCTGCTCATCCGGCGGGACCGGATACTCCCCATCGAGGCAGGCCCGACAAAAATGCTGCTTCTCGATGTGAGTCGCCGCGATGAGTCCCTCGATGGAGAGGTACTCCAGACTGTCCGCTTCGATGAAGCTGCGCAATTTCTCCATGGTCAGCACATTCGCGATGAGCTCGTCACGATCCGCCGTATCAATTCCATAGAGGCAGGGATGGTAGACCGGCGGACTGGCGACCCGCATGTGGACCTCCGCCGCCCCCGCTTCCTTGAGCATCCGGATGATCTGCTTCGAGGTATTCCCGCGGACGATGGAGTCATCGACCAGGATCACCCGACGGCCTTCGATGACTTCCCGCAGGGGATTGAGCTTCATGCGGATTTTCAGCTCCCGCATCCGCTGGTCCGGATTGATGAACGTACGACCGACATAGCGATTCTTGACCAGCCCCTCCTGATACGGGATCCCGCTGGCAACCGCATAGCCGATGGCGTGGGGGGTCCCGGAGTCCGGCACCGGGATCACGATGTCGGCGGGCACCGGATGCTCTGCCGCGAGGCGCTCGCCCATCCGCTGCCGGACGCGATTCAGCAGCTCGCCCTGAAGATAGGTGTCCGGACGGGCAAAGTAGATGTACTCGAAGATGCACAGCCGGTTCCGCTCAATCACCGGCGGCGTGTACTGCCGCGACTCCACATTGCCCGGAGTCAGGATCACCATCTCCCCGGCCTGCACTTCGCGGATTGCCTTAGCACCCACGATGTCGAGCGCGCAGGTTTCCGAGGCCACCAGATACCGGCCATCCAGTTCGCCCAGGACCAGCGGACGAATCCCGTGGGGATCCCGTAGTCCGATGACCCGGTCGGGGGTCAGCAACACCAGCGAGAACGCCCCACGAAACTGCGGCAGTACCCGCACCAGGGTCTCCTCGAGGGAGCCGCCATCCTCTTCCCAGGCGTGCTGCAGCAGCAGCGTCATCGCTTCAGAGTCGCTGGTCCCCCGGACCGGCAGGCGACGTCGCAGGCATTCGTCCCGCAGGTCGAGCCCGTTCACCAGATTGCCGTTATGCCCCAGCGCCAGCTGGAACTTCCCCTTGCCCGCCACTAGCGGTTGCGCGTTGCAGAGATTGGAGTCGCCAGTCGTGGAATACCGCACATGCCCGATCGCGTTGGCCCCTTTGAGGAGCCCCAGGGTCCGGTCATCAAAGACCTGCTGCACCAGCCCCATGTCGACCCAGGCGGCGATGTCCCCCCCGGAAGAAACCGCGATCCCGGCCGATTCCTGCCCCCGGTGCTGGAGCGCATAAAGTCCGAGATAGGTGAGACGGGAGACATCTTCATGCGGGGCCACGATGCCAAACACACCGCAGGCGTCACGCCAGCGTGGCGAAATCAGGAGCGACCGGCCGGCAGAGGGCTCGCAAGTCAACGGGCGGGTCTCGGTGGGGGGCTGCTGGCGACACCCATCACGGTGTCTGGCGCCATTCCCACAGGAGTGTAGCGCACGGCTGCCCCACAGGGATGCTAGCTGGTGCCATCCAGGAACGCTGCCGCAGAAGCCGTATCGGGATATATCTTGAACAGGTGGTTCATCTTGGTCAGTTCGAAAATGCCCTGTACCTCTTCCTGGAGATTGGCCAGGACGAAATGACCAGCGTACTCCCGGGCCCGGTGAAGCCCGGACACCAGCGCGCCGAGCCCCGCCGAGTCCATGTACTTCAGTTCGCCGGCATCGAGCACCAGGCTCGGGCTGGTCGCGGTGATGTGCTCTTCCAGGAGGGCCCGCAGATTGGGGGCGTTTTGTGCCGTCAGTTCGCCGATGGGGCGGATCACCAGAATGCCGTCCCGATCCTCCAGCCGAATATCCAGCATGAGAGCCATCCTTTCGCAGCTGCAGGGTCTGGCGAGCAGCGACCGCACCCGCGCTCGCGGAGCAATGGTAGAGCATTAACTCGCATACGGGCAACGCGGGACCAATTGCAGCCGATGGAAACTCCCCGGATGCCCTTCAGACCCACTGGACCCCCTTTGATTCCCCCAGAACCCATGCGATTGATGACAGTCTGCCCGTATCTCGCTGAGCGCGGGACCGTCGCGAGGCTGGAAGGTATCAACGTTGCCCCCGACGGGGGCCAGCATGCGCAGCGGGAGAGGCGACATCCACATGCCACGATGGGACCTGGCGGTGCTTTGGGCTCTGAATTTGATTGGGCTGGCGCTCACCATCGCCCTGCCCATTGCTTTCTATTAGCCTCACCGACTCAGGCGCTCTGCCCTTCGACTGCGGGCAGGAGCCCCAGTTGACGGGCAATCCGGCCATACCCAGTGGCGACATCCCCTAAATCAAAGCGAAAGCGATCCTTATCCAGTTTTTCGCCGGTCACGCTATCCCACAGACGACAGGTATCGGGGGAAATTTCATCCCCCAGGATCAGCTGACCTTCCTCGTCCACTCCAAACTCGAGCTTGAAATCGACCAGCGTCAGCCCCACATCGCCGAACCAGGAGCGCAGATGCTCGTTGATGCTCAGTGCCAGGACCCGCAACGTGCTCAGCTGCGCGGAGGTCGCCAGCCCAAAGCACAGGATATGGTCGCTGTTCAGAATGGGGTCGTGGAGCGCATCGTTCTTCAGATAGAACTCAAGGATGGCCGGAACAAAGATTTCCCCTTCGGTACGTCCCAGACGCTTCACGAGGGAACCCGCCGCCACGTTCCGCACCACCACCTCCAGCGGCAGCATCGACAACGCCCGCACTTCCATGGAAGTGTCATCCAGCCGACGCAAAAAGTGGGTCCGGATCCCCTCCGCCTCCAGGCGTTCGAACAGCGCCGTGGAAATCGAAGCGTTGAGCGCTCCTTTGCCGGAGAACGAACCCCTCTTGACCGCATCGAAAGCGGTGAGGTCGTCTTTGAACTCCTGACGCAGGACCTGCGGATCGGCGGTGGCATAGAGCCGTTTGGCCTTGCCTTCGTACATGGGGCTGCTCATAGAGGGGAGGGTAGCAAAGGCGACCTCCCCGGCGCGGTTACTATCCTGCCGATGACCGAGATGACCGTCCTCAAAGACCTGCTGGTGGTGATGGCCGCCAGCGTGGTGGTGGTAGCCCTCCTGCACCGCCGGAACCTGCCGGCGCCGCTTGGCTTCATGCTGGTCGGGGTTGTGGTCGGCCCGGCATCGCTGGGACTGATCAAGAGTCAGGAGGATGTCGAGATCCTGGCGGAAGTGGGGGTCGCCCTCCTCCTCTTCACCATCGGCCTTCATTTCAGTCTCAAAGAACTCCTGAAGATGGGACGCCTGGTCTGGGGGGGCGGGAGCGCGCAGGTGCTCCTCACCATGGGGATCGTGGCGGCCATCGCCTGGCTTCTGGGGGTCCCGAAACCGACCATCTGGCTCATCGGAGGGCTGGGAGCCCTGAGCTCTACCGCGATTGTGCTCCGTCTCCTGCAGGAGCAGGGGGCCAGCACGAGTCCGGCAGGACGCCTCATGGTCGGTGTCCTGCTCCTGCAGGACCTCGCCATAGTCCCCCTGATGCTGCTGGTGCCTTTGCTGGCGGCTGAAGGCGGACGCACCAGCACCGACATCGGCGTGCTGCTGGCAAAAGCGACCGGCGTCATCTTCGCCATCCTGGTCCTCGCCCGGCGAGTCTTTCCCTGGATTCTCGAAAAGGTAGTCGGGGAACGGAGTGGGGAACTCTTCACGCTCACCGTCCTGTTCCTGGCGTTGGGGACCGCAGAGATGGCGCACCTGGCGGGACTCTCCCTGGCGCTGGGGGCCTTCCTCGCGGGGATCATCCTGGCCGACACCGAGTACTCCCATCAGATACTTGGCGAAATCACCCCCTTCCGGGATGCCTTTACCGGCCTCTTCTTTGTCTCAGTCGGCATGTTGCTGGACCCCGATGTCCTGGTCACCGCCCCGTTCGGGCTGCTGGGGACCGCCCTCGGGATCATCGTGATCAAGAGCGTCATTGTGGGCGGCATCGCACTGGCCCTGGGACTCGGTCCCCGGGTCGCGATCATCGCGGGGCTGGGGCTGGCGCAGATTGGGGAGTTTTCGTTCCTGCTGGGGCAAAGCGGACTCCAGGCCGGACTCCTCGCACCAGGCTTTTACAGCCAGTTCTTGGCGGTCACGATCCTGCTGATGGGAATAGCGCCCTTTCTCCTGCAATGGGCACCCGCGATCGCCGATCGCGTCCTCAATGGTCGGGTACCACTACCGCCGGAACTCGCCTCCCTGGGGGATAGCGACCCCACTCCGGCTCATGAGCACGAGCATGTGATCGTCATCGGGTATGGCGTCAATGGCCACAATGTCGCCCGGGTCCTCCGGGACATGAGCATTCCGGTCCGGGTGGTGGATCTCAATCCTCAACTGGTGCGCTTTGCCCGCGCCGAAGGGGTGCCGGTCCTCTGGGGCGATGCCACCCGACGGCTGGTGCTGGAGGAGGCCGGGATTCGTTCCGCCCGGGCGATGGTGGTCGCCATCGCCGACCCCGCCGCGACCCGGCAAATCACAGCCCTCGCCCACGAAATCCATCCCGACATGCTGCTGTTGGTCCGGACCCGGTATGCCTCGGAAATGGCGGAACTCTTTCGCCTGGGGGCCAATGAAGTCGTTCCGGAAGAAATCGAGACGTCGCTGGAACTTGCCGCCCGGCTGATGCGGACTTACGGGGCTGGCGAATGGGCCATCCTCCGGACCCAGGCCGAGCTCCGGGAGGACAATTACGCCTTCCTGTTGTCGCAGGAGCCGGCACGACGTGCCCGGCTCTCGCCCCTCATGCGCCTGCTGGCGATGGAAGAGTCGCTGGAACTGACATTGGCCGCGAACGACTGGGGGGCAGGTCGCACCCTGCGGGATCTGGATCTGCCAAAGCACACCGGCGTACTGGTCCTCGCCTGCCTCCACGAAGACGAAGCGGACATCGTGACCCCCGGCCCGGACACCGTCGTGGAGGCCGGCGCGACTCTGCTGTTACTGGGGCGAGGTCCGGACCTGGCGCTCGCGACCTGCTATCTCCAGACCGGGGAATGCCCGCAAGAGGTGGTCGATGCTCACCCTCGCATCGTTGAGTCCCCAGGACCCTGAGGCGCATGACGCCATCGGTCGGCTGCTGCGTCAGGTGAAACCCGACCGGGACCCCCGGCCCCTGATCCTGGAATCCCTGCGACCCGGTCAATTCAGCCAGGTCGCGCGGGCCGATGAGCAGGTCGTGGGCTGGCTGTGGGGACGCCCCCTCTTTGAGGGACACCATGCCTGGGAGCTGCGGTGGCTCATCACTGATCTTGCCCGCCCACGCAGCGGCATTGGCCGCACCCTGACCCTCGCGTTTGAAGATTGGTGTCGTGGAGAGGGCATCCGGACCATCTGGCTGATGACCGGTGAAGAGATGGGCGAAACCAGTCTCCGGGGTGCCTCGCTGTGGGAGGACCCCTTCACGCCGTTGGAGTCGATCCAGCCAGTGGGGGAGGCGCCATTTGTGTTCTGGCAAAAGCTCGGTTATCGCTTCATCGGAGTGATTCCCGATGCCAACGGCCCCGGAATCCCGGAGTACCTGATGGGGAAGTCGCTGGCTTGAAGCTGGCTACCGGCTCGAACCGGCTCTAGCGTGCTAGCACACCCACCGGACGAACTGGCCGTAATCGAAGATTTCCGCCGCCGCCTCGGGGTCCACATACGGCTGCAGCTCGGGATCTTCCATGACTACTTCAGCAAACTGGCGCCCCTCATCAAGCGCCTGATGCGCCGCCCGTTGCACCAGGGCATACGCGGCTTCCCGGGTCAGACCCGCTTCCACCAAATGCAGCAGCAGTCGCTGGGAGAACACGACCCCGCAGGTCGCTTCCAGATTCTTCTGCATCCGGTCGGGGAAGGCGACCAGATGCGTGATCAGATCAGTTAGCTTGCTGAGCATGTAATCCAGCAGGATGCAGGAGTCGGGGAGGATGATCCGCTCCACCGATGAGTGCGAAATGTCCCGCTCATGCCAGAGCGCGACATTCTCGATGGCCGCCATGGCGTTCCCCCGCAGCACCCGGGCGAGGCCCGTGAGCTGCTCGGCCGTGATGGGATTCCGCTTATGTGGCATCGCCGAGGAGCCCTTTTGTCCTTTGGCGAATCCTTCCTGGACTTCTCCGACTTCGGTCCGCTGCAGATGCCGCAGCTCGACAGCGATTTCCTCGATGCAGGCCCCCGCCAGCGCGAGGCTGGTGAGGAACGCGGCATGACGATCACGTCCGACCACCTGCGAGGCGCACGAGTCGGGCTGGAGCCCCAGGGCAGTCAGTGCGAGGCGTTCGAGCTCGGGAGAGGTCGCGGCCCAGGTCCCGACAGCCCCGGAGAGCTTGCCGACCGCGCATTCCCGGGCAGCGTGCTGCACCCGTAACCGCGCCCGGCTCAAAGAAGCCGCGTAGCGTCGGAGCTTCCACCCGAATGTGATGGGCTCCGCATGGATGCCGTGGGTCCTGCCGATCATCAGGGTCGTGCGGAACTCCGTGGCGCGCTGTTCCAGTGCGGCGATCGCGGCGGTGAAATCGTCATCCAGCAGAGTGGCTGCCGCACCGATCTGGAGCGCCAGTCCGCTGTCGAGGACATCCGAGGAGGTGAGTCCGAGGTGGATGAAGCGGCTCGATTCGCCGACATGCTCCGCAACATCGGTCAGAAAGGCGATGACATCGTGACGGGTCTCGCGCTCGATTGCATTGGTCCGTTCCACGGAGAAGGCTGCTTTAGCGCGGATTTCATCACGGGCCTCGATGGGGACCTGCCCCAGCGTGACCCAGGCATCGACTACGGCGAGCTCCACCTCCAGCCAGCGCTGAAGCTTGGCATCGTCGGTCCAGAGGGCGGCCATGGCGGGTCGGGTGTAGCGGGCGATCATGGGCAAGAGGGTAGCGCAGGACTTGCCGGGATTGACTGACACAGGGATTGAGGAATCTGTCTCCGGCCAATACAGTGAGCCCTTCTGCTTAGTTCAGGAGTATTGGAATCCTGTTCCAATCACTAACCCCACAGCGATACTAGGTTGAGCAAATCCAAGATTTGCCGCCTTGACAATCTCGAACACGGGTGCTAGGTTACCCGCTGTTACCCGCTGTTACCCGCTGTTACCCGTAGGAGGTCTACCCTCGTGAAACATTCGAGTCCTTCTAACGCTCTCGCGTTGATGCTACTCATCGCATCCTTTCTGGTGCCTCAGAAAGCGGCTCATGCTTATGACTGCTGTTACCAAAAGTTCGACTGCGCGGACCCGTACGTCTGCTTGGTCTACTGTAACGGCATTGAAAATTCACCTTGTTTTGTTGTCGTGCAGGATTTTTCTGGAGGCTATGACGTTGCTCCAGCCGGCTGTGACATCCTGGGAATCTGCTGGCCAAGCTATGGCCTGGACTGTCCGACCATTTTGACTGGGCGGTGCAACTACACCTGGACCCCCGACCCCATGGATGAAGACTGCGACTTCGAGACAATCAACGCCTGCTTGGATCCTTATGACGTTTGTGAACTGGGGCAAAACAGTATAAACTGCACCTACCCAGGAGGAATCTGCTGCCCCTAATACGCCTTCAGCAAGACACCACGAGCGCCTCGTGTGTTTGCGAGGTACCCGATCGCACAGGAAGTACGCCATGAGACGACAAATCTGTATCCCACTGGCACTGGTCCTACCCCTCATCCTCGGATGTACGGATGCTCCACAGTTATCTGAGAAGCTGGGGACCCGCAACCCGGAAGCCGCCAGCCTCCCGGGAGCAGCCACTACAGAAACACTGGATCCCGCAGCGATGTACACCAATGTCGCCGCCGGCAAGCCCGGGGCCCGGGAGTTCATGCACCTGCTCATGCTCTCCGGCGAGCTTGGGAAGGCCACCTACCAGTACGCTCGTCTGCAGCACCAGCTTCCCGACAGCGTGACCAATCTCACCGACCTGGGGCTGCTGTTTCATCTGCCATTGCAGCAGGATGGCACGCCGTATCAGTTGATCAGCGATCCCGCCATCGAGGTTCCTGAGGCCGGTGCGATCAATATCGTGTTCGGATCGGAGTCGCTGGAGCTGCGGATGCGACATCCTCAGGATGCGTCCCGGGTGCTCCCAGTCCGGGTTCCGCTCACTGATACGCTGCAGCAAGCCGCTGCCGATCCGGGCATCCCTGAAGCTGAGATCCTCGCGACACAGCGATCGCTTGCCGCGGCTCATGCACCCCTGTCAGCGGTCAATGAAGAGATTGCAGGTCACCAACTGTTGTGGGATTCTCTGGGGCTCCCGGAGATTCGTCAGCGGCTCCTGGCGGCCAGCCTGCACGATCGCCTGACCGCCCATGTCATGGGCTGGGGCACCATGCCCGCCAGTTGGGAGGACCTGCTGAACACGCTGCAGATCGCCCCTATCGGCTATCTGCCGGCTGATGTGACCAGTGCGCCTGTTGCAGGACGGAGCATCACGGTCGGCACCGATGGCGCGTTGCTGGTGCAGGCCCAGGTCTGGACCCGCCTCCCAGGAACGGACACGCGATATGTCCGTTTCCCGACCACCGGCGATCCGCGGGACATCGGCAGGCTGACACCTGCAGAGTTCCATCGAAGTCACCCGAACGTCGAGTTCCAGCCTCTCCTGCACGCGCAACTGCCGGAGTAAGGGCCTGAAAGCGGGGTGCAGGACACTGCGGAGGACCCGTTTCCATCGGGATTCCCCGTCAACTTTCAGTTCGATCAAAAAAGCCCTTGACAGGGTCCTGCGAAAATGGGATATGTAGCAGCCCACCTGCGGGAACGGCGCTTTGGCGCGCGGAACCACAGGCCGGGAGGAGCGGTCCAGCGACCTGCGGAAAAATTTTCCGAAAAAACGCTTGACACTCCTGGCAGGAGGCGTAAGATACACCTCTTGCGACGGCTGATCAGCCGTCCACTCCGCAGCGGAACGCTTTCCGCGCTGGAGTCGCCAAGGGGCCTTCGCCCCAGGAGCACAACTGATCGATCCGGGAAGCAGTATCTGCTGCGCCCCGTTGCCCACCGCCCGGGTGGGATAGCGGATGCGCCCGGTCCTTGAAAGCTGAATAGCGTGACACCAAGCACGTGGTGCCTAACCAGAGCGGTACGAACGAGTTCGTTCGCGCTTCTGAGGCACCTAGTGTGCAGCAGTAAGAGCAAGCGAGCTCTTGAGTGATTCGCTTAGAGTTTGATCCTGGCTCAGGACGAACGCTGGCGGCGCGTCTAAGACATGCAAGTCGAACGGGGGGAGCAATCCCCTAGTGGCGAACGGGTGAGTAACACGTAGCTACCTGCCTTCCGGTGGGGGACAACAGTTCGAAAGGACTGCTAATACCGCATACGTTCTGCGGAAGAAAGCCTTCGGGCGCCGGAAGAGGGGGCTGCGGCCTATTAGCTTGTTGGTGGGGTAACGGCCCACCAAGGCGATGATGGGTAGCTGATCTGAGAGGATGATCAGCCACACTGGGACTGAGATACGGCCCAGACTCCTACGGGAGGCAGCAGTTAAGAATCTTGCGCAATGGGCGAAAGCCTGACGCAGCGACGCCGCGTGGAGGATGACGGCCTTCGGGTTGTAAACTCCTTTTCGGAGGGAAGATGATGACGGTACCTCCGGAATAAGCCCCGGCCAATTACGTGCCAGCAGCCGCGGTAATACGTAAGGGGCAAGCGTTGTCCGGAATCACTGGGCGTAAAGCGCGCGTAGGCGGTTTGGTAAGTCGGGTGTGAAATCCCCGGGCTCAACCCGGGAACTGCGCCCGAAACTGCCTCACTGGAGGGACGGAGAGGTGCACGGAATTCCCGGTGTAGGGGTGAAATCCATAGAGATCGGGAGGAACACCAATGGCGAAGGCAGTGCACTGGACGTTTCCTGACGCTGAGGTGCGAAAGCGTGGGTAGCGAACGGGATTAGATACCCCGGTAGTCCACGCCGTAAACGATGGCAACTAGGTTTGGGAGGCATCGACCCCTTCCGAGCCGCAGCTAACGCATTAAGTTGACCGCCTGGGGAGTACGATCGCAAGATTAAAACTCAAAGGAATTGACGGGGGCCCGCACAAGCGGTGGAGCGTGTGGTTTAATTCGATGCTACGCGAAAAACCTCACCCAGGCTTGACATCCCTGGAATCTCTGGGAAACCAGAGAGTGCCCCTTCGGGGGAGCCAGGAGACAGGTGCTGCATGGCTGTCGTCAGCTCGTGTCGTGAGATGTTGGATTAAGTTCCGCAACGAGCGCAACCCTTGCCGTTAGTTACCAGCATTTAGTTGGGGACTCTGACGGGACTGCCAGCAAAAACTGGAGGAAGGTGGGGATGACGTCAAGTCAGCATGGCCCTTACGCCTGGGGCTACACACGCGCTACAATGGGTGGTACAACGCGTTGCGACCTGGCGACAGGAAGCTAATCGCTTAAAGCCATCCCCAGTACGGATTGGAGGCTGCAACCCGCCTCCATGAAGTCGGAATCGCTAGTAACCGCCGATCAGCATGCGGCGGTGAATACGTTCCCGGGCCTTGTACACACCGCCCGTCACACCACCCGAGTCAACCGCACCCGAAGTCGCTGGCCGAACCCGCAAGGGACGGAGGTGCCGAAGGTGTAGTTGGTGAGGAGGGTGAAGTCGTAACAAGGTAGCCGTATCGGAAGGTGCGGCTGGATCACCTCCTTTCTAGGGAGCTCGTCACAGATCTCGTCCAGGGGCCCGCTCGCCCAGGACACCCAGAGAACTGTGAGTTAAAAGAGACTTCCAGGTCGAGCCACGTGCGTCGCGCTGTTCAGCTTTGAAGGACCCTTTGGAGTCCTTCTCCCAGGCCCCGTAGCCCGGTTCCCCGGGATTGCGGTCCGCCCTGGCCCTTGAAAACTGGAGAGAACTGAAGCATCTGAAAGTGGGAAGTCAATTGACGGCTGAGTGAACAACTCAAAACAGTCTGTCAAGCTACTTAGCGCACATAGTGGATGCCTTGGCACCGAGAGCCGAAGAAGGACGTGGTTAGCTGCGATAAGCTACGGGGAGCCGCCAGCAGGCTTTGATCCGTAGATCTCCGAATGGGGAAACCCGGCCAGGAAACCCTGGTCACCCCTGGGTGAACACATAGCCCAGGTGGAGGGAAGTCGGGGAACTGAAACATCTCAGTACCCGGACAAGAGAAAGCAAAAGCGATTCCCTGAGTAGCGGCGAGCGAAACGGGAACAGGCCAAACCGAAAGGCATGCCTTTCGGGGTTGTAGGGCCAGCGCCGTGGGATGTCCGAGACGTAGTCGAACGCACCTGGAAAGGTGGACCATAGCGGGTAACAGTCCCGTAGGCGAAACGTCAGAGCCCCTAGCTGGTACCTGAGTACGATCGGACACGTGAAACCCGGTCGGAATCTGGGAGGACCAACTCCCAAGCCTAAACACTCCTCGGTGACCGATAGTGAACTAGTACCGTGAGGGAAAGGT
Source organism: bacterium (assembly GCA_022072165.1). Classification (NCBI taxonomy): domain Bacteria; species bacterium. Next base: position 35,037 of record JAJVIF010000002.1, on the reverse strand, counting down.
GAAAAGTACCCCTGGATAGGGGAGTGAAAAGATCCTGAAACTGTGTGCGTTCGAACTGTCGGAGCCCTATGTCGTAAGACAGGGTGACGGCGTGCCTTTTGTAGAATGAGCCCGCGAGTTATGCTACGCAGCAGCTGAAGGGGTAACACCACCAGGCGCAGGGAAACCGAGTCTGAATAGGGCGATCGTTGCGTGGCTTAGACGCGAAGTCAGGTGAGCTACCCATGGGCAGGCTGAAGCTGCGGTGAAACGCAGTGGAGGGCCGAACCCACCAACGTTGAAAAGTTGGGGGATGACCTGTGGGTAGGGGTGAAAAGCCAAACGAACCTGGTGATATCTCGTTCTCCCCGAAAGTACTTTTAGGTATGCCTCGGGTAACTACCCGCTGGGGGTAGAGCACTGAATGGGCTAGGGGCCCCACAAGGTTACTGAACCCAATCAAACTCCGAATACCAGCGGCACGATTATCCCGGGAGGTAGACTGCGGGTGATAAGGTCCGTGGTCAAGAGGGAAACAGCCCAGACCCACAGCTAAGGTCCCTAAACCACGTTAAGTGGAAAAGGATGTTGGATTGCCCAGACAGCTAGGAGGTTGGCTTAGAAGCAGCCATCCTTTAAAGAACGCGTAACAGCGCACTAGTCAAGCAATCCTGCGCCGATAATGTAACGGGGCTCAAACGTGGTACCGAAGCTTGGGGTTGGTCGTAAGATCAGCGGTAGGGGAGCGTTCCGCAGTAGGTTGAAGCCGTACCGTAAGGAGCGGTGGACGAGGCGGAAGTGATGATGCGGGCATGAGTAGCGATCAGACGAGTGAGAATCTCGTCCGCCGAAAGCGTAAGGGTTCCTGGGGCAGGTTCGTCCGCCCAGGGTTAGTCGGTCCTAAGCCGAGGCCGAAAGGCGTAGGTGATGGAGAACAGGTTAATATTCCTGTACCGCTTCATGGTGCGCAGGGGGACACGGAAAGATAGCCACGCCTCCGGGTGGTAGTGGAGGTCCAAGCAGTTAGGCCGCGCCGGCGAAAACGGCGCATACGGCGGAGCTGTGATGGGGCAACAGGCCAAAAGCCTGCAAAGGTGGTGAATCTACGCCGGCTAGAAAAGCCCTAAGCGTATATCATGAAGCGACCGTACCGCAAACCGACACAGGTACGCGAGGAGAGAATCCTAAGGTGTGCGAGAGAACGCTGGTTAAGGAACTAGGCAAAATGGCCCCGTAACTTCGGGAGAAGGGGCGCTCCGCGAGGAGCCGCAGGAAAGTGGTTCGGGCGACTGTCTACCAAAAACACAGGACTCTGCTAAGCCGTAAGGCGATGTATAGGGTCTGACGCCTGCCCGGTGCTGGAAGGTTAAGGAAGGGGGTGCAAGCTCTCGACCGAAGCCCCAGTAAACGGCGGCCGTAACTATAACGGTCCTAAGGTAGCGAAATTCCTTGTCGGGTAAGTTCCGACCCGCACGAATGGCGTAACGATCCGAACACTGTCTCGACCAGCGACTCGGCGAAATTGCAACCTGCGTGAAGATGCGCAGTACTGACAGCAGGACGAAGAGACCCCGTGGAGCTTTACTATACCCTGGCCTTGGTTACCGGCTTGTGATGCAGAGTAATAGGTGGGAGGCGTTGAAGTGGATCTGTCAGGATCCATGGAGCCAACAATGGAAGACCACCCTTTGCAGGTCTGTAATCTAACCGGGTCCGTTATCCGGATTCGGAACAGGGTCAGGCGGGTAGTTTGACTGGGGCGGTCGCCTCCTAAAAGGTAACGGAGGCGCACAAAGGTTCCCTCAGCACGCCTGGTACCGTGCATAGAGTGTAAAGGCACAAGGGAGCTTGACTGTGAGAGTGACAGCTCAAGCAGGGAGGAAACTCGGTCTTAGTGATCCGACGGCTCAATTTGGTGTGGCCGTCGCTCACCGGATAAAAGTTACCCCGGGGATAACAGGCTGATCTTGCCCGAGAGCTCACATCGACGGCAAGGTTTGGCACCTCGATGTCGGCTCGTCGCATCCTGGGGCTGGAGAAGGTCCCAAGGGTCGGGCTGTTCGCCCGTTAAAGCGGCACGCGAGCTGGGTTCAGAACGTCGTGAGACAGTTCGGTCTCTATCCGCTGTCAGCGTAGGATGATTGAGGGGCGCTGCCATTAGTACGAGAGGACCGTGGCGGACCGACCGCTAGTGTACCTGTTGTCTCGCCAGAGGCATCGCAGGGTAGCTATGTCGGGACAGGATAAGTGCTGAAAGCATCTAAGCACGAAGCCTACCCCTAGATGAGTCATCCCTGAAGGGCCCAGGAAGACAACCTGGTAGATAGGCCAGAGGTGTAAGCACCGTGAGGTGTTGAGCTGACTGGTACTAATAGCCCGTTTGGCTTGACTGACTGCGTTCACTCAGACGTCAATCGACACCACTTTTACTGCTTCAGTTTCTCTCCAGCTTTGAAGGGCCCATCCCGGCCCCTTGACATCGCGATTCCCGCCAACAACTTTTGCTCTGGTGACCCTGGCGGGGAGGAAACACCCGATCTCATCCCGAACTCGGAAGTTAAGCTCCCCAGCGCCGATGGTACTGCGGTTTCGAAGCCGTGGGAGAGTAGGTCGTCGCCAGGGCTTTTTCTATTTTCTCCCCCCTGCATACCTCATTATGCGATACTAGGGCAGCCCACACAGGAGTTGCCACGATGATCTCCCCTTGGACCCGCCGACTTCCCTCCACCCTGCTGCTGCTGGGACTCGCGGCCTTGCTACTGATCAATACAGCCTGTCCTGGCGGCGACCGTAAGGTCACCGACCCGCCCATCCCCGTGCCGGTCCCGATGATCCTCCGCATCCTGCCGAAGCTCCCCGTCGTTCCGGTGGGGGGGCAGGTGACGCTGCTCATGGAAACCGGCGGCATCACTCCGGATGAGTTTCGTTGGGAAGTCCCGGATGGCGTCAGCCTGGTGGGGACCAGCACGTCACGTCCCGTACTGCTCGGTCGATCTCAGGGGTGGCATCGCCTGAAGGTTCGGGCGTGTCACCAGGGGAACTGCTCTCTGCCCGCGGCGGTTGTCGTGCGGGTCTACGGGACTGCGGAGCCCGTACCCGGGCAGCCCGCAGGGGGCGGTGGCGACCCACCGGTTATTCTGTCCGTGGAACCATCTGGCATCTGGGGCGAAGTCGGATTCCAGGTCACGCTCAACGCGCAAACGTCGGGGCTCGTGACCGACTACCTTTGGATCTTCAACGGCGGGGTCATTCCCGACCGTTCCACTGAGACCTCGCCATCGTTGCTGCTGGATGTGACGGGGATGTACGAAGGGGAACTCGTGGTGACTGGCCCCAATGGCCCTTCTGAACCTTTCCCCTTCGCCTACGAGATTCTGGCAGCGCCTCCCGGGCCAGCGCCAACCGACCCACCCACCGTGTCGGGGATCCTGGGCCTGCAGCCCAGCATTTGCGACAACAAGCCGATCCATCTGCAGGCGAATTCCACCGGCGAGCGGATCTCGCAATGGGTCTGGACCTTTGAAGGCGGAGTGGAACCCCGGATCACCACCAACTCGGTGGCCCGTGTCCGGACCACGACCCCCGGGACCTACACCGGCTCCCTGACAGTCCGCAATGCGCTGGGGGATGCGCCACCGGTGCCTTTCAGCTTCAAAGTCGAAGATTGCCCGGACCTGAAGTCGCTGGAGCAGGCAGGGGCTCCCTATCTGCCGCGGGGAGTCGTGGCCTACATCACCGATCCTGCGTTTGCGTACGACAGCATCAAAGCCCCCGGACAGCGTTCGTTTGCATTCCTGGGGCATCCGGATGCCGCGTTGCCCGGACCCAGCGACACGATCACCGTGTCAGCCGCACTCTTTGCCTTCCAGGGCGGGTGGGACTCCTGGCCCTGGGGCGCGGGGGACTGGATCACGAAAACTTTTGACGCCACAGTCCCACTGCCTATCCCCGGATGGCAGCGAGTCTTTGAACAGGAGTATGGGTATTCCAGCGACCCCGCGGTCGACATCAGGCTCATCGGGGATCGCATCTGGGTGGCGGTGTTCGACAGTTATCTCGGTGCCCGGTACTTCCTCGAGGGACGGACACCGAATCCCGTCGGTGAATCCGACTGGACGCGCCATGACTTCAACGTGCCGTCAGGCACGGAGACCTGGCGGATGCAGCTCCACGCTGCAGGCAATCTGCCGCTCTTGGTCCTGTCAGGCAGTAAGCAGATCACAGTCATTGCACCAGCCAACGACACCCCCACCACTACTTCAGACTGGGTCGCCTGGCGAGCCCCGGATCTTGGGAAATTCACGTTCTCCCTCGTCATGAGCGCCATGACCTCCGAGCCACGCCTGGTGATCGCCTGCCTCCCGGAAGCTGATGGCCGCCCCCGACTGTTTCAGGCACAGACACTGGTCCCCCGGACAGCGGACGACTGGGGACTGATAGAACCTGCACTCCCGGACGGCGAAGTGATTGCATACCAGTTTGGACAGCGCGAGCATCTCGGCCTGTTTCTCGTGCGCTATGCGGACTTGTCAGCGCAGGCGCTGGTGAGTGACCTCACCGGCGAACAGCCGCTGGCTCCGTGGACCAGCATCGCCCAACCATTTCCGTTCCAGTCGCACTGGGATGTCTGGATCGGCGGGTTCCCGCATGGCTGGTACATCTCTGATGTACCCCGTGAGAGTAGCCAGACAGATCCGACCCATTTGTGGCACGCGGCAGCGCTGGTGCCAGAGCGGGCCGACGACTGGCAGCGCATGACCGAGATCCGGCTGCCGCGTCGGGCTCTCCAATGGCTGGACCTGGGTGATGGTCCCGCGATCGGCACATCAGCTTGGGAATCATTGCTGCATCTCCCCTGGCGAATTCCCCATCCCTATGGCGAAGACTGGCAGACGGTCGGGATCTGGGCTACAAAAAACACGCACTATGTCGGCGGCTACTCTGATGCCCAGCCAGGGGCGTTCGCGGTCACGCCCACCGCAGTCTGGAACGTGACCTTCGACAACGGGCCGTCCTACGGCAACGATCAGCTTGTCATCCACCGCATGGACCGCTTTTGGTAGATCTCCGCCGGCTTAGCGTGGCTTGAGACTGCCAGGTAGCATCGCTACTCGCTGGCTGAGGTGGCGGGGGGGCTGACAGCACTCCGTGGCGGGAAGTGGTCGAAGAAGAGCTTCAGCTGAGCATCAGGCCGCCCGCCCCGGGCCTCCAGATGGTCCGGGTCCAGCTTCACTTCCGACCGCAACGACGTAATGTTCAGATAGACCGGCTTCTGCGGCCACCGATATTCCAGCAGCAGGCCGGGGAGCTCCTGGAAGTCGGCGAGCTCCTGTTCGCTCTTGAACTCGATGATGTAAAGCGCGCGCCAGGCTTCGTTGGGCTCCGTGGGGCGCTTCTCCTGCAGCACCCGGAAGCCCACCGGCGACACCACCTCGTTCGAAAACGGGGTCAGATTGGCATCCGCCGCCAGACGGAGCACGAAGGACTGCTTGGTAATCCCAAAGATCGGCGACCAATAGGCGGGCTCCGCTTCCCGATCCCGGACCGCCATGTAGAGCAGCATCGACCGGCTGTGGGGCTTCATCGCGTTGAGCAGGGCTGCGACTGTTTCTGGATCCCGTGGGAAGTCGTCGTTTCCCGCGGCCATCGCTGGCATCAGCGAGAGAAGGAGCTCGGTGTCCAGCAGCGTGAGCTGGAGCTTGATGCCCTGCTCCGGGAGGTCGTAGTTGTGGACTCGCTGCCGGGCGATGGTGGTCCAGTCCGCCGGGGTCCGTCGCGCCACATCCTCCGTGGTTAGCGGTGCGCTCTGGACTGGTGCCAGCAACAGACTCCCCAACAGGAATAGGGCGAGAGGCGCGGTAGCAGCAATCTGGCGGGACATAGGGGGCCTCCAGCGAGGATCCAGCGTAAGGAGCGCAATAGTACCAGTGTCGGAGGGGGCTGGTAGCTTGTCCCGGCTCTGCAACTACGGCTACAATCGCACGTCCATAGCCGGACCACCGGATCGCCCCGCGGTCCGGTCACTCGTGCCTGACGTCTGACGGAAAGCGACCGCCCCGACCGCATGGCCACTCAACCAAGCGCGCTCAAAAATCCCTTCTCCGCTGAAGCGGGTGAGGGAGGCATCAAAGGCCTCCTGCCGTTTCTCCCATGGTTCGTGCTGGCCATCCTGGCCGCCGCCCGCTGGGACCTGGTAGTCGACTTCTATCAGATCTTCATCGACAACCCGCTTGAGATCATGGCCGAGACCTACACGGCCTACTTCCTGCTGGTCCACGAGTTCGCCATCGCGGTCGGCGCCCTGATGGTCCTGATTTTGGACATGATTCGTCCGGTGGGCTATCGACGTAAAGCGCCGATCATCACGCTCTGTACCAACTTCATCTCCTGGGGACTGGTCTGGTACACGCAGTACCAGGTCAGCCGGTACTTCAACCCCGCCATCGGACAGTACTGGGGCGGTCAGGAGACCATCGACCCCTTCTCCCTCTTCCTGAAGAGTGTCGCCCTCATCGCCGCGATCTACTCCACGCTCCTCTCCATGCGTTCGGCCCTGCCGGTGAACTACATGGGCGAGTTCTATTTCCTGCTGGAGATGAACGTGCTGGCCATGACCTTCGTGGTCAGCTCTTCCGACCTGCTGGCGATGTTCGTCCTCACCGAGTTCGTGTCGCTGGCCAGCTACATCATGGTGTCGGTCCGGAAGGACCAGCCCCGCTCCATTGAGGCGGGGATGAAGTACTTCCTCTTCGGGTCCCTGACCTCCGCCTTCATGCTCCTGGGGATTCTGTTCCTGTATGGCATGACCGGCACGACCAATCTCTATGTGATGAAGGACACCCTGCATCACGCCTTCGGTCCCGGGGGGACGCCGGAGCCGATCTACTTCCTGGCGGTTACCTGCCTCATGGTGGGAATGGGCTTTAAGCTCGCGATGGCTCCCTTCCATCTCTGGGCCGCAGACGCCTACGAAGGCGCGCCGATCCCGGTGGTGCAGTTCATCGCGGTCGCGCCGAAAGTCACCACGGCGGCGATCCTGATTCGGATTCTCCTGCTGGGCCTCTCCAATCTCGCCCCCATCTGGGTCCCGACCCTCCTGGCGATGGCGGCCACCTCCATGGTGGTGGGCAATCTCTTCGCTATGCGGCAGTCCAACATCAAACGCTTCCTGGCCTTCTCTGGTGTCGCCCAGATGGGCTACATGATGATGGGGATGGCCGCCGCCGGTCATGTGGCCTACTACAACACCAACGGTGCGGTGAACAGCATGGGCTACCAGTCCGTGCTCAACTATTTCATCTACTACACGTTCATGCTCTGCGGGATGCTGACCATCGCGAACATCGTCGAGTGGCATACCGGGCACGACACCTTCCACGGCTGGAAAGGGCTGGGGCGTCGTGCGCCGGCCAGTGCCCTGACAGCGACCGTCTGCCTCCTTGCCCTGGCGGGCATCCCGCCTACGGGGGGCTTCATCGCGAAGTTCTATGTCTTCGCGGCCGCCATGAGCGAGGGGCTCTACTGGATTGTCATCCTGGGCGCGGTGATGGCTGTGATCGCGTCGTTCTACTACCTGAATCTGATCCGGGTCATGTGGGTCGAGCCGGTCCCCGAAGGGGAAGTGCAGTTCTTCCAGCCCGATTTCCTGCACCGGATGCTCATGATTCCGCCCTTCGCGGTCCTGCTCTTTACGTTCGTCCCGATCCCGATCATTGGGGGCACCCTGGCGCAGTACCTGTACAACTATGCCGGGGGTAGCACCTTCCTGACCTTCAACATCTATTTCGGGACGTCGCCCTCGCCGGGTATGTAAAGCGCGCCGCGAGGCGAGGGAACCAGGGGAGTGCGAGACGCAGCATCCGAACCCCTGACTGCCGGTCGCACTCCTATGGGGTACTTCCGGAGTCAGCGGGAGAGGTGACTTATGGCGTCCGCCAGAGCGCAACGCCGACCACAGCAGTCAGGACACTGACGCATGGGCTGCGGCTCAGTACGAAAGATCATCGGCACACGCACAGCGGCCTGCTGGTTCAGCGGGCTGCTGCTGGCTTGGACCCTCACCGCGGCTCCTGTTTTTGCGCAGTCCGGCTTTGAGTCCGGCGTTGATGGTGATTCCATCTTTGGTGACATCAAACAGGATCACCAGCAGTCCCAGGGGGGCGATGGCATTCTTGATGGCCAGCAGGATTTCAATCAGAACGGCATCCCCGATGGTCAGGAAGACCTGAACGCCAATGGCACCCCCGATGGCGAAGAAGACCTGAACAACAACGGCATTCCCGATGGGGAGGAGGATGTCCGAAGTCTTCCGGGGCAGCTGGGAGGGCGAAGCTCCGGGACTCCCACGGGGGGCGGAAGCGCTGCTGGCGCTGCGCCGGAGACCGGCACATCCGGGCCCTCAGGAGCCGAGGAACTGCGCGATGAAGAGCAGATCAGCTTCAAGGCCGATGCCCAGCGCGCTTCCGAGACCGATGAAACGATGCGCCTGGATGGCAACGTCATCATCTTTTTTCGCGACATGACCTTCTTTTGCGATCACGCCTGGATCGACAACAAGGAGCAGGTCTTCTACGGCGTCGGCAACGCCCGCCTGGAGATGCCCGACCGCATCATCAATGGCGAGAGCTTCTGGTACGACTTCGCCGGCGACAACTTTGTCATCAAGAAGGCCCGGGGGCAGTTCGATGGGGGACTCGGCGAGCCGATCTACTTTGTCAGTAAGTCAGTGCGGGGCCACATCAAAGACTTCAAGCTCGTCTCCACCACCCTCACGACCTGTACCCCCGAAGAGGACCGCGAGTGGCACATCAAGGCCAGCATGGTAAAGGTCCTCCCCGACAAGAAAGTCAAGCTCCGGAACGCCACGTTCTACTTCTACGGTATCCCGCTCTTCTTCTTCCCGTACTACGACTACAGCCTCGAGGAAACCGCGGTCATCGTGGAAGTCGGGCGGAACCGGACCGAGGGGAGCTATGTGAAGCTCCGCTTCAACTACCTCTACGAGCCGCAGGACTACGAGTTCGGTGCCATCACGACGAGCTATCGCTCCCGGCTGGGCTACACCTTCGGTACCGACCATCGCTATAGCTTTCACAACAAGGAATGGCCCGGCACCCTCCGGACGGACACCGAGTTTCTGACTGATGGGAAAGGGGTCAAAACCGCCTACAGCTTCGCCGTCACCCAGAGCTTCGATCTGTTCGAGCGGGAGATCACCGGGCAGGTCAGTGCGAATCAGACCAGTCGCGCCAACATCCAGGCAGGGAACCGTTCTGAGAGTCTCAGTGCGAACGTCAATCTGAATCGCCAGAAGACCGGGGCGGATGCCATGTCCCTCCGCTTTAGCTTCACCCAACAGAAGACCAATTCCATCTCCTCGACCAGCACCTTCAATTTCACGCACGCCCATCAGTTCGGGAAGAACACCAACATCAGCAACAGCGTGGGTTACACCTCACAAAACGGCACCAACGGGCTGGCCAATGATCAGCGGGTGGATCTGAGCTCGGAATTGTCCGGACGCTCAAACGTCCGGGGCAAGGAACTGCTCGACTGGCGCCTGAGCTACAAACAGTCCCTCGACCCCGATGGCAACCGGGTGCTGAAGCAGTACCTGGAGGACACCAAAAAGGGGGGTGGCGACCCGAATCCTGACCCGGCGGATCCCGGCAATGACAGCTTCGAGACGCCTCCCGACCCGCGCAAGCTCGTGGACCCTGACAGTCAGTCCCAGATTCTCCAGGAGCTCCCGAAGCTGGTAGTCAATATCCGACCGGGTGTCCTCGGGAGTAAAAAGAACGAGCTCGGCATCGAGACCACCCGGACCGGCGTCACCCTCGCTCACTACGTGCAGCGTCGTTCACAGGACCGCATCAATGCAGCCTTCGCCGAGTTCGACCTCGGTTTCCGCCGTAACTGGGATCCCGACAAGACCAACCGGATCGATTCCAGCCTGACCTACAAGCAAAACTTTACCGGCACAGGCGATGCCCTCTACTCCTATTCTCCGACCATCCGCTGGGACCGGACAGAATCCAAGATCCTTAAGCAGTCCTTCAACTGGACCTACAACGACACCGAAGGGGCCAGCCCGATTACGAGCGGGACAGGAGGTGGCAACAGCAGCAACCTCCAGTACACCCTGAACTACAACACCCGTCATGTGCAGTGGAACGTCACCACCGGACGGAACTTCATCAACAACACCTGGTCCCCCATCAACCTGCAGGGGACCTGGCAACCGCATCCCGGAGTCGGCGACTTCCGGATGACCTTCTCCACCGGCTACGACCTGGAGAGCGATCGCTGGCGTGACATCGTGCTGCAGGCGGACTGGACCGACTTCAAGAAGTTTCGGACCAACTTCAACACCAGCTACAGCCTGGAAGATGACGAGATTCGGGAAATCCGGAACCGGACGGAGTACAAATTCAGCCCCAGGCTCTTCACGGAGTTCAATCTCCGATGGGGCGAAAATCAAAACGACCCCGCGATCCTGCAGGACATCATCGTCACCTGGCTGCGGGACTGCACCTACTGGCAGGTGACCTACCGTGCCGCAGGCGACATACTTATCGTTAACGCCGGCATCACGGCGTACCCTTCCCGGGCTTTCGCGTATGGAGTCAACGCCAGCAATCTGATTCAAAACCCCTTCCAGCAGTTTGGCGATGGCTTTGGTGCCGGCCCGGGTGGCGTCTCAGGCATCGGGTTCTGAGTCTGCCTGTCACCCCTCTCGCGCCCCCGGAAGCGGCACGGGCTGGGTATACTGCTGGGCAGTACGGGGCGTCGCTGCGCCCCGCTTCGTGTGTCTGGCGAAGGCGGCTGGCTCTCTCCTGTGGCTGAACTCTCGCAGATCCGGAACTTCGCGATCATCGCCCACATCGACCACGGGAAGTCGACACTGGCGGACCGCTTTCTCGAAGTCACCGGCACCGTCGATAAGCTCAAGATGCGCGAACAACTCCTGGATCGCCTGGATCTGGAACGCGAACGGGGCATTACGATTAAGGCCCAGGCGGTCCAGATTAATTTCCACTCCAAAGTCGATGGGCAGCAGTACGTCTTCGACCTGATCGACACCCCCGGGCATGTCGACTTCACCTATGAAGTCTCTCGCTCTCTGGCAGCCTGCGAAGGGGCCATCCTGCTGGTCGATGCCTCGCAGGGGATTCAGGCCCAGACCCTGGCCAATCTGTATCTCGCGATGGAACAGGACCTGACTATTATTCCGGTCCTGAACAAAATCGATCTGCCGGCAGCGCGACCGGAAGAACTCAAGCAGGAAATCGGAAATCTGATCGGGACAGCCCCCGAGGAAATCCGGGCCGTCTCCGCGAAAACCGGCGATGGGGTCTGGGAAGTCCTGGAGCAGGTGGCCGCGCTGATTCCACCACCGGTCGGCGATCCCGCCGCCCCCCTGCGCGCTCTCATCTTTGACAGCCACTACGACACCTTCCGCGGGGTCATCATCTATGTCCGGATCGTGGATGGCCGGGTGAAGAAGGGCGACCAGATTCTGATGGTCGCGACCAATCGCACCTATGAGGTCATCGAACTCGGCGTCTTCAAGCCCGACATGTCCCCCCGCGCTGATCTCGCGACCGGTGAGGCGGGGTACCTGATTTGTACTATCCGCGACATCCGGACCGTGAAAATCGGCGATACCGTCACACTCAAAGGGAACACGGGGGTCGTGCCCCTGCCGGGGTTTGTCCAGCCCAAGCAGATGGTCTTCTGCGGTCTGTATCCCGTTGAAGCCGATGACTACGAACGACTGACGATCGCCCTGGAAAAGTTGTCGCTCAACGATGCCAGCTTCACCTACGAAGCCGAAACCAGCCAGGCCCTCGGATTTGGCTATCGCTGCGGATTCCTGGGACTCCTCCACATGGAGGTCATTCGCGAGCGACTGGAGCGGGAGTACAACCTCGAGCTGGTCATCACGGTTCCGAACGTCATCTACCAGCTGGAGCATGACAACGGGACCGTGGAGGAGATCAACAATCCGGCGGACTTCCCGGAGGGGAAAAAGATCAATGAGGTCCGGGAACCCTATGTCAAAGTGACCCTGATTTCGCCCACGGAGTACATCGGGGCTCTGATGGACCTCAACCACAAAAAGCGGGGCATCCACAAGAAGCTCGAGTATCTCTCGGAGTCCCGGGTCACGATGGAGTACGACCTCCCCCTGGCGGAGCTTATCGTCGACTACTACGACCGGCTCAAGGCCGCCACCAAGGGCTATGCCACCCTGGATTACGAGCTGATCGGTTTCCGGGCCTCCGACCTGGTGCGTGTCAACATCATGGTCAACGATGAGCCGCTGGATGCCCTGAGCTTCCTCTGCGCCAAAGACCACGCCTACAACAGGGGGCGGGAGATGGTGCAGCGGCTACGGAAGGTCATTCCCCGGCACATGTTCGATGTCCCAATCCAGGCGGCCATCGGCGGGCGCATCATCGCCCGGGAAACCATCAAGGCGATGCGCAAGGATGTCCTCTCCAAATGCTACGGCGGTGACATCAGCCGCAAGCGCAAGCTGCTGGAAAAGCAGAAAGAGGGCAAGCGGCGCATGAAGATGGTGGGGAATGTCACCATCCCGCAGGAAGCGTTCCTGAGCGTCCTGGACATCTCCGATGATGCCGGCGACTGAGACGCTCGATCCGCTGGCGGTCTACGTTCACCTTCCCTTCTGCACCAAAAAGTGCGACTACTGCGCCTTCAACTCCGGACCGGTCGATGCCGCCATCCGGACCGCATACCTGGCCCGCCTCCCACGGGAGTTTGAGCGCTTCCACACCCGATTCCCGCATTACCCCAGACAGGCGTACTCGATTTTCCTGGGCGGCGGCACCCCCTCAGTTCTGACACCCGATGAAATGGACCAGCTGCTGCGACAGTTGCTGAAGTACTTCCCGGAACCATCAGAGTTCACCTGCGAAGTGAATCCGCAGACGGCGTCGCGACCCCTCTTTGAAGTCCTGCGAGCCCACGGATGCAATCGCATCTCGATGGGATTGCAGACCTTCGATGCCGGCTTGCTGGCGCAGTACGGTCGTGCTCATGGAGTCGCGGAGTTCTACGAGACCTATGAGGCGGTCCGGGCGCTCGGATTTCCGCAAGTCAGCTTCGATCTCCTCTATGGGCATCCGGATCAATCGCTCGCCATGTGGGAAGCCGATCTCGCGCAAGCCCTGGCGCTTGCGCCCTCCCATGTGTCGCTCTATGCCCTGAAGGTCGAGCCCAACACGCCGTATGCGCGGACCGATCTGGAGGCGCGTCAGGACCCCGACCGCATGGCCGACATGTTCGACCTCGCCCGGAGCCGGATGGCAGCCACAGGCCTGAAGCGCTACGAGCTCTCTAACTTCGCACTATCAGGACACCAGTCGTTGCACAACCGGGCGTACTGGGAGTTCCGGGACTGGGTCGGCTTTGGGCTGGAAGCCCACAGCCTTCTAAGGACTGCGCCGGACCTGCTGCCTCAGCCGTGGGTCCGGGAGAAAACGTACAGCCGGTACTTCGAGGCTCTTGATACTGGTGGTGATGGACTGGTGCTCGGTGACTCCTGGACGACGGAAGATGTCTGGGAAACCGCCCTGTTGATGGGGCTCCGCCTGGCAGAAGGGGTGCATGTCCAAACTTTCGATGCCCGTTGGAAGACCTCGCTGGTCGACCAGATCGCGCCGCGGCTGCGCCAACAGGAAGCCTGGGGGTTGGTGGAGTGGGGGACCGATGCTGCAGGAGATCTGTGGTTGCGACTCACGGAAAAAGGGGTCTATCTCTCAAATCAGGTGTTCGAAGCTCTGGTGTAGTTACGCGGTCGCGGCAGCATCCCAGCTGATCGACACCCCTTCACCACCGGGACGCTCCACCAGTTCCAGGGTCAGGGAAAAAGTGCTTTCGTGCCAGGTGATCAGCGGATGCGTGGTGTTTGCGAAGAGTCCCTGCTGCAGGAACGCCCGGATGCCGTCGTAATAGCGCAGATTCAGTTGGGCGATCTCCAGCGGTTCCCGGTCGGGCACGATGAGGGCGGACAGATGATGCTGCCGCACAGTGACCAGCAGCAATTCCCGGGACCCTGCCTGCAATGCCGTGTCGAGCAGCACCAGCAGGACCCGCATCGCCGCCTGATCAAAGCGGGTCTGCCAGTCGGCCGCTGGCGGGGCAAACGCGACTGCGGGTGGCTGGCTGGGAGTTCCGGTGCCCGGGTGTTCCGTCATAGACCTGACAGTATGCCTGCGACTGGTGTTGGCCTCCATCGGCGTCAGCGATCAGGAAAAGAAAAGACCGCTCCTGAGTCCAGGAGCGGCCCTCGCACCACTGCGTGATCGGTCGCAGTGTCTGTCGTTGATGCCTAGTAGATGATGACCGCGAAGTCATCGAAGTTGAGATCCGCCAGGATGCCAGTCTGCGTGGTGTTCGCGGTACTGACAATCGCCACACCCGCATGGCGGAAGGGAGGGGTCGTGCTGGTCTTGTAGTCGGCGGTGAGGTCGAAAGCGCTGTAGAGCCAGTCGGCTTGGGCGACTGCCCCGACCACCGCACCGGCCCAGGCGAAGCCACGTCGCGCGGCATCGCCGCCCGCTGCCTGGCGAATCACCATCGGCGCACCCGCGAAGGGACCGATCCCTTTTGCCTGGACATCGTTTTCAAAGTCGTCGCAGGGAGCGCCAGGACCGGTGCCACCCACCCGGACGTTGTAGTCCGTGCCTTCGAGGAAGGCGTTGGTGGCGCGGAAGCCATCCTGCACAGGTGTGGGACTCGTGCGACCATAGGAGCGCCCCACCGAGTTCACGCCGGTATTGGAGTTGCCGGCGTCTACGGTCGGCGGGGTGTTGGCGATCCCAAAGACATACTGCGCCTGGGAGATACCATTGCAGGGCCAGCCAGAACCGCGGTGCACCGCTTCGATCCGGACCACCTGGACTTCCGTCGCGATGTTCGGGAAGTCCGGCAGACGGGGCGACACCAGAGCGCTCCAGCGGGTCTCCGAGTCTGAGCCGAAGTCCTGCAGGAAGCCGACGGTGCCACTGGAGAACTGCGAGGTGATGGACCCCTGGCCCGTGTTCACTTTGTCGGTCTCCAGGATGTTGCCACCCAGCGTCGCCAGCGGATCTTCGTTACCGATGATCCAGTCTGAAGAGCCAGGCTCGAAGCTGTCCAGCTCGATAAAGGCGGGCTGAGAATTCGCGGTCTCGCTGAGGACGTTGTTCGCCACGCTCCGGGCACGGACCACATAGGTCGCGGCCAGCTGCCGGTTCGCGGGGACTGAGAAGCTGTAGGTGATGCTGTTCGCCGGCAGGATCGTCACGATCACCAGGTCGTCCAGCAACTCGCCGGTGCCATAGGGGGAGTAGTCAGCGTAGATCGCGTACTCCGCTTCACCTGACACATCCGCCCAGTCGAGGGTGATCGTGTTCGGGCGGAAGCTGTTCGGCAAACCACCGTTGGCGCTCCCCCGGGTCAGGCTCAGGGTGACATTGCCCACCGGGGTTGGCGGAGGAGCTGGCGCAGGCGTGATATTCAGCGTGACCTGATCGAAGCCCGCCTTGCGCGGAAGTGCGCCATCACGAATCCGGACACCAGCAGTCTTCGCACCGGTCGTCAGATAGGCGTGGTTGACCGTGGTGCCATAAGGGACTGTGACATCCGGGACGAAGTTCGCCTCGATGCCATCCCACTCAAAGTCCCAGGCGACATCGATCAGGTCTCCTGCCGGACCATTGCCCGCATCGGGATCTACACCAGACGCCTCGAAGGAGAGGACCGTCCCCGCGGGGATAAATCCAAAGGTGGGGGATGAGATCGTGGCGATCGGTGGGTCGCTCTCGAGGACGGTGTAGGAAAGGCCCACCGGATCCGAGGTCAGCGCCGGGTCGCCACCGTCGGTGACCCGCAGCCCCATCAGATAGTCGCCAGGCTCACCGAAGGTGAAGTTCACGGCGCACGCGGCTGAGACATGCTGCGGATTGAAGTCTTCCGCGACACCGTTCCAGTCGAGGTCCCACTCGTACTGCACGATGTCGCCAAAGGGACCCAGCCCGGTGTCAGGATCCGAGGAGGCGCAGCCCGAAATCACGCGGCTCTCTTCCTCGGTGACCACGAAGGGGCCCGAAGTGAAGCTGGCGACTGGCTGATTGTTGCCGTTGGTGAGGGGCACGATGAATGGGCGGTAGGTGCGGTAAATCGGCGCTTCTGAACTGAAGTTCGGGAAAGGATTGGCGTCCGTCGGCCGCTTCAGCAGCCACTGCGGTTCCTCCGTGCTGGCATCAAGTTCGTCGACAACCGTCACCAGGCCCCAGTGGACCCCGAGGCCGGCGAGGTTGGCATTCACCACAAAGAACGTGGTGGTGACCGGATCGTTGTAGAGGCCGGTCCCCGAGAAATCGGCAGCGGTCTTGGGATTCAGGCTGTTGACCAGGTCCGGGACCTGCAGCTCGATGCGGTCGATCTTCGAGGAGCGAGTCACCTGATCCTTGGGACTGGTGGCCGGGTCGAACGGATCAGCCATCGTGGCGGCGGCATGCTGCCAGTCCCAGACTCGCACCTGCACTTCGCAGGAAGACGCCGGGTTGTTGTCCACCAGGAAATTGTTCACGACCGAGGTCTCGATCTTCCAGGCTTCCTTGCGATGGAACTCCGGCAGGAAGTACCGAGGCTGGGCACGCTGCCCCAGAGCAGTCCCCTTGCCCTGGGCCGAGAAACCGTAGGAAGCGGTCAGTACATACCCAAAATTGATCTGGGAGGTGCCGCCGGGAAGGCGAAGGCGGTAGGTCGTGGTCCGATAGGTAGAGCCCATAGGCAACACGTTGTGACCCCGCGGCTCATCCAGCCGGACCCAGCCGGTGGACTGCGACGGGTCGTAGTTCCCGACTTCATTATCCAGCGACAGAATCTTGTAGGGATGCGCCACCGCCGTGAGTCCAGGGAAGTACTGCAGTGCGATGGAATTGACCTGGCTGGTGTACCCCTCAGGATTCACGACGACCCGGGGATCGACATTGAAGCCGGGGACAATCTCCTGGGTGCCAGCCGCGAGGAGCACGCCGGCGACATCAAAGACATGCAGATCGAAGCGCCGCTTTTCAGGCTCGGCGAGCGCGCTCGGAATGTCGAACGGATGCCGCACCCCGACAGTCAGCAGGACCTCCCCCGCACCGTTGATGCCCAAGCCATCGACGCGGAGGCAGTTGCCGCAGGGATTGCGATTGAAAAACTCCGTCACATCCACGATCAGGGAGTCGCCGACCGCGTCGAAACGGCTGGGATCCCCCGCCTGGGCGGACCGCATCCGGGGGGCGAGGGTCGCCTGCATTGACTCCAGATCAAGCTGGATGTCATAGGCGCCGATCGCCTGACTGGCAGCCAGCGGCGAACCGTCAGGGGCCACCGATGACACCAGGACCGGGAGGTCCGCAGGATTCATCGCGGCGGGGGCTTTGCCATCCGGGGTACCTGGCAGCATGGGCGAGCGCCCGCTGGTGCAGGCCAGACTCCCCAGGGCGACCAGCCCGACGACCAGAGAGAGCGCCGTCCGTGGCGCGATACCGAGGGTGTTTCCGATCATGTGCGACTTGCTCCTTGGCCGCAGACGGGTGCGAGGCCGTCTACGGGGTTCTCCAGACAGGGACTCTCCCCATATGGATGCCGTCTCAGTGACGCTCCATACCACGCGACAGCCATTCAGACTGACTTCAGCGAGGCAGCGGGGTGCCGATAGCAATGGGCGGGGCGATGGCAGTCCCTGGCGGCAGGGATCGACCCCATTGGCAGGTTGGGCAGGCAGGCGCAGGAGCTACGCAGACGTCGTGTACGGATAGGCACTGCTAGCTTATCACGCTGACCGGACCGGGCCAACGCCTCGCAAGCCACCAGATCCGGCGCACTTTTCGTCAGGGAGCCCGTTGTGTCTACCCCGTCGCCCGCCTTACCCCTGCGAGATGAACGGCAGCTTATTCTCCAGCGGTACCAGCAACGCTTTGCTACCCACGGTCCCACTGTCGCCGCCCTGGCAAGCGGGTCCGAAGGGAAGCAGAGACTCCGTCACCAGATCCTGCGCGAAATCGGCATCGCTGATGGCCAGTCGGTCCTCGATGTTGGCTGTGGATTGGGGCATTTTCTCGCAGGAGCCGAGGAGGCAGGGCTCGGCATCCGGTACACCGGCCTCGATTTTGTCCCGGAGTTCATCGCCCATTGCCAGGCTGCCTGGAGCAGGGCAGCAGACCGCTACTCCTTCATAGAGGCGGATCTGTTCCGCGATGACTGCGTGGCCCTGCGCCAGCAGGAGCGTCATGACTTTGTGGTGGCGTCACAGGTCTTTAACAATCGCTATGCGGACAATTCAAACTGGAGCCTGTTCAAAACGGCTCTCAAGGCAATGTATGACATCTGTAACATTGGCGTAGCGATTGACTGCCTGACCACCCAGGTCGACTTCGAAGAGCCGCATCTCTTCTATTACGATCCGGGCCAGCTCCTGAAGCTGGGGCTTTCCCTCACCCGACGTGCCGTACTCCGGCACGATTACCCCCTCTACGAACAGACGCTTTACCTGTATCGTGACTCCCCGTGACTCCCCTCGCGCCGCTCACCATCCTGACGCAGCTCGATCTGTCAGGCTGCCGGACTGTCGCCATTGGTGGGTTTGTCAATCACCGGAAGCCCTTGCGCCTGCTCCGGACTCTGGCCGCAGCGCAGCCCGACTGGTCCCCGGACACACTGGTCTGCCTGTCAGGATCGGTGGACCTGGACCTGGCTCTGGCCCTTTGGCCGGGAGTGCGAACACTCCATGCGCCGTTCCAGGGAGTAGAGGGGCTTGCGACCATCAGCCCCGGAGTCCAGGCGCGACTGCAGGCCTGTTCGCTGACCGCACCAGTCTGGGACACCGGGATCCTTTGCCAGGCCCTGGGAGCGCGACCGGGAGAGGTCGTGACCACCCTCACCGGAGTCGGAACGGACCTCCCTGCCCTCAATCCCTGGCTCAAGGAGACCGCGACTCTCCTCCAGGTGACACCGCTTCCGGTCGACCTGGCGCTGCTCCATTTGCCTTACGCCACACCAGTCGGTGCGCCGTGGTATGACGACTCCCCCTGGGGGGATGGGCTCCTCTTTGAGGTAGCGACACGGGTCATTGCGACTGTCGGGGCAGTGCGCGACCCCATAGGCAATGCCCGTGTCTATCCGCCGCGTGACTCCGCGACACTGGTGGAGCTTGTCGACCCGTGCTGGCCCACCGCCGAGCCGCCCGTGCATGAGGCCGACCTCTCGGTGCTGCGAGCGCTGATCGGGGTGAGTCGTGACGATGCCACAGGACGTGCGCTGCTCGACTGGTGGGCAGAGTCCGACAGTGGTGGAGCGCGTAAGTGAGACTCCGACTGGTGATTCTTCGGGGTCTTCAACGACTCTGAATCACATTGAATTCCAGCC
This sequence comes from bacterium, assembly GCA_022072165.1. Classification (NCBI taxonomy): domain Bacteria; species bacterium. Next base: position 15,627 of record JAJVIF010000002.1, on the reverse strand, counting down.
TGATTAAGTTGGCCACAGAACCGATTCAGAACGCTCCCAGCCGATTGCGGACTTTAGGGATGGTTCAAAAGCGCCTGCATCTCTTGAGGTCAGTCGCCCGATTGCATCCGGAGGTCCCCGATGGGCACCCGCTCCTTTGCTCTGACCGCCCTGAGCCTGTGTGCGACGGCACTCCTCGTTGCCGGTTGCGGCACCGCGACTCCTGTGGCGACAGAACCGGCGCCTGAGGTGATCACCCCAGACCTGGCTTCCGCGCCGCTCATCGCTGCCCCGGAGCGCGAAGGGGACCCGGCTCCCCGTGAGGCGGCGATCCAGGGCCTGAACGGCAAGTGGTTCGGCAAGCTGATCAGCTTCGATCCGGTGGAACCTGCGCTCAACAGCTGGAACATCGACTTCGAGCTGACGCAAACTGGTTATGAAGTCAATGGTGTCGTGATCATCAGCGAACTGATCCCCATCGCGCTGAACATCTGGGATGTCTACATTCGCCTCGATGCCACCACGCACGGAACCTGGGACACCGGCACAGCCCATCTGCACATGTTCCAGGATGTGAAAGGTGGCGACATCCCGATTGGGCCGGTCATCATGCCCGGTGTTCCCAATGCCCGGGAAATGGAGTATGTCGAGGCGGTCATCACTGGTGTCGTTGATAACACCCTGCAGGGGTATCTCGTGATCCATTGGCGGAACCCCTATGACCGCAACGCCAGCTGGACCCAGACCTGTCAGCTCTCCAATGTGACCCCTGTCGCCCAGGGGAGTGGCGGCGGCGGAGACTAAAGTCCGCCGGCCCCCAGAATTCTGCACCGCACAGCACGGAGATCCGGGCCTCCAGGGCAACCTGGGGGTCCGACTCATTTGTTCGCGGTCATTCCTGTGAGGGGACGCTTACCCGACGCTCGATCATGAGCCAGGTATAGGCCATCTCCGCCAGCACCAAGCCATCGGACTCCTCTGTCCAGACCAGCGGAATCAGGTCCAGTGTCTCCTGGTTTCCCAGGGTGGTCAGCAGTTCCCCCGTCGCGACTCTCACAGCTGGCCCCCCCTTGAGCAGCGTTTCGTGGAGCATCGGGCGGACAGCGTCGGCATCGAAGTACTGCAGCAACCGAATCCGCATGGCGGTGTTGACATCATCGACCTCGTAGCCGAACAGCGCTGACATTTCCTCGGGGTCGAGGAGATCGTGATGGGGATCCCCCCCGCCATGTGGGTTGACTGTCGGCGGATCTACCCGACCATCCTGCACGAGCTCAATGGTGATCCGTCGGTCCGGAGACCAGGTCGTTGGATTAATGACCGGTTCACCTTCTGGAGCGATTCGCTGCTCTGGTAGACGCGGCAGGCCGGTCCTGATCCAGTCGGTCACCAGCGCGAGATCTTCCGCTTTGCCATAGCGTGAGAGATGCACCAGATACTGCCCTCGCTCTGCGCCAACCGCCGCCAGAGCTCGCTCCCGAAGCGTGTCATAGAGCGCGGCATCTCTGGCTTCGGCGAGAAAGGCATAAGTGGGCCAGCCATAGAGCGGGATGCTGTCGGCATTGCCGAATCCGAGAAAGAGGAGCAGCGCGCGCTGGTCGGTATCCCCCAGGGCATAGAGGGTCCTGGCGGCCTCCAGTCGAACCGCGGTGCTGTGTTCCGCCCCGATGTAATGCCGAATCGCAGGCATCAGAGATTTCAGTCCCGCCTGTCGCACCAGGCTGTTGGCGAGCTGCAGCCGACGGAAGTCCAGCTGTGCGCGGACAAAGTCCTCATAGGGAATGTCAGTCCGCTCGATGGGGATCGTCGTGGCCAGCGAGTCGTAGACCCGACTCTCCCGCAAAAGCGCTTCTGTTTCGCTCTCACTGAAGTAGGCCGCCACATACGCTGCCAGCGCTTGCACTGGCGGCAGGTCTTCGCTCGGATCCGATCCATCCAGCAGGGCTTTCAGATGCGCCTCGACTACCGCCCGGACCTCCGCAACGGCGGATTGTTGCAGCCGAGTTTGCAGCAGCGTCGCCCGATGAGCCATATCACCGAGGGGCACATCGGCTAAGTCAGTCGCGAGTTCCGTTTTACAAGCCGCAGCATCGGGGTAGGCGAGGGTGGCGGAATAGGTCCAGTATTTCTCCTCCATCGGGAGGGGCATGGTGGTCGCCATGCGGGGCAGGGCATCCCGATGCGCTCCAAACAGCTCCCAGGCGGTCTGATGCTGTTGGGTCTTCGCCCCGGCAGACGCATTCTTCGTGGAAGCAGGGCACCCGGTCAGAGCAAGAAGCAGACAGCCGAGGCTGAGCATGAGCGGTAGGCGCATAGAGCGATTATGCCCCGACCTGACTGGCGGGCGGCAGCGATCAGCGGGAGAAAGCGCCTGGGAGCCCGCCATCGACTGTCAGCACCCCGCCGGTGGTCGCCCGGGACCGGGGGCTGACAAAGAAGAGGGCAGCCTCCGCCACATCTTCCGGCGTCACCCCGACCCGGAGGAGATTGCGCTGTCGATAAAACTCCGGCAACTCCTCGGGCGCGACCCCATAGGCTTCCGCCCGCTGCTGGCGGATCTCGGCATTCCAGAGCTGCGACCCGGCGAAGATCCCATCCGGATGGAGCATGTTGACCCGTACGCCCAGCGGCGCACCTTCGATGGCGAGAATCCGGCCCAACTGCGTCTCAGCGGCCTTGCTGGCCGAGTACGCGCCGAATCCGCCCCCCGGCAGGGGGACGTTCTTGGAGCAATTGAGAACAATGCTCCCTCCCAGCCCCTGCTCCCGGAAGACTTTGAGGGCTTCCCGACAGACCAGGAAGTGACCAGTGGCGTTGACCCGGAACGCCCGCTCCCAGTTTGCCAGCGTGAGGTCCGCGATCTCCCCTGCCACAATGACACCGGCGTTGGAAATGACGATGTCGAGGCCGCCCCATTCGAGGACGGTCCGGTCGACCGCCGCGATCACCTGTGACTCGTCGCCGACATCGCAGGTGATGCCGAGGGCACGTCCGGTGCCGTGTCGCTGATTGATCTCGGCTGCTGTCAGACGTGCTGCGGTGGCATCAAGATCACAGCAACTGACATGGGCGCCCGCCTGCGCCAGCCGCAATGCGATTGCCTTCCCAATTCCAGAACCTGCTCCGGTGACCAGGGCGATGTGCCCTTCGAGCTCCACCGGTTTCGGCGCGAGGGTCCGCTTGTAAAGCTCCAGTGGCCAGTACTCCGCATGATGGGCATCGGCTGGAGCGAGACTGCGATACCCCCCGAGGTGCTCCGCCCCCAGGATGATCGGCATCGTGTGGCGGTAGATGTCGGCGATGCGACGGGCTTCTTTCACATTGCGTCCGACTGTCACCATACAGCCGACCCCCCCCGCCAGGATCACCCGGGGATGCGGATCGAGCATATCGAACTCGCCCGTGGCGGACTGCTGATACTCCGCCGCGTAGCGCTCGGTATACCGCTCCAGCGCATCAGCCAGCAACTGGGGGTTTTCGGAGGCACCCCGGGGAATCAGCAACGGCACGCGCTTGGTGAACAGCAGGTGATCTGGGGTCGCGGTCCCCTGTTGGGAATACGACTCCACTTCGGGATCGTCGGTGAAGCGCCCGATGAGTTCCGATGCCTCCAGGTGCAGCACCATGTGCTCGCGACGGCTCAGCAGCCCCCGCAGTCGCGGCGCTAAGGCCCGCATGGCGTTGAGGGAGGGAAAATGCAGTTCGCCATCAGCGCGGGTTTGTTCCACAGGGATAAACGCCGAGCGCTGTTGCAAATACTCCTCGGCACGGGTCACTAACGCGATATGTCGGTCGTACGCCTCCTGGGCGGTCGCACCCCAGGTCACCAGCCCATGATTCATCAGCACGACCCCCCAGCTGTTGGGGTGCGAGCGGTACGCCTGCCCGACATCCTGCGACAGCCGGTGGCCCGGTCGACGGTACCCGACAATCGCGACGTCATCTCCCAGGGCCTCGCGGACCGTACTCTCCCGACCGGCGCTGTTCGTGAGTGTCAAAATCGCATCGCTGTGGGAATGCAGAATCCAGTCCTGTGGCACAAACGCATGGAGCAGGGTCTCTATGGAGGGCCGGGGCGCTTTGGGGTCCAGCAGAGTGGCCGCGACATAGTCCACCATCCCGGCGTCATCCAGCTCCTCTGTCTGGTCCAGCAAGGGCTCCAGGTCTTCCTGACGGCAGGGGGCGAAGCCAGCAGCCTCGATGGTCTTCAGGTCCCAGCCGCTCCCCTTAATCCGGAGCACCCGGACCGAACGCCCCCGCAGATCGGCTTCCGTGAACTTCGCCGAAGTATTCCCCCCGCCATGCAACACCAGATTTTCTTCCGCCCCCAGGAGGCGGGTGACATAGACGAGCAGCGGGAGGCCGCCCTCGACTGGTGCGCTGGATGGGTCCCATCGGTTCTTCATAAAAAGGGAGTATAGAGCCGACCCTCGCGGCCGTCAGAACCAGCTACTGTCGCCACCAGAGATCATCTTTAATCGGCTGGTAATGCCGTCGCTGCCCTTCCATCATCCGGCGCAGACGCTGGGCATGGACCAACTGCATCACCCAGGCGGACAGAAATGCTGTCGCGATGACCACAATCGTGACGCTCCACCACAGATCCACCGACGTGACCTCCCTGCCCGGTTCCGGGCAGCCCCCAGGAGTGCCCCCAGTGCGGTCCACTGGTGGGTACATCTATTGAGATGCAGATTTTTCCCCGCTGGATGAAAGCCGGAGCACTTTTTCGCCGCAGACAGGTACGATGCTGGTATGGCACTCGACACCCGCGACCGCTTCGGATTCTCCTACCCCTACCAGGACCAGCTGACCGGCCCGACCGTGGACTTTCATTCACATACCACCGCGTCCGATGGTCGGTCCTCCCCTGAGCGGGCGATACGCAACGCCGCCGAACGCCAGCTCAGTGCCCTGGCGATCAGCGACCATGATGGGGTTGCCAGCATCGATATCTGTACCGCGCTGGGCCATGAGCTGGGGGTCGAGGTGATCCCCGCCATCGAGGTCACGACCTTTTATCGCGGGATCGAGACCCACATCCTGGGGCACCTCATCGACCACACCTCACCAGCACTGCACCCTCTGATTGCCCGCCAGGAGCAGAATCGCAAACAAGCCCTGCTGGGGATGCTCGCCAACCTCACCCGCATGGGGTATCCCATCACTTTCGAGGATGTCCTGGCCCATATGCCTGATGCGGAATCAAAGTTCTATGGGCGGCCGCACATCGCCAAAGCGCTACAAATGCTGGGATACATCGAGACCATGCAGCAGGCCTTCACCGACCAGTTCATCGGCAACACTGGCGAAGCCTATGTCCAGGTCTCCGATATGACCGTCGAAGAGGCGATTCACTACATCCACGCCGCTGGGGGTGTCGCGGTCTGTGCGCATCCGGGATCGTGGTCCGATAAAGCCGACCTCGGCGAGGAAGACTTCCGTCAGTTCAAAGCCTGGGGCCTGGATGGCATCGAAGTCCTGCACATCCGGCACAACGATGAGAAACGGGCGAAGTTCTGGGATCTGCATCTCGCCCTCGACCTTTTCCCCACCGCCGGCGCGGACTGCCATGGCACCTACTACAACCCCATCAAAATGGGATCGGTCCGGGCCCCTTTAGCCTGGCTGGAAGGGATGAAGGAGTATCAGGCGCAGCGCACTCTCTAGTCGGAGGATAGCGCCGGATCGCCAGTTGCCAGACTCCAGTCGTTGCCGAAGTACCCGGCCGCGACGATCCCCGTTTCGGTGTCCAGCAGATTCTCCGGGGTGAGGAAACAGTAGTCCGGGAAATGGACTCCGGCATTGAAGTACCGCATCCGCTCCGTGAGCCGCAGCCCCTGCGGTCCGGTGCCTGTCACGACCCCCACCAGCGCATGAGCAGCATCCGGACGAGGCCAGCAGAAGAGCCCCCCGATGTCTGCGCCTGTGATGCGCTGATCTCCCAGCTGCAGGGTCTCCCGGGTGACCCGAATCGGCGCATCCCCGAGCAAGAGATCCCATGCGCGATTTGTCTCCGCGTTGCCGTAGAGAATTACGGAGTGCTCCGGCCAGGCATCGGGGATATACGCCCCATCCGCGATCAGCGGCGCATCGCCATTCCCACGGACCCACCATTGCTCCAGGTCGTATCGCGCTCTGGCGAATGACGCCGCGTTCTCTTCCGGGGTTCCGCCGGTGCTGTACACGAGCACGAAGCGATTGTTGAACGCCTGTTTGAACGGTCCGGAGCGTCGATGCCACTTGATACGGTCCGACTCCGGTACGGTGACTCGCCAGCCATCGGTGCCGCGAGTCAGGAAATGTGTCGTGCTCGGAGGAAGCATCAGGAAGGAGCCATCGATCGCGACCTGCGTCAGCACTTCAGCCGATGATGTCTCAAAACTCAGACCGGCCACATTGCTGGTCGTACCTGTCCAGGAGGTCCGCCCGGCATCCCAGGACCCCTGCACGCGGCTTGGCATTAACGGGACGATCTGCTGCTCAATAACGATTTCCCCTGCTGGTCCCAGGGCGGGGTTCACAACTGTGATGTCAGTGCTGTTGGTCTCCGGCGACGGTTGGTTGCGCATGAAGTCCCACATCGGCTGCCAGTCGACGCAGTCAGCGCCAGGCCTGGGATCGTGATCCCACCAGTGCCCGACCCCCGGTTCCTCATGGACCATGAGTCGGGAATGCCCCGCCGCCCGGAGTTTTTCCACCATCCCCCGGGCCTGTTCCACCGGCACGTTATCGTCGTCAGCACCATGCAGCACATAGATGGGGTACTGCAGCAGATTGCTCAGCAACAGTGGCGTCTCCGACTGGTTGGAGGCCCGCTCGATCCGCTCACGGATGGGGTCCATCGTCTCAATTCTGGGTTTCCCGCCGTAGGTGTAAAAGCTCTCCCAGCCCGCCGAGGGGCCGACCCCCCGGAAGGGGGCGCTGGCGGTGGCCGCCAGATACCAGGTGCCATGCCCACCCATGGAATGTCCGGTGAGATAGAGGGGCGCATCCATGCCGAAACGTTGCCGGGCATGGCGCAGTACTTCCAGGGCATCCAGACGACCCCAGTCTTCCCAGTCGAAGCCGAAGGGACGGCGATTGGTCGGGCAGACGATCGTCGCCCAGTCCTGGGGGCCATACGCCTGCGCCTGTCCGAGTGCTTCGACGCTCGCACCGTGGAGCGACAGGACAATGGCTCCCGGATCCCCCGTATCACCGCCGACCTGGGGGCGGACCGCGTAGTACTGCACGGAGTCATCGATGGTGCTCTTGAAGGTCACCCGGTACGGTTCGTTCTCCTGCGCGATGGGGAGCACGAGGTCGTGGGAAAACAGGACCTCGTCGCCCCGTACGATTGATAGCGTGAGAGGGAAATCGGTCGTGATCTCCGCGGGTGGTGTCGGAAACTCCACCGGGAGCTTGCGACTGATCAGCGCGGGCATCCCCAGGGGGACAGTTGCCAGGGGGACCGTGAACAGCGACGAGGTCACGACCAGCGCATAGTCCTGATTCGGTGCCAGACTGCGGGTCTGGGCATTGATCACCGGAACCCCTAACAGGATTTTCTCCGGGCGATCCTGAGGATTCCAGTGCGGGAGTGTGAGATCCCGCTCATTGATCATCACGGGCGCGTCTGGCACCGTCAGCATCGGATGCAGATGTCCACGTCCGGCCAGAAAGAGGAATTCGTTCGTGCCGGCGTGAAGCTGTACCGGGAGTCGGACATACCCCGTGCTGTAGACATCCCCCATCCGGATTTCCCCATTCACATAGGCCGCCAGATGTCCCTTGGCTTCCAGGAGCAGGACCTGTGACACCGGCGACTCAATCTGCCAGGACGCCCATCCTCCGGAGAGCCATTCATGCTCGTAGGCCCAGTCTTTGCGCGGAGCCAGGACCTCCCAGCCATCGACCCCGGCCTGAGGCGTGCTCCAGGTGCCGGTGACCAGCGCATGTTCGATGGGGTCCGTGTGGAGCGCAGTGCGTCCGGGTGACGCCGATGGCGCATGAATCAGCAGGTCGTGCAGCGTCAGACCCGCCGGTAGCTGGGGATTCGCCCAGCCCGGAGTAACCGGCAGCAGGCTCATGGCACACAGCAGCAGGAACAGAGCGGGGAAGCTTCGCATGTCCGGATGATACCGATGGCCGCCTCGCGATGCAGCCGACTAATGCACCCGGGACCGCAGGCGATTGGAGAGGTCGTCGATCACCATGACCAGCACCATGATCACCAGCACGATGGCGAACATCTTCTGGTTGTCGACCCCTTTCCACTGATTCAGCAGGGCGCCGATACCGCCAGCTCCCACCAGCCCCAGCACCACAGAGACACGGACATTCAACTCAAAGCGGAAGAGGAAGTAGGTGATCCACAGGGGGAGGACCTGGGGAATGATCGCCCAGCGGATGACCTCCGTCCCGGTTGCCCCCACCGCTTCCAGCGCTTCCACCTGACCGTGATCGATCTCCTCCACGGCCTCCGCAAACATCTTCCCGAGGTTGCCGATGCTGTGAATGATGATGGCCAGCGTCCCGGCAAAGGGACCTGGCCCTACGGCGGTTACAAAAATGATGGCGATGATGAGGGCATCGATGGACCGGTCAGCGTTGAACAGGAACCGGGTGACGCTCACCAGCCAGCCCGGTGCCGTGTTTTTTGCAGCGAAGAAGGTGAGCGGCAGCGTGAGAATCGTCGCGATGGTGGTCCCGATGAGGGCGAGCTGGATGGTGACCAGGGTCGCCCAAAAGACCTCCCGTAAAAACTTCACGTCCTTGCCAGTCATGCCATAGACACGGAGCTCCTGGCTGCTCCCCCAGGGAATCGCTTTTGCGAACTGTCCCCGCTCGTAGTAGTACTCGAGGCGCATCGACTCGGAGTAAGCTTCCGGCGGCGGCGGAATCTCCTCCAGCAGCGGCCCGGCGGTGGAGGGGTCCACGACAACAAAGCGCGGGAACCCGGTCGGTGGCATCCCCCGCTTGATGTAGTCTGCCATGTTCGCCCGGTTGGACCAGAGTTTCATGGGGTCGAACCGGACCGCATTGAACGACCAGGCGTAGATCACCACCATGATGAGCATGGCGATGGTGTACTGGAGTCGGTAGTCAGGACGCTTCGGCGCGCGCTGCAGGACATCTCCGGGCGGTGGGAGGGTTTGTGTGGCCATCGGCTACTCCACCGGCGCGCTGTAGATATCTTCGATTGCCTCAGGCGTGAGGGCCTCGACCGAATCGTCGAACACCAGCGCTCCTTTCCGGAATCCCAGCACCCAGTCGGCGTACTGACTCGCCAGCGCGAGGTCGTGCAGGTTGATGAGAATCGTCAGGCCCTGCTCCTGATTAATCTGTTTGAGGAGCCCCAGAATGCTATGAGAGAGCTTGGGATCCAGGCTCGCTGTCGGCTCATCTGCCAGGAACAGGGTGGGCTCCTGCGCCAGAGCCCGGGCAATCGCGACCCGCTGCTGCTGTCCGCCGGAGAGGGCATCCGCCCGGGTGTAGAGCTTCTCGAGCAGCCCGACATGGTCGACGATCTCGGCACAGCGACGAATGTCGGCTTCCGGAAACCAGCCGAGCGCATTTCGCCAGAGCGGATGAAAGCCGATCCGCCCGGTCAGGACGTTTTCCAGCACCGTCAGGCGACGGACCAGGTTGTGCTGCTGGAAGATGAAGCCGATCTCACGGCGCGCCCTCACCAGCTCCTGCCCCGACAGGGACATCAGGTCCCGTCCACCCAGCAGGATCTGCCCATCGGTGGGGTCAATCAGGCGATTAATGCAGCGCAGGAGAGTCGACTTTCCCGCGCCGGAGGACCCGATGATGGCGACAAAGCGACCTGATGGGAGCGTAAACGAAATGTCCTTCAGCGCATGGGTCCCATCGGCGTAGTACTTGTTCAGATGGGAAATTGTGATCGCCCCTGCCCCGGATCCCGGCACAACCGAATGACCGGGCACCTGTGCAGGGGCCGGTGCCGGAGCAGTCGCGGTCGGTTCCGAAGCGGGCATGGAGTGGTGCGCGGTCCTGCTTACTTGATGGGCAGATCGACGAGCTTTGCGGCTTCGCGCACGATGTCGTAGTCGCTGCTCTCCGCCTCGACCAGCCCATCGATGCGGTACAGGTCGGTGAGCATCTTCTTGCCTTCCGGGGTGTCATTGAGGCGCAGGAGGGCCTCCTGCACTTTCTGGGTCGTCACCGGGTACTTCTCCTGGAAGGTGTCTTTCACGGAGATGGTGTCCGCCGGGATTTTCTCGGAGACCCAGAGAATCTGGAACTCATCAGCCCGCTCGGGCAGGAACTGCGCCCAGCCCCCGCCTTCGCCTTCCGGTGAGTTGCAGAAGGTCGCCCCGGCGTCATAGTCGCCGTTCAGGACCGCATTCACAACCACTTCGTGGTTCCCCACATTGTTGGCTTCGGCAAAGAAAGTGGAGGGATCGATACCGGCCTTGATGAGTCCTGCCTTGGGGAAGATCGTGCCGGCCGTGGAGAGCGGCTCGCCGAAGGCCATCTTCTTGCCGCGCAGGTCTTCGATGGAGGTGTAGCCGTACTTCTTCAGCGTGATGATGGCGCTGTAGTACCAGGGACCGGTCTTCCGGACCGACTTCAGCAGCACCCGGGCACCGGCTTCGTTCTCGGCCTTCACAAACGACAGGGGGGCGAGGGCCCCGAACTGCACCTGGTCATAGCGCATCGATTCAATCAGTGCCCCGTAGTCCTGCGGGACATCCACCTGGAAATCGAGCCCGGTTTCCTTCTCCAGATACGCCTCCAGCTGTCGTGCAGACTCCTGCAGCTCCGAGCCCCCTTCAGCGGGGGTCAGGCCCATCCTGATCGGCTGCGGCGGGGTCTCACTGCTGGTCTCACCTCCCGACTGCGGCGCACCACTGTTACCGCTGTCGCCTGAAGCAGATCCACCATTCGATGGAGCCGGGATCTCCTTCGGCGGAGCGGGCGGGCAACCGACTGCGGTCAGAAGCAGGCTCAGGCTGAGGGTCAGGAGCAGGGGCGTGCGCATGGGAACGACTCCAGAGTCAGGGTGGTTGGGGATGCTACTTCAGAACGGTGAGTTTCGCCGGGTCTTCCGCGACGATCTCAGGCTTGTCCTGGCCGTTCTTGTCGAAGTGGATGATGGTGCCCCGGATCCGGACCTTTTTCCCGATGAGGTCATCTGGGAATCCGGCAAACTTGTTGGAAAACGCGCCGAGGCTGGTGGGAGGAATAAAGATGCTGAAGGTGTTCTTGAAGTCGGCGTGGAAGTTGATGAAGGCGACCTTCCCCGCAATCTTCGCGGAGTGCACCACGCCCTCGACGATGAATTCGCCCTGGTTCTCGAATTCTTCCGCCCGCTGCCAGGGAATCACCTTGAGACCCGTTTCCGGATCCGTCGTGATCTCCGGAACGTCGGCCGCCGGGGCAGAAGCGACCTTGTCGCTCGCAGGAAGGACATCCTGCGCCATCTCCCGTTCGCCGAAGTCCTTGCTCTTCCCGGAGGCATACAGCTCTGCCAGGTGCGCCGGTTCGACCCAGATCCCGGATTCGTCAGCGACCTCCATCTGGAGGCTGCCGTTTTTGTCGATGATCGTGCCCCTGGCGTAGACGTAGTGCTCTTTCCACTGCTTGTCTTCAGTGGCGATAGCAACCGTCGAGGGGACACTGATCGGGAACTTGATGGAGTCATCCCCAGTAGCCAGGGTGATCGTGGCGGGATCCGACCGGCCACGGATGCTCTCTATCAGCCCATAGACTGTCACTGCAGCGCCAGCCCGATCCCGGAGTCGGACCAGCTCGGAGGGGGAGGCCAGATCGAAGTAGTCCGGGTTTTGCCCGTAGTTGGTCGCGAAGTGATAGAGCGTGTCGCCCCGCTCGTTCCACCAGGCGAGCCGCTCGTCGTAATCCGGATAGTGACCCCAGTCATCGGACCAGATGCCCCGCTTCGCCTGCTGCGCCTCCCGCTGGGCCTCTTCGAAGTCCTTCTTGTAGCGAATGGAGTGGCCATACTTGGGGAAGTACGGTGCCATGCCGACCCGCACCTGTTCGACATGGAAATTCAGTTCCTTCCCGTCTGGTCCCTTCACGAAGGAGTAGACCAGGTACCGGCCGTAGATGTCGACCTGACGCTTGATGTCATCGATTTCCAGCCGGACCATCACTTTGCCGTCTTTGTTGCCGTCCCACGCATCGGCTTCATCGAAGAACCAGACCGCGTATTCCTTCGCGAGATTGCCATAGGGGGTGCCGTACTTAACCGGTCGTCCTGCCCCTTTGCGCATGTCGGCCGTGTACTTCTGCCATCGGTTGGCGAGGTCTCCAGCGTTGATGCCAGCTTTCGGAATCAGTCGGGTCTCCAGGAACTGACTGGCCCGGGCTTTGGCGACTGTCTGTTCCCAGTCGAGCTGATCGAGCTGACTGGCAGCCCGGTCATCGGCGCTCTTCACGGTTTCCTCGGAGTCGATACAGAGGAGGCGAAGACTTTCCTGGGCTTCCAGGACCCAGAAGGTGTCGCCATCGACCACGGAACTGAACGTAAACCACCCTTTGTCCAGCGGATCCGCCGGATTGGGCAGCGTTCCGGTCGGGACCTGCATCGACGCCGGGATGGTGGCGGCGGCATCAGCGCTTTTGGAAGGGGTTGCGCCGCCCTGGGCATTGTGCTGCTGACTCCCGTTGGCGTTTCCCGCACACCCAAGGGCCAGAATCAGGGCGAGGCTCGCCGAGAGGCTCAGCAACAGCGTACGCATGGGCTACTTCAGTTCCTTTTCGCGAGCATAGACAATGGTCGACACGGCGTTCTCGCCTTCGCCACCTCCACTGATGACCTGGATGACCCAGCCACCACCCGTGATCGTCAGCTTTTCCCCCTCCCGGGTCGCTTCGATGCTGGCACCTTTCAGTGCCCCTTCGAAGAAGCCCCGCAGGTCCTGTGGTGTCTTGTTGACGCTGTAGTTGCGGGAGGAGACACCATCATCGGTCTTCATCGGCTCCGCGCCGGGTGGGAGCAAGTCCGCAGGTACGCTGAAGCCCTTGGGAGCACCAGCGCTGGCCGGTTTGCCCACGGAGGGTGCGCCGTACTGGTTCTTGTATGTCTTGGCCCCGCCGGAGCAGGCCATCAGGAGCAGGCTGGAGCAGATACAGGTGAGCCCAGCGCGCAGCATCGTCGTGACTTGCGGCCGCATTGAGAAACCGCCTCCTTGCTTCTGTCGAAACACTACAGGATGGTGAGCTGTGTGGGATCGGTCAGCTCAATCTCGGGCTTGACCGCCCCGTCCTTCTCGTACTTCTTCACCGTCCCGCGGATGCGGACCTTCTTGTCCTGAACACTCTGCGGGAACCCGCTGATGCCGGACTTGATGGTCTCTTTGCTGCTGCCGGGGACGAAGATAGAGAACGTGTGCTTGTAGTCAGAGTGGAAGTTGACGAAGATCGCGCCTTTGGTTTCCTTCACCGCGATCACCATCCCTTCGACCACCACATCCTGACCCACATAGTCCATCGCCTTGTCCCAGGAAACGATAGGACGGCCGCTGGCATCGGTCTGGGCCTGGGCTGGTTTCGCGGCTCCTCCGCCGGCACACGCCATCGTGGTCAGGCCGAGGACCCCCAACAGCAGGGTGAGCACGAGAGTGATCCCTGTCAGACGCATCGTGTGTGCCTCCTTGGGCAGCAATCACCCCCCGGGACTCCCGGGGGGTGGTTGGGCAGCAGCACTGCCCTGACTAATAGTTGGTGTTCCCACCATCAGACCCCGACGACAGGGTCATCACGATGCCGTCCTGGTACCCATCCGGGGCTCCGAAGATGAAGTCCTGCGACTTCGGGACCCACGGCGGGAAGTAGGGCATCGCCTGGGAACTCCCACCACCGTAGACCTCCGGGCCGGAGAACTTGATGTTGCCGTAGGCATCATTCACGTTGCCGGTCCAGGGGTAGTCGGGGTGCGGGCGATACCGGACATTGTCCTGCCATCCCCCGCGATTGTTGATGGGGAACGCCCCCGCCTGCGGACCAGTCCGCAGGTCGGTAAGACGGATAACATCCTGGCCCTTCGACTGCAGCGAGCCATAGGCTCCGAGGAAGTAGGTGTTGATCGAGGTCAGTCGGTACCGCCAGAGGATGTCAGGCGCAGACGAACTGGTCCCGATCAGCAAGGTCTGGGGGATCAGGATGTCGCCGTTGGAGCGATAGAAGAACTGACCGGGCCACCAGCCGACCTGCAGCTTGTCGCGATTGCCCGGGGTGGTCGCCTGTGCGCCATCAGCGCCCGGACGTGCCCACTCTGCAAAGCCCCCCATGCTGTAAAAGGGGCTGATGGGGGAGTAAGAGGCAGCGGGGTACTGAGTCGAGCCCGCCGCGTTCCGGCCGAGCATGTACTGTATCCGTGACAAGCCGAAGCTGCCATCGGGACGCAGCTCCCACAGATACCGGGGGTCATCGAGGGTGTTGCCGCTGATTTCCGCGTTGTAGCCGAAGCGCGGGTCTGCCGTGCCAGGACCAACATCACCGTCGGGACCAGGCTCGCCGATCCAGCGGATGATCGTCCCTTTCCCGTCGCCGGGGGTCATGAACGGATTCTTCGGGTAGCTGTTGACATACCCGCCGTGGATCAGGGGATCAAACGGCGGTGTGAGGCCCGCACCATGCGAGAACCCCGTGACGACCGTGCAGCCGGAACCAGGATTCCAGCCTTTGTCATCACCACCGAAGATGTATTTCGGGAAAGTCCCGTTGTGGTCGGTCGCATACCGTTCCAGCGCGGTCTGGATAGTGTGGAGGTTCGCTTTGGCCTCGGCTTCCCGGGCTTTGTCTTTCGCTTTGGCGTAGTTCGGCAGCGCGATCGACGCCAGGATGCCGATGATCGTGATGACCACCAGCAGCTCCACGAGGGTGAAACCGTTGCGGCGCATGAGGAGCACCTCCGAACCAGACTGGGGAGAGATAGCAGCGATGTGAGCAGAGTGTGGGGCGTGCTTAGAAAGCATTGTTTTCAGCCCCCGGGCTCAGGACGATGATGATGCCGTCGGGCTGACCATCCGGGGCGCCGTAGATGAAGTCCCGGTCGAGATCGGGATCACCATCTGCCGGATAGAAGGGGCCCAGGACCGCGTTGCCACCACCCGCCACGGCTGGCAGTCCCCCGCGACCAGTGGCGTATGTAAAGCTGCAGCGATAGGCAAAACCGTTGCCAGTGGAGGTCACGATTTCGGGGAAGGGCGGGGGATTCCGGAAGAACGCAGGCGAGCCATCCGCGTAGGTGTCTTCCAGGCGGATGACGTCTTTCCCCAGGGTCTGGATAGAGCCGTAGCCGCCCACCATGTACCGATCGTAGTTCCCGTTGTAGAAACCAGAAGGATTCGGGAGGAACCGGATGCCAGCGTTGACAGGGATGATGGTGTTGAGCGCGCGGTAGAAAAAGTTGCCTGGCCAGTAGGCGGCCACGGTGAACTCTTCGCCGCTGGAGTCATACGCCCGGCGACCACCGAAGGAGTAGATCAGGCCATCCGGGACATCCGGCAACCCCGTCGAGCCAGGGGTAGCTCCGGAGGCGGTGAGGGTTCGGCGGGTCTCCATGTTCTTCTTGAACACGGCATCGCCCGCCCAGATCCGGTTCCACTGCGGCGTCTCCAGGCCATTCCCCATCGTCCGGCCGTTGAACCCGAACCGGGGATCCCCGTC